>NZ_JBIWCN010000025.1:0-127298 GCF_044761525.1 Streptomyces sp. NPDC097595 | reverse complement strand
GTTCCCTCCGCTTCGCTCCGTGAACGCAGTGAACGGGTTTCGCTTTGCGATGCCCTGACGGTCGGCCACGAAGTGGCCGACCGTCAGGGGTTCCGCTTCGCTCCACCCCGGCCCGTCCGCTTCGCTCCCGGACCAGAAGCCCGCTTCGCGGGCGGCTGGCTACGGGGAGGGTGGCCAGTCGTTCGTGTGGCTTCCAGCATGGTGAGTGCATCAAAGTGATGCAGCATGTAGATTTGGTGGAAACGCAAGGGATGCTGAGGTGGGTGTCATGGTGATCGGTCAGGAAATACCGGCAGGCATCACACGCAGGGCGCAATACTTCATTCGAGCCCACGGTCATTGGGCTGGCCGTACTGACATTGAGCAGTACAGAGCCAAGTGGATGGAGCACGGCGTCCCCAAGGCGCAGATCGACCGGGTGTCCGCCTATGAGGCCGTCTGGGGTGGCCTCGTGCTTCCTCCTTCTCCCCACTACGACGGTGGGCCTCGGACTCTCAGCGGAGACGTACCTGAAGGGCCTGAGCCGGACTGGCACTTCAGCGCCGGCCAGCAGCGTACTGCGCTCCCCTACGCCTTCATGATCGGGCCCAGCGGAGAGTTCGGGCTCCATGCCGGTACTTGGGCCCCCCTGCACGCCAGCATCGAAGGGTGGGTGGAGGCACTGGCGCTGGCTGACCATGCCCGCCGGTGCGCTCGCAGCACCACCACGTTGATAGGTGAAGAGGTGGACGGCATCGACCTCGACAGCTTCGATGCCGTCCCCGAGGTGGCCGGCATCGCGGACAACTGGTGGCGCGGCACCGACTCGCTCATCGCCATCTACCGCGGCGAGGCCGAAGTCATGCACGCGCCCCCATGCCGGACCGCCACGATCTACGCCGGACTCGACGCCTGGGGACTCAGAGGACTCGACACATAGACAGACACAGGTGACCTCACCGCCGAAACCGAGCCCACAAGAAAAGAGATCCGATATGTCGAGAGTCTCGCTCAGGGAACATCAAGTCGACCAGAAGTCGGCGTTCAGAAAATGGGTGGGATTTCCTGCAAGGTCGTCCGTGCCCCCGCAGGGTGCCCGAGGCACGATCGTGTCAGCGACCGGTTCGGGCAAGACAATCTCGGCCGCCGCGTGCGCGCTGGAGAGCTTCGCGGACGGCCGGATCCTCGTGACCGTGCCAACCCTGGACCTGCTCGCGCAGACCGCCCAGGCGTGGCGGCTGGTGGGCCACCGGGCTCCGATGGTCGCGGTGTGCTCGCTGGAGAACGACGCGGTGCTGAACGAGCTGGGGGTGCGCACCACCACGAACCCGATTCAGCTCGCCCTATGGGCCAGGACCGGGCCGGTCGTCGTGCTCGCCACGTACGCCTCTCTCGTGGACCGCGAGGACACCGACGCACCCGGGGGCCAGGGGAAGGTTCGCGGGCCGCTGGAGGCCGCGTTGGCGGGCGGAGAGCGGCTGTACGGGCAGCGCATGGACGGGTTTGACCTCGCGATCGTGGATGAGGCCCACTCAACCGCGGGGGACCTGGGCCGTCCGTGGGCGGCGATCCACGATAACCAGCGCATCCCGGCGGACTTCCGGCTCTACCTCACCGCGACCCCGCGCATCCTCGCCGCCCCCCGGCCGAGGAAGGGCGCGGATGTGCAGGAGGTGGAGATCGCGACGATGTCGGACGACCCGGAGGGCACCTACGGCGCCTGGCTCGCAGAGCTGGGGCTGTCGGAAGCGATCGAGCGGGAAATCCTTGCCGGATTCGAGATCGACGTCCTGGAGATCCGCGATCCCACGCCGGTCCTCGGGGAGTCGGAGGAAGCACAGCGGGGCCGGCGCCTGGCCCTGCTGCAAGCCGCGCTCCTGGAGCACGCCGCCGCACACAACCTCCGCACCGTCATGACCTTCCACCAGAAGGTCGAAGAAGCCCGCGCGTTCGCGGACAAGCTCCCAGAGACCGCAGCCGAGCTGTACGCCAACGACGCCTCCGACGAGGACCTCGCCGCTGCGGACCGGCTGCCCGCGTCGTCGATCGACGCGGAGTTCTACGAGCTGGAGGCCGGCCGCCACGTACCCCCGGACCGGGTCTGGTCGGCGTGGCTGTGCGGCGACCACCTCGTCACCGAGCGGCGTGAGGTGCTGCGGCAGTTCGCCAACGGCATCGACGCGACCGGGCGCCGGGTGCACCGCGCCTTCCTCGCCAGCTGCCGCGTGCTCGGTGAGGGGGTGGACATTACCGGCGAGCGAGGAGTCGACTCGATCTGCTTCGCCGACACCCGCGGCTCCCAGGTCGAGATCGTCCAGAACATCGGCCGGGCGCTCCGCCTCAACAAGGACGGCAGCACGAAGGTCGCCCGGATCATCGTGCCGATCTTCCTGGAACCCGGCGAAGACCCCACCGACATGGTCGCCAGCGCCAGCTTCCGCCCTCTTGTAGCGGTTCTCCAGGGCCTGCGTTCGCATGACGAACGTCTGGTCGAACAACTCGCTTCCCGGGCGCTCACCAGCGGCAATCGCAAGGTCCACGTCCGACGCGACAAGGACGGGCAAATCGTCAGGGGCGGCAGCGAGGGCCACGAGGACGACGACACGCAGGCCGTCGCCGAAGCCGCCCTGCTCCACTTCTCCAGCCCTCGGGACGCGGCGACGATCGCGGCCTTCCTGCGCACCCGGGTCTACCGACCCGAGTCCCTGGTGTGGCTGGAGGGCTACCAGGCCCTGATCCGCTGGCGGGCGGAGAAGGAGATCACCGGCGTCTACGCCGTTCCGTACGACGTCAAGGTCGAGGTGGGAGTCACGAAGGACTTCCCGCTTGGGCGGTGGGTGCATCAGCAGCGCAAGGCACTGCGGGCCGGGGAGCTGGAGGAACGGCGCAAAACCCTCCTGGACGCGCCGGAGGCCGGAATGGTCTGGGAGCCCGGCGAGGAAGCCTGGGAGAACAAGCTCGCCATGCTCCGCTCCTACCGGCGGACCATGGGACACCTCGCGCCCCGCCAGAACGCGGTGTGGGGCGAGGGCGAAGCCATGGTGCCGATCGGGCAGCACCTCGCCAACCTCCGACGCAAGGGCGGCCTCGGCAAGGACCCGGACCGGGCTGAGGAGCGCGCGCAGCAGCTGGCGGCGGTCGATGAGGACTGGGACTGCCCGTGGCCGCTGGACTGGCAGCGCCACTACCGCGTACTCGCCGACCTCGTCGACGCCGACGGCCACCTGCCGACCATCGAACCAGGTGTCGTCTTCGAGGGCGACGACATCGGACGCTGGCTACAGCGGCAGAAGAACCCGGGCACCTGGGCACACCTGTCGACCGAGCAGCAGGAACGACTGACCAACCTGGGCGTAGAGCCCGCCGAACCCCCCGCCCCCGCCCCAGCAGTCGAGGGCGCTGGGAAGGCGTCATCCTTCCAGCACGGTCTGGCAGCCCTGGCTCAGTACATTGCGCGGGAAGGAAGAACTGTTGTCGGAAGAGCGCACGTTGAAGAACTGCCGGACGGTTCGCTGATCAGGCTGGGTGTGTTTCTGAGCAACCACAAGGCCAGACGTGACCGCCTGGATGCTCAGCAGCGAGCAGCCTTCGTCAAGCTCGGCTACGCCTGGGCCGCAGATCCCGAACACGGCTGATGGCGGTCGCGCGCCCTCGTGGTCACGGACGCCCGGGCAAAGCCGGCGGGCGGGCCTGCGGCTGGCGCGCCCGGTTGGCTTGTTATGCCCATTACCGGATGAGCCGATAAGCGTTTGGCCCTGTGTGCGAAGCGTGGAGTGGGATGCGACAGGAGCGGGGCCGGTCGATGTCGGGGCCGTGGACGTGCGGTTCATGGCTGCGGGCGGCACGCCGGAGTGTTCGCCGTGGTCCGCGGCGGCCGCCGAAGTGCCCTTCGAGCAGTGTCCACCCCTGAAGCACTTTCCTGTCCGCAAGGGCAAGCGCACGGCGCCGGGATGGTGGTGGTCGGCGACCACCGGACGGCTGGTGCACTACGGCTCCGGGGCGATGCGGCTGCATGTGATGCTGCTCGACCGCGACCCACGCGTGACGTATCTGGCCAGTCAGCCGCTGGAACTGCGGTGGCGGGAGCGGGACGAGGTGCGTACGCATGTCCCGCAGATGATGCTCCGGCTCGCTGACGGCCAGGGGGTGTTGGCGGACTGCACCGCCGGCGAGGAGCTTTCGCAACGGCAGCGGTACCTGGCAACGGTGCTCGGCGAAGTGTGTGCTGCGGTGGGCTGGCGGTACTGGGTGCTGGGGCCGGTCGATCCGGTGTACCGGCGCAACGTGGCCTGGCTGGCCGGGTACCGGCATCCGCGGTACCACGGAGGACAGCGACTGGCGGTCACGCTGCAGGAGTCGTTCGCCGGGCGTAGGCCGCTGTGGGAAGGCGTGCGCAGGACCGTCGGGGATCCGATGGTGGTCCTTCCTGCGCTGTTCCATGCGCTGTGGGCGGGGCGGCTGTCTGCGGATCTGGGCGCTCCGATGCATGAGCGGATGCCGGTGTGGGCGCGGTCGGCGTGATGAGGGCAGGAGGCCGGGGGGTTGTCGGGCCGGTGGTCGAGGTGGGGTCGCGGGTGCGTTTCGAGGGCCGGACCTGGACGGTGGCCGCACTTATCGGCGGGCAGGTGCGGCTGATCGCGAAGAACGGTGAGACGGCAGCGCTGCTGCTGTCGCTGTTGTTCGCCGGCGAGGGCTTCGAGGTTGTGGATGGGCCCGCCGCTCGCCGGGTGGCGCCGCTGGGCCTGCTGGATTCGTTACCTGCGACGGTGCGGGAGCGAGCGCTGGCCTGGGAGGGGCACGTGCGGGAGGTGGAGACGGGGCACCCGGGCGGATCCGGTGGGGTCGGCCATGCGCGGGCCGAGTACGACCCGGAGGTGCGGACGCTGGCGCAGCGGGAGGAGGCGAAGGCGGCGGAGCTGTCGGCGGCGGGGATGCCGACCAGTGCGGTGACGGTGCGGCGGATGCGGGCCCGTTACCGCGACGGCGGGGTGTGGGGACTGGTGGATCAGCGGACCGTGCGGCCCCGGTCGGCGCTGGGGCGTGCGGACGAGCGGGTGGTGGCCGCGCTGCGGGAGGTACTGGAAGCCGGGCAGGAACGCTCCAGCGGAACGCTGGGGCGGCTTCGGATGTACACCGAGCGGCTGCTGGCCGAGCGGTACGGCCTCGGGGCGGTGGCGCTGCCGTCGACTGCGACGTTCAACCGGCTGGTGCACGCCCTGGGCGACGGGCACGGGCTGCTGGGCAGTGCGCGACAGCGCCGCTGGCGCTCGGCGCGGCCGGCTCCTCCGTTCGTGCCGACGACGGTAACGGCGCCGGGTGAGCTGGTGATGATGGACAGCACCGTGCTCGATGTCTTCGTGGTGCTGGACGACGGGGTGGTGGAGCGGCCCGAGCTGACCATCGCGCTGGATGTGGCGACCCGCAGTATCTGCGCTGCTGTGCTGCGGCCGAAGGGGACCCGCAGTGTGGACGCGGCGCAGTTGCTGGCGCAGATGATGGTTCCCGCGCCGATGCAGCCCGACTGGCCCGAGGCGCTGGCCATGGAACGCTCGGTGATCCCGTACGAGCGGCTGCAGAGCGTGGACGCCCGTCTGGAAGGGGTCGCGGCGCGGCCGGTCATCACCCCGCAGACCGTCGTGGTCGATCAGGGCAAGGTATTCGTCTCGTCCTCGTTCGTCGCCGCCTGCGGATCGCTGGGCATCTCCCTGCAGCCGGCGCCGCCGGGCAACGGGCCGGCCAAAGGGCAGGTGGAACGCACGTTCTCCTCGATCAACACGCTGTTCGCCCAGCACGTCGCCGGCTACACGGGCTCGCACACCGGCGAACGCGGCCGGGACGCAGAAGGCGAGGCGGTATGGACGCTCGCGCAGCTGGACGACCTGCTGCAGGAGTGGATCGTCTGCGGGTGGCAAGAGCGCGAGCACGACGGGCTGCGGCACCCGATGATGCCCCGCCGCGCCCTGTCACCGAACGAGATGTGGGCGGCGCTGGTCGCCGTATGCGGGTACGTCCCGGTACCGCTGGGGCATGAAGACTACATCGAGCTGATGCCCGTCAAACGGCAGAAGATCAACGACTACGGCATCCGCATCGACTACCGCACCTACGACCACAAGATCCTCAACCCTTACCGAGGCGAGTCCTCCCCCACGGCGGACGGGCTGTGGGAAATCCACTGCAACCCGCACGCCCCCGGCCAGGTCTGGGTACGCCTGCCGGATGCCGGCCTGCCGCAGGGATACCGCTGGGAAGCGGTGCCATGGATCCACCGCACCCTGGTCACCGCCCCGTTCACCGACTTCACCTGGCAGCACGTCAGGCGCACCGTCGCCCAGCGCGGCAGCCGCGTGAGCCACGAACACGACCTGGCCCTCGCCCTGCGCGAGCTACTGGAACGCGCCGCCGCCGGACACGGCACCCGCCGAGAGAAGGTCGTCGCCGCCCGGGCCCGCGCCGGTGCCGCCGCGAACGAGGACGGCGCAGTATGGGGGATCCTGTACGGCCAGCAGCCGCCAGCCGGGGTACTCAAGCCTGATGATGAGGACGTCTTCGCCGACGACAGCGAAGACGAGGACGCTTGCGCCGGCGACGGTGGCGTGGGCACCGGGCCGGCTGACGGCACGCTGCTGAGCGGCCCTTCGGCCGGCCTGGCGCAGGAAGCCGATACGCCTGCGCCTGCGCCTCCCCGGGTCACGGTCTACGATCCCGCCGAGGAGTCCCTGCGATGGTGAGCCTGTCCCCGAACGACACCGCCGGGTTCGCCCCGCTGGCCCCTCCGACCGTATGGCAGGGCTGGGACGCCTTCGTTCACCGGGCGCCAGCCCCCGCCCGGGATGCCGCCGACCCGGTCTGGCCGCAGACGGAGCGCGAGGACTACCACTCCGAACTCGCCGTCATGCGTACCCCGGCCATGGACAGTGTCTTCACCGCCGTTCGGCGGCTGCTGCTGGTCAACCGCCGCCAGCAGGCCGGCGCCCGCCGCGGTCTGATCATCTCCGGCCCGGCCACCACGGGTAAGACCACCACGATGATGGCGCTCGGGCGGTCCTTCCAACTGGCCGACGCCCGCCAACACCCAGGGCAGGCCGCGCGCAGGCCTGTGCTGTTCATCAGCGTGCCGCCGGCCGCCACCCCGAAGATGCTCGTCAGCGAGTTCGCCCGGTTCCTCAACATGCCCATCACCGACCGCCTCAACCAGACCCAAATCACCGGCGCCGTGTGCGACCTGCTGGGCGAGCTGGGCACCCAGCTGGTCCTCGTCGACGACGTCCACCTCCTGGACACCCAGCGGCGCGCCGGCGCGGAAACCTCCGACCAGCTGAAGTACCTCGGCGAACGCATCCCGGCCACGTTCGTGTACTCCGCAATCGACATCGAGACCTCCTCACTGCTCAGCGGAGTGCGCGGGGCCCAGATCGCCGGCCGGTTCAAGCTCTTCAGGCACCGGCCGCTGGCGTACGCGACCGAGCAGGACCGGGCCGTCTGGAACGACCTCGTGCAGGCCATGGAGAACCTGCTGCGGCTGCGCGCACACCGGACCGGAACCCTGGTCAAGCACGCCGCCTACCTGCACGCCCGCACCGCAGGCCGGATCGGGAGCCTCTCCCACCTCATCCGTGAAGCTGCTCTGATCGCGATCACGGAAGGCACCGAGCGGATCACCAAGCAGCTGCTCGCCGAGGTCGAACTCGACGCGGCCGCCGAAGCCCAGGCCAGGCCGTCCCGGCCCGCACGGCGCACGTAGGGCATCCGCAATGGCGTACCGGTCCAGCACGCCCGCACCCGCACGCCTGCCCCGGAACAGACGAGCGGAGCGCGAACGGGCAGCATCCGGCAGCATCGTGCCCGCCGTGGGCGGCGGCGCGGCAGGACGCATCGCTGCGTTGAACGGGGAGCTGACGCTGTCGTTCCTGACCAGGATCGCCGCCCGGTACCACCTCGGGGTCCGTGACGTGCTCGCCGCCGTCACCGACGTCGGCGGCCTGCAGAACCTCACCGGGATGCTGTACCCAGACAGCGAGATCCACCTCAACGCCCAGGCACGCGACCGGGTCGCCGCACTCTGCCATGTTCCGCAGCACATGCTCGAGCAGGCGCTGCCCGCATGGACGCGGGAAGAGCCGAGCGGAAAGTACGGGATGGGCCCGGTCGGGCGGCTGCTGCGCGGTGAGGAGGTCGTCGCCGCATGGGGGCCTGCCTGCCCCGCATGCACCGCCGCCCGTACCGGACGAGAGGTGCCCGCCCGCCGGTACCTGGCCCCCGAGCAGCGCGTCTGCGCGCGCCACCGGTACTGGCTCCTGTACCTGCCCCACACCGGCGGGCTGACCGTCCCCCTCGGCCCGTGCCCGGAAGTGATCGAAGCCCAGCGGCAGCATGCCAGGCTGCTGCACCGCTCCCCCATCGGGGCGCAGGCCTTCGAGGTCGCTCGTGCCATCACCAACTCCTGGTGGGAGCAGCCCTGGCCCCGCCAGGAACACGCCTGGCCGGCGCGACTCGATGCCACACGCCCGGACGGCGCCGATCCCGGCTGGTGGAAGGTGGCCGCACGCGACCTGATCACCTATCCCGAGACCGTCGCCCTCGCCCGTCTGCTGGCCAGCCGCTCCCTGCAGCAACGCGCTGTCGCCGAATCGGGCGGCCATCTCCCCTACCGTCTTGGTGAGCTACCCGCTCTTTTGACCGAGGTCGCTCATGAGCTGCAGCGGCCGTGGCTCATCCACCGCCTCGCCGCCGTCACCCACGGACCGCTGTTCACCTGGGCCCACTCCTGCGTGCTCACCAACGCCGACCCGACACCTGCGGCGCAGCAGAAGCTGTGGAAGGTGCATTCATCGCACCGGCCCCGGCCCCTCAGTGACCTCCTGCCCCCACCGGAATCACGCACCGACAGCGGCCAGCCAGAACCACGGCCGGTCAAACGGCTGCGTGGCCACAGCCTTCAAGCCGAACGTGCCTTCGAGAGAGGCATTGCGCACGCCCGTGCCTACCACCAGCAGTTCGGGCACTTGGCCGTCCCCAAGGAAGACGCTTCGGGGGATTACCCGCTGGGCACGTGGCTGTCCAACCTGCGCACCCGCCACACCCGCTTGCCCATCCATCAAGCCGCCGCCCTCTATGCGCTGTACCGGTGGTGGAACGCGCCCTGGAGCACGCTGTGGCAGCGCACCTGGCACCAAGCCCGCGATCATATGGAAGCCAGCGGCCCGCTCGGGCCCGCCAGCGGGTTCCCTACCACCAGCTACAGCCTGGGTGAATGGCTGTACCTGCAGTGCACCCGCTACCCGGCCCTCCACCCCGAACAACAACGCCTCCTCGCCCAGATCGGGATCGACGCCGCGGCGGCGGTCGCCGCCCACCCTCGACGTCGCAGCTCCGCCGAACGCTTCCATGTAGGGCTGGCGCATGCCCGCGCGTTCGCCGACGTCCACGGCAACCTCGCCGTCGTCGCCCACGCGGCTTTGCACGACAGCTACCCACTGGGTCAGTGGCTGGGCAACCAGCGCAGGGGCCGTCGCTCTGATCGCCGACCCCTGCCCGCCGACCGGGCTCAGGCCCTCGCGGACATCGATCCCTGGTGGAACCCGCCCTGGGGCCTGTCATGGCAGCGCCACTACTACCGGGCTCGTGACGCCGCAGTCGGTAGTCTCTTCCAGGCTGAGAACGGCTTCAGTGACCTCGACGACTCTGGTGCCGCTGATTGGCTGTGGCGCCAGAGCGCTACGTACGACGAGCTCAGCGAGGAGCAGCGGCAACTCCTCACCGACATCGGCATCACTGCCGAGGTGGCACGCAGCGCCCGGAAACACGCAGGGACGGCACCGCCGAGACCGGCTGCCGCCCCGGCTCCGCAGACAGACAAGCCCAGCCCGGCCGGAACGGGTGCGGATCCTGCCGCTTCCACCCATCGACGCCGCACACGACGCGCCGCCGAACCCAAGCGTCCCCGCGAGCCCCGCAGCCGCCTCGGGCACCGTCCCGACCTGAGGCCCGGCTTCGAAACAGCCCTGGCACACGCCCGCGCCTACGCAGCCGAACACGGCCACCTCGCAGCCCCCCGCGACACCCGGCACGACGGGTATCCGCTGGGGTTGTGGCTGCTCAGCCAGCGCAACCGGGCCAAACAACGCGCCCGCGACGGCCTGCCGCCCTCACCCCACCTGACCGAGCTGGCCGCAATCGACCCGTGGTGGAACCCGCCCTGGGACATCGTCTGGCAGCGCAACTACTACCGCGCCCGCAATCACATCGAAGCCGGCGAACCGTACGACCCCGTCGCCCGCATCCTCGCACCGAGCACCGTCCTGGGCAACTGGACCACCCGCGCCTGCCTGACCTACCACCAACTCCACCCCGACCAGCAGCACCTGCTGAACGCCATCGGCATCACCGCTCAGACCGCCGGACACTGGCCGCCCAGCCCCCGGCCCCGGCCCCACGCCGAAGCCCTCACGCATACCCGGACCTGGGCTAGCGAATACGGCCACCTCTGCCCGCCGATCAAGACCGTCCACGACGGCTTCCCTCTCGGCGAATGGCTCAACCGGCAGCGCGAGCTCGCGAAGAAGCGCAGCAGCCCCTCCCCCACCCAGCAGGCCCTCGCCGTGATCGATCCCTGGTGGAACCCGCCCTGGCCGATCCTGTGGCAACGCACCTACCACCACGCCCGCACCCACCCCCGCCACCCAGCAGCCCGCCGCTGGCTGACCAAACAACGGCGCGCCTGGCCGCTCCTTCACCCCCAACAACAACACCTCCTCACCACAGCTGGCCTCGTTGCAACCTGAACAACGCGAACTCCTGCACCCACCTCCCTTCTTGTCTCGACAATGGGCAGATGGCCAACGCGCACTTCTTCAACGACGAACCCTTCCTCGACCACGAGGAAGGGCCTGACCTGCTCGGACACGGGCAATATGCCCAGCATGTGATCAGCCTGCTGGACCGGGTACGAGCCCAGACCGAAACCGGAGTCCTCGCGCTGATCGGCCCGTGGGGGTCAGGGAAGTCCAGCGTCCTGGGCAAGGTGACACGCCGACTACAGGAGTCGAGGAATGAGGAAGGCTGGCTGGTCGCGGAGCTCAACCCATGGTTGTACTCCGATCTGGAGTCTCTGACCCTGGCGCTGTTCAGCGAGATCCGCGAAGCCCTCCCCAAAAGCGAGCGGTGGTCCGAGGCACGGGAGAAGATCGGCGGGTTCGGACAGGCCATCAGCCCTCTGGGGAAGGTCACTGCTCTCTTCGGCCTGGACTCCGAGGGGCTGGTCCAAGAGGTCAGCAACCGCATCAGCGGGGACACTAGCGCATCCGCCGCGAAACGCAAGGCCGAGGAAGCCCTGCGCAAAGCGGGCCGCCCGGTCCTCGTCGTCATGGACGACCTGGACCGCCTCACCCCCGAAGAGCTCCTCGTCGTCTTCAAGTTGGTACGCCTCGTAGGCCATCTGCCCAATGTGTACTACCTGATCAGCTTCGACGAACGGACCCTGCTCGACGTCATGCAACGCAGTGAGCTCGTCGGCAACAGCGAGTCCCGTGCACGCGACTTCCTGGAAAAGATCATCCAGGTCCGGCTGGACCTTCCCGCGTTCCGCGAGCGCGACGCCGACATTCTGGTCGACCGCTCCCTCTCCGCGGTCCTCGCCTCGCACAGCCTGACCCTGAGAGCCAGCGAGCAGGAAAGGCTCTCCGAGGCCTATTACCGGCACCTGCAGGGCCGGCTGCGTACTCCGCGGGCCATCAAGCGGTTCTTCGGCCAGGTGGACGCCACCCTCGGCCAGCTCACCGGCAACGTCGACATCGTCGACTTCCTGCTCGTCACCTTCCTGCGCACCAGTGAGCCCCGCGCGTACCAGTTGCTGTGGCAGCACCGAGCCGAACTCACCGGCACCAGCGTCGACCTGCCCTCGCGCCGCGACGAGCGGCCCGAACAGCGCACCGAGCGCTGGCGCACCAGGCTGCAGGACGCTGGCGTCGCCGAACAGCACCTGGACGGCGTGATCGGCCTGATGGGCATGCTGTTCGCACCACTCCGGCAGGCTCTCGGCTATGGCGCCGACACCCAGGCCATTGCGCTGCGGCGCGGCATCGGCAGCATCGACTACTTCGACCGGTACATGGTCTTCGGCGTCCCCGACGACGACCTTCCCGAGGAGACCTTCGACACCGCCCTGCAGCAACTGGCCGACGGCACTCCAGGCCCCGAAGCAGACGAACTCCTCCTGCGCCTACGCGATGACACCCAGCGCATCACCCGCCGTATCCAGTACAAGCGCACCGCTGGCATTCCCCTTCCGGCGGTCGCGCTCCTCGAAGCCGCAGCCCAGCAACATGGCCACCTCACTGCCGCCCCTCAAGGGGCGTTCGGCCTACTCACTGCCGATTTCGCCATAAGCATCCTCGCGGCAGATCTCCTGACCGACCTTGCCGAGCCCGAACGGCCTGCCGTCCTCAAGACCATGGCCGAGACCGCCGACGGAGCCATCCTGGCTGCTCGCACCCTTCAACGCATCACCAGGCGAGACGGCTCAGACAGCCCAGACCACATACAGGCAGCGGCGAGGCCTGACTGGATCGGTGAGGCCCGCTCACTGATCAGCCACGAGATCGCGCGGCACCTCGCGCCAGCCGCACGCCGGCCCGTCGACCAGCTCACGGAGCCGGAGCGCATCCTCCTGTGGGCATGGCGTCACAGCGCGCCCGAGAACGCCCGGGCTTGGATCAACCAGCGGCTTGACGACAGATGGACCCCGCTCGACCTCCTGGCCGTACTCCTTCCGCACGAGCGGACACCGTTCCCCGTCATCGACCACGACACGCTCCAAAGCCTTGACGCGCTCATCGGCCTCGAGGCGCTGTACAGCCGCCTCGAGCCACTCCTCGACGCCCCCGACCCCGATAACCCCCAGGGCGAACACCGCGAGCGCATCCTCCAAGCACTGCGCCAACATCGCGGCAACCCTCCAGGCAGCGACTGACCAGCCCTGCTCCCTCCCTCCGACAAGACGGGCAGCGCCCATGACAGACAGTTCGTTCAGCCTGGCACCCGAGCACTGGGAGCGACTTGCCGCCGCCCGCCAGGCCTACACCGACACCGTCAGCCCGTATTACGACGAGACCCTGCAAGAAGTAACACGACGTGCGTACACCAGCGGAAGCATCGGCAAAGCCGACATCGGAGCACTGCTGCTGTGGAAGCGGCTCAGAGCCGACACACCCTGGGCGGCTGAACTCATGACGCTCGCAGATACCGACGTACGCCGCGCAACCGCCGCGGCCACGACCGCCGCCCGGGACACCACACTCAGCCTCGGAGCGGCAGCACAAGCCGGCCGCGCCGCCCTCGCCCACCTGCCAGGCTTCCGCACCGGTGACGCCCTCGCCTCCGCCGTCCTGACAGCAGCCGCACCAGACCGCATGGCCATCTACGACCGGCGAGCCCACAGCGGCCTGCACGCTCTCGGTATCACTCTCAGCCACGGACCCGGCCGCTACAGCCGCTACAGCCGCTACATCGAAACGATCGACCAACTCCTCGCCGCTGCTCCAGCCCCGATCCGCACCTGGACCCCACGCGAGATGGATACCGCCCTGTACTGGATGACCGCATAACAGCACTCAACGAACCTGATCACCACACGCGGAGTATGACCACACCTGATCAACACCCGTGCCATCTGACAAAACAGCAGCTCAACAGCCCTCCTGTCCCCCATCACCGAGCCACGACAGCCCGACCCGAAGCCCGACCGCCCTCAACACCAAACTGATCAGCCCAGGCCAGCCCACCACCCACTGATCAGAAAAACCGCCCCCGGACATCACCGCCCTCACCAACCTCGGCATCACCTGGGCACGGTAGAAGACCGACATGCCCTGCGGCACCAGCGCACCCCCATGCGGAAGGTGGTACGCGGTCGTCTTCCCGGAGGTGGTGACCGTCACCGGGGCGCTGCTGGACCCGGCCATGGCCGAGCTGGTGCCGGGCGCCCGCGGCTGCTGCCCGCCGGCGGGCTGTTCTGCCGCCGGCTCGGAGAGCGGGTCGGACGGACGTGGCTCGGGTCGCTGGCCGCGACGGACCACGGCGGTCCGCTGACCGCCTGGATGGGCAGCATCATCCGCTGGCGCCGCACCAACGGCAGGCCGCCCGCACCCGGGCCCGGCGGCTCCACGAGGTTTTCCTGGCTAAGCTCCGTAGCGCGAACGCCCCTGGTCTTCTCCCGGGTGGCTGTGGACGGCTCCCACTAACCGCCGCCTGGGCTGGGACCTCGGAGTGGATCCGCGCATCGCCCGCCCTGATGATCGCGGCTGAACGCTGGGCCACCGAGACCGGATGGCACCCGAAACCGGCTGCCTCCGCATCCTCCGACCTCACGCGTGAGCGTCGAGGAACTCCTTGATCTGCTGCTTGCCCACTGTTCCGACCCCACCGCCCGGCCCCACACATCGCAGCTCGCGATTATTACGGCGTAATAATGCGCGGTCGAGGCTTCCGGCCTACGGCTCCGGGGTCCATGCCGCGACCAGGGCGAGGAGGCCTGGGAAGCGGGTGTTGAGGTCGGTTGTGCGGATGTGGCTGCGGCGTTCCAGGCCGTATTGGCGTTGGCGGGTGATGCCGGCTTCGCGTAGGGCCTTGAAGTGGTGGGTGAGGGAGGACTTGGGGCGGTCCAGGCCGAACCAGCCGCAGGGGTGGTCGTACTGGTCGGATTCCAGGAGGAGTTTGCGGACGATCGTCAGGCGCAGGGGGTCGCTGAGCGCGCCCAGGACGGTCTCCAGGCGGAGGTCCTCTACCGCCGGTTCCGGTAGGGGGTCCGGGAGTTCGTCGGGTGTGGGTGCGGGTGACGGCATGGGCTTCCCTCTCACGTTTCTTGTACGAGTTTCATCGTACTGCATGCTAAGTTCGATTTAAGTCGTACTGAGGCAGTCGGGGAGGAACAGCCATGTCCGGAACTCGGGTCGGGACCGTGCGGGGTGCCGTTGGCGGTACGGGGGCGAACGGGGCCGCGCCGCCGTTGTGGTGGGTGTGGCTGGCCGCCTGGCCGGTGGCCGCCGTGTTCGTGCTGTCCAATGCGGCGACGCCGCTGTACGTGCTGTGGCAGCGGGAGATGGGGTTCTCCAAGGGCACGCTCACCGTGGTGTTCGCGTTCTACATCGTCGGGCTCCTGGGCTCGCTCCTGGTGTCCGGGGCGGCCTCCGACCGGCTCGGGCGCAAGCCGGTGCTGCTGCCCGCCCTGGGGCTCGCCCTGGTCGCCTGCCTGGTCTTCGCGACCGCCGCCACCGTGGCCTCGCTGATCGTGGCGCGGCTGTTCACCGGGATCGCCGTCGGGGCCGTCGTGTCGGCCGGTATGGCGGCGGTGACCGATGTGGCCGGGCCCGGGCGGCGGCGCCTCGCCGCTCTGCTCGCCTCCTGCGCGATGGTCTTCGGGGCCGGTCTCGGGCCGTTCCTGGCCGGGGTGTTCTCCGAGACGCTGCCCGCGCCCACCGTCACCGTCTTCGTCGTGGAGGCCGTGTTGCTCGTGACGGCGGTGGGCGCCGTGGTGCGGATGCCACTGCGGCGGCCGGTGCCGTCGGTGAAGGGCGCTGGGTGGGTGCGGGTGCCGGCGGTGCCGCGTGGGAATCGCCGTCAGCTCTGGTCGGGGATCGCGGTGTTCGCGCCGGGCATCACCGCGACCTCCTTCGTGCTGTCGCTCGGCCCTTCGCTGCTGTCTGGGCTGCTCGGGACGTCCAGCCGGATCGTTGCCGGTGCCATGGCCTTCGCCATGTTCCTCGCCGCCACCGGTGTGCAGTTCGCCGTCCAGCGGCTTTCCCGGCCCGCCATTCTGACCGCTGGGGCCGTAAGCACCGTGCTGAGCATGGTCACCCTGATCGCCGCCGTGCGGGGCGCCTCGGTGGCGGCGCTGATCGCCTCCGCGCTGCTCGCCGGGGCGGGGCAGGGCATGGGGCAGCTCGGCGGTCTCTCGCTGCTGAACTCTAACGTTCCGCCCGGGCGCCTCGCCGAGGCCAATGCCGCTCTGAACGTGGGCGGTTACGTGCCGGCGGGGCTGCTGCCCGTGTCCGTCGGGTATCTCAGCGACGGCGTGGGGCTGACCGGTGCCGCCACGGTGTTCGGTGTCGTCCTCGCGGGGCTCGCGATCGCAGGTGGTGCGGTGGTGCTCGCCGGGCGCCGGGGCGGCGGGGTCTGAGGAGAGGGAGGTGCGGGGCAGTATTACGGCGTAATAATGCGGCGGCCGGTGGGGCCTGTGCCGGGATTATTACGGCGTAATACTGCGGGCGGTCCGTAGGGGGAGGCGGGTCTCCCCCGCACGGGTGAGGCGGTGGGGCGCAATCTCGTTCCGGGCCGGGAGAGAGCTCGTACCCGGTACCGACGACTGTGGGACGGTGTGCCAACAGGATGGTGCACATGACTTCCACACCGCCCCGCTGGGCAGTCCGCGCCGCCCACCTCTGCGCGCTCGTCACGCTGCCGACCGGCATCTGGCGCCTCCTGCTGGCGACAGGCCATACGGCCGGCTACACCGACTCGGGTTACGCGGCGATGGACTTCACCGGGTGGGGCGCGGGTTACGTGCTCGGCCTCAGCCTGCTGAGCGAAGCGGTCGCGCTCCTGACCCTCGGGCTCGTACGGCCGTGGGGTGAGGTACTCCCCCGCTGGATTCCCCTGCTCGGCGGGCGCCCTCTCCCCCGACTCGCCGTCGTCGTCCCGGCTGCCTTCGGGGCCCTGGCGCTGACGGTTCTATGGACGCCGCTCGTCGCCTGGTGGGCGGTTCCCCATCCCGATCTGACCGCGCACGGCAGCGTGGTCGTGGGCCTGCTCTATCTGCCGCTGGTCGCCTGGGGGCCGCTGCTCGGTGCGGTGACCGTCTCGTACCACCGACGCCGTGTGGGTGGGAGGCAGGCTGCTGCGGCCTCGATTATTACGCCGTAATAGTCGAAGGGCTGGGTGCGCATTATTACGGCGTAATAATGCGCACCCAGCCCCGTGCGGCGGCTACTTCTCCGCCCTCATCCGCTTCGACTCCTCGATCTTGAAGTCGACGAGCAGCTCGGTGAGCTTGCGGCGGGACGAGACGTCGAGCTCCTCGATGATCAGGCTCGCCAGCGTGTAAGCGTCGGTCGAGGGCAGTCGGGTCGGGGGCTCCGAGGGGGACTGCCGCTTCTGCTTGGGGGTGCGCGGCTTCTGGGTCCTGGTCGCCTTCAGCTGTTCGAGGTGGGCCTCCTGGTCCTCGGCCTTCTTCTTGCCGACCAGGCGCAGCGTGGCCGCGGATTCCTCGCCCGACTGGAGCTTCTCCTTGAGTGACGGGGTCAGGGTCAGCAGCGCGAGGCGCTGGGACACCCAGCCCTGGGAGCGGTGGAGGCGGGCGGCGAGGGCTTCCTGAGTGCCGTGGATCTTCAGGAGCTGTTCCAGGGCCTTGGCCTCGTCCAGGTGGTTGAGCTCCTGGCGGTGGATGTTGGCGACGAGAGCCGATTCCAGTATCTCGTCGGGGTTGCTGCCCAGCTTGTCGTCCAGCATCACCTTGATCTCGGTGAGACCGGCTTCGCGGGAGGCGGCGAGGCGGGAGTTGCCGTCGATGACGACGTACTTCGTGCCGGGTTCGAGGTCGTCCTCTCGGCCCGGGTTGCCTTCGAGGTAGGCGAAGCGGCCCATGATGCTGATCGCGGTCTTCTGGCCGTGGTCGCGGAGGCTGTTGGCCAGGTCGGTGAGGTCGCCGAGGTCGGACCTCGGGTTGTCGGGGTTCAGGCTGATGATGTCGACGGCGAGTTCGACCGGGGGCGGGGCGCCCTCGGTGGGGGCGGCTGCGACCTGGTTGATGGCGGCGCGGCGGGCGCTGATGGACTGGGTGTGGCCGAAGGAGGAGCCGGCGCCGAGCCGGGATGCCTTGCTCATGAGATCTCCCGGGCGAGGGCGCGCAGGCCGACGGCCTGGTCGCAGCGGGGGGAGTAGGCGAGCAGGGGCTGCTTCACGCGTACGGCCTCCTTCTGTTCCTTGAGATCGCCGATGACGCCCACGACCCTCGGATCCTTTATGTCCATCCAGGAGTTGAGGGACGAGGTGGCGATGTAGCCGCGGCGGGCGTCGTAGTGGTTGACGACGATGCCGAGGTAGTCGAGTTCGAGGTGCATGTCGTCGCGGAGGTCCTCGATCTGGGAGGTGAGGAGTCCGTAGGCGTCGGCGGAGCTGTCCTCGGCCTGGACGACGACGAGTACGCCGGAGTTGCCCGGGGCCTCGCCCTGGCGGCGGCGGCCGTAGTAGGCGGCGGCGTCCATGCTGAGGCCGAGGCTCGGCGGGCAGTCGATGATGACGGCGTCGTAGTCGGCCTCGATGGCGGACAGGGCGCGTTCCAGGGCTGCTTCGCGGGCCCGGACCCCGGAGAGCTTGACGTCCAGCAGGAAGGCGTCGGTGCAGGCGGGCAGCAGATGGAGGCGGTCGCCGAAGCGGGGGTCCTCGATGGGGACGACGAGGTCGGCGAGGCTGCCCTTGGCCTCACCGGCCATGTGCTTGGTGAGGCTGTCGCCCTCGATGGGCAGCGGCTGGTGGCCGAGCTGCTTGGTGAGGTGGCACTGGGGGTCGAAGTCCACGAGGAGGACGCGCAGTCCGAGGCCGGGGAGGTCTTCGTAGTCGAGGGGCGAGGGGTCCGCGTCCTCGGCGAGGGCGGCCGCGAAGTGCTTGGAGATGCGGACCGGGTGGAGCGCGCCCGGGTCCTCGGCGAGGGCTTCCCCGGTGCCTGCGGCGATGGCGGTCTTCCCGACGCCGCCCTTCTGATTGCAGGTGATGATGCGCTTCGGGTGCTCGGGGCGTACGACGGTGGGCGCCGGGTTCGTCTCCAGCCACATCACGACGGACTGGGCGAGGCCTTGGATGAGGGAGACGCCCCGGGAGGCGCAGTCGGCACGGAAGCCGTCCCACTGGCCGTCAGGCAGGAAGGTCGCGAAGGACTTGGCGCCGGCGGTGTCGATGGGGGAGAGGTTGGAGCCGAGCCGTCGCCATGCCTCGATGCCTGCCTCGACGGCGTGCTGGATGTCGATGTTGTGCTGGGCGGCCCGGATCTTCAGGTCCTGTTGCAGGACCGGGGGCAGCTTGGAGACGACCTTCTCGCGGTCGCCAGGGGAGGGCGAAGTCATGCCGACCACCTTACTAACTCCGATGATCCATTTCGGTATCGACGCGTTAGTTCTGGCTGTTTTTTGTTTGAGGGACGCTCAAGAGCCCGGCTCCTGGGTGGGCGTGGAGCCGGGCTCGGGGAGGCCGGGGGAGGGGGCGGCGCGGTTATTACGGCGTAATAAGTCGGCGGGGCGGGGGGAGTATTACGGCGTAATAATCTCCGCCCCGCCCTTCAGCTGCCGGTCTCCGCCGTCGCGGCCAGGCCGCGTTGCGAGCGGGGCGTCTTGTCGCCGACGCGCTTCGGCTCGATGGTGCTCGGGTCGACCGCCTCGCCGGGCGCGCCCTCGTGGTACGGGCCGTCGGGGTCGGCGTCGCGGTCGTGGGGGAGCAGGAAGAAGACCCGGCGCAGGTGGAGTCCGCTGTCGGGGTCGGCCTCGGTGTGGGCCTCCAGCTCGGTGTAGCCGACCATGCGTCCGTCGCGTTCGTAGCGGGGCTTTCCGCGGCGGCGGGTGGTCTTGTCGAGCGCCTGGCGTACGTAGTCGAGGTTGTCGGGGTTCTCCAGCCAGACCACGGCGTTCTCGTGGTGGAGGTCGCTCTCGTTCAGCAGCGAGCTCATGGCTGCAGCCCCTTTGTGTGTCGGCCGGCCGGGAGGAGGCCGGGGTGGGTGTGAGCACGTTCCCTGGTGGGGGCACCGTGTTCATGGTAGGCCGGACGGGCGGGTGTGTGCCCAGTGCGTGCGTCAGGCATGGCCGGTCCTGGATTCGTCGTCGGCGAGGAGGCCCAGGCCGGGGTAGTACTTCTTGCCGCTGGACTTCATCATGTCGGCGGGCGAGGCGAGGGAGAGTTCCTGGCGGACCCGGGTCGCGAACGCGCGGGCCGTGGCGGGACGGATGCCTTCGCCTGCTCCGCACCAGCTGCTGTACGCGGCGTACAACAGGCCCTGTTCCACGCGGAGGTCCGCGGTGTGGGTGGTGCAGCACTCGACGAGGAAGCGGCCGATGTGGTCCTCGGTGGTGGCGTAGGCGGCGGTGGCCGAGCGGACCGTGGCGGGGCCGTCGAGCGGGTCGCGGGTGGCCAGGTAGAGCTTGGCGCCCTCGATGAGCCATTGCAGGATGCCGGGGCCCTCGCTCTGCACGAGTTCCTTGGCAAGATTGTCGATCTTGCGGGCCGCGGGGACGACGCGTTCGAACGGGATGAGGCGGATGCGGCGCCAGAACGCGTGGCCACCCGTGCCGACTTCGGGGCGGTGGTTGCCCAGGAGCCAGAGTTTGTGGGTGGGGTTGAAGCTGAAGAAGTCCTGACGCATCCGGCGGGCCATGATGCGGTCGCCGCCGGTCAGCAGCTTCACCCGGGACTCGTCGAACTTGTCGTTCGGCTTGAGCTCCGAGCAGACGACGATGCGCCGGCCGTGCAGTTCGGTGAGCTCGGTGGAGTGCTCGGAGAACTTGCCCTTCTCCATGAGGAAGCCCGGCGGGGCCGCCTGCGCGTAGTCGCCGAGGATCTGTGTCATCACGTCCAGCAGTACGGACTTGCCGTTCGCGCCGGTCCCGTACAGGAACGGGAGCACCTGCGCGCCGACGTCGCCGGTGACGGAGTAGCCGAGGAGCAGGTGGAGGAAGTGGATCGTCTCCTCGCCCTTGGCGTCGTCGCCGAACGTGTCGTGCAGGAAGCGGTGCCAGCGCGGGGTCGGCGTCTCCTCGGGCGCGACGCTCGTGGCCCTGGAGTGCATGTCGCCCTCGGGGTCGGGCTTGCGCAGGTGCCCGGTGTGGAGGTCTACGACGCCAGCCGGGGTGCACAGGGCGTAGGGGTCGCCGTCCAGGACGTCAGGGTCCAGGGCGAGGGCGGGGGAGGCCTTCGCCTGCGTGAGCATGGCCTTGATGCCGGGGGTCGACATGGATCGGCGGCGGTGTGCGCGCAGTTCCCGGTCCGTGAACTGGCCGGTGGGATCGGTGGGGGGCATCTGCTCGGCCAGGTCGCCCGCCGCCCAGACCGCGGCTTTCTCGCCGCCCGTACGCTTCCAGCGGTACTGGTCCCAGTGGTACCAGCCCAGGCCCTCGACGTGCCGGAACTGGTCGCCGAACATGACGGCGAACAGCTTGGCGTTGCCCCGGTCGGTCAGGAGGGAGGGCAGCCGGCCGTCGGGCGGGGCCGGTTCGCTGACCACGGAGGCGTTCTGCTGGGCGGGCAGGCCGGGAAGGCCGCCCTCTGCTTCGAGGGCGAGCATCTGCTGCGCTGCTGCGGTGGCGTCGAAGCGCGGGCCGCTGTCGGCGCTGCTCATGGGCGTCCTTCGGGATCGAGCGGGCGGGCTGCGCCGGCGGACAGGGCTGAGGCGATGACGGTGAGGCTGTGCCGGTGGCGGTGCGGGCGCGCGGCGTCGGCGGCTTCGGTGAGCAGGTCCTGGGCGCGGGGCTCGGTGAGGCGTCCGGCCGCGACGAGTCCGCCCGCGGTGTAGGCGGCCCGGTTGAGCTTCTCGGTGAACGCGGTGCCCTCGGCGGCCGCCGCGCAGGCCCGGACCTCGGCGAGCAGGGGCTCCAGAACCCGGAGCGCGCGCGTGGTGCCCTGCGCGGTGCGTGTCGCACGTACGGGGCGGGGCGCGGGGACTCGTACGGGCTCGGGACTTGGAGCGTGGCCGGTGCGCACGAGCTCGGCGGCGAGCCAGTCGGGGAGGGGGGCGGGCATGCGGGCCGGGCCGACGGGGGTGTAGGTGCCCGCGGGGGTGCGGGTGGCGGGGGTGACGATGTAGCCGCCGGTGGCCCGGACGTCGACCTGCCAGGCCAGGGCGACCTTGGGGCTGGAGCCCACGGACGAACGGTAGGGCGGTCCGCCGGGTGCGGTGCAGTACCAGATGTGGAGGCCGCCTGACGGGGTTCGGACGCGCAGGGTGGCCTCGTCGTCCGCGGGGCTGGGGTGGCCGCGCAGGGCAGCGAGGAGGGCGAGGGTGTCGAAGCCGGAGGCCAGGCCGGTGAGGTTGACGCTCTCGTGGATCGGGATGCCGGGCAGCAGCCGGTCGCGGTGCGGCACTTCGGAACTGTGTGCGTCGATGTCCAGTACGACGAGGCCGGCCGGGCCGCACGAGACGCCGACGCCGAGCGTGGGGTTGACGCCCCACCAGGCGGCCAGGCGTTCCGGGTCGGTGGTCGCGGCGTGGAAGCCGTGGCACCACTTGCCGGCGGGCAGGCAGGGGCAGTCCGCCGGGCGGTGGGGGTCCTCGCGGCAGGCCGGGCAGTTGCCCGCAGGAGTTTTGCGGCCGGCGGCCAGGGGATGGACGGGCCAGCCGTTCGCCGCGCACCAACGGGCCATGTCGAAGGGACTCGTGGGTCCCGCCGCACGCGGGCCACTGGTCTCTCTTTGACGCGGCACGCTGATCGTCCTTGCCGAGGGGCCAACAGGTTGTTCAGTCCTGAACGATTCAGTCCCTCCAAGGAAAGCCCAGGTCAGAGCGGTTCCGCTGCTGGGCTGAGGGACTGAAGGGACTGAGTTTTCAGATTCGGACCAGAGCCTACAACAGGCGTCCCGCGGCGGGCGGGACTCTTCGTTCCGCGAGTCCCTTCGGTCCCTTGCCCGCCCGGAGTTGTATCTCCGGGCTCGGCGTGTCGGACCGGAGCGCCGGGTGCGGCGAAGAGGGACCGAAGGGGAGGGACTGAACGCGGGGCGGAGGGACTGGACGTTTCAGTCCCTCTTCGGTCCCTCGGATGAAAGTGCAGGTCAGGGGCTTGCGGGTGAAAAACGGAGGGACTGAAGGGACTCAAGGTCAGTAGTTATCAGCGCTTCAGGACCAGAGTAGTAGGTACAAAGGGATATATAGGGTTGTTCTACGCGTGTGCGCATACACACGCACACACAATTGGCTTATAACTACCGACCTTGAGTCCCTTCAGTCCCTTTGGACCCTGGGTCTCGGGGACCGCAAGCCTCTGACCTGCGGTTTTGCCAGAGGGACCGAAGAGGGACCGAACGGCGAGGGACTGAACGGACTACGGTCCCCGGTCTCTAGTCGCTTGCCGTGGGGTCGGGCCGAAACGCGTCCAGGTGGTCGGATGCCCAGTCGCGGAACGTCCGGGCGGGGCGCCCGAGCAGGCCGGGGAGGGTGGGGTCCACGTCCGCCTTGGAGCCGCTGTGCTGCCGTCTGGCGCTCTCCAGGAGGGCGGAGGCGATATCGGTCGGGTAGCGCGCTTCCAGGGCCGCACGGGCCTGCTGAGGGCTCAGCTCCTCGAAACGCAGCGGCAGGCCGAGGAGCTCGGCGAGCTGGGACGTCTGCTCGGCGGCCGACAGGGCCTGAGGGCCGGTCAGGGTGTAGGCCCCGCCCGCGTGGTCCCGGTCCCGCCCGGTGAGGGCCAGGACGGCCGCCTCGGCTACGTCCCCCGGATCGACACAGGCGTTGGCGGAGCTGCCGTACGGGGCGCGCACGACCTGGCCGGACCGGATCGAGCGGGCCCAGGACAGGGTGTTGGACATGAAGGCGCGGGGCCGCAGCAGGGTCCAGGGGATGCCCGAGCCGCGCAACAGGTCCTCGTTGTGGCGCTGGCGACGGGTGATCAGGTCGGTGGCGGCGGGGTCGGTGACGGCGGCCGCCGAGAGCTTGACGATGTGCCGGACGCCGGACGCGCGGGCCGGGTCCAGGAAGCGCGTGTCGTCGTCGCCGTCGGGATTCGTGACCAGGAAGGCGGTGTGGACGTTGTGCAGAGCGTCCGTCAGGGAGGCGGGGTCGGTGAAGTCTCCGTGGACGATCCGCGCGGCCGGTGGGGCGCCGATGACGCGCCCGGGGTGCCTGGCCATGATGCGTACGGGCCGGTCCGAGGGGAGACGCCGGAGCACTTCACGGCCGATCGTCCCGGTTGCGCCCGTGACGAGGATCATGGTTTCCCTTTCCTGCCGGACATTTCCCCGACCAGGGCGGAGGGAGGAGGCCGGCCTGTAAGATACGAACTGGACGGTTTATTTATCCCCCCACGTTCGACTATCCCGAGGAGGGAGGAGACACAGTGGCTGAGCAGCTGCGGGCCATCCGTACCCGGCAGACGATTCTTTCGGCGGCTGCCAAGATCTTTGAGGAGCACGGGTACCAAGCGGCCACGATCTCCCAGATCCTCACCGAGGCGGGGGTGACCAAGGGCGCGCTGTACTTCCACTTCCATTCCAAGGAAGACCTGGCCCAGGGCGTGCTCTCCGAGCAGGACCAGCGCATCATCGTGCCGATCCGCGCGTCCAAGGTGCAGGAGGTCGTGGACGTTGTGATGCTCCAGGCGCACCGGCTCCAGACCGATCCGATGGTGAGGGCGGGCGTCCGGCTGACGATGGACCAGCTGACGCAGAACCTCGACCGCAGCGGTCCGTTCCTGCGGTGGGGCGAGGTCGGTCTCGACCTGCTCCAGCAGGCGCAGGCCCAGGGCGAGTTGCTGCCGCACATCTCGCCGCCGGAGACGGCCGAGGTCATCGTGGGCTCCTTCGCCGGTATCCAGTCCATGTCGCAGGCCGTGTGCGAGTACCGCGACCTGGTGGTGCGGGTGTCCGCCCTGATGCGTCATCTGCTGCCCAGTGCGGTGGTGCCGTCGGTGCTGGCCTCGCTGGACCTGTCCGACTCCCGGGGCGCCAGGGTGTACGCGGAGGCCCTGAAGGCGGCCGACCTGCGCGATGTCCTGGAGACCGCGAGCTGAGAGCAGTGGGGCGCCCCGTCGTCCGCCGGGCTCACCCGGTGGGGGCGCCCGGGCCGAAGTACGCCGTCAGCACCCGCCGCAGGCCGCCGTCGCCGGGGACCCAGGCGAGGTAGCCGTCGGGCCGCAGCAGCGCCGCTTCGTACGGCACGCCTGGTGTGGGCCGCACCTCCACGGTACGCAGGATGCCCGCCCAGCCCCGGGCCTCCTCCCGGTGGCCGTCCGCCTTCTCGCCGAGGAGCAGCAGGAGCGGACGCCCGTCGTGCAGCAGGCGGATGACGTCGGTGTCGCCGTCCGGGGTGCTGAGCACGGTGTTACCGAGGTACGTCCCCGCGGCCGGTCCGCCCGCGCCGGTGGGGTCGGGCAGGACGGTGTCCTGGGCGCTGATCAGGCCGCCGAGGTGACCGTCCCCCCCCTCGCCCGCGAGCAGGCCGGTGAACACCGTGCGCAGGGCGTCCGCCTCGGGGCCCGGGCGCATCAGGGCGAGTTGGGCCAGGGTGCCGTCGAGCACGCGGCGGGCGAGCGGCCGGCGTTCCGCGTCGTAGCTGCTCAGCAGATCGGGGCCCGCCGAGCCGTGCACCGCGAGGGCGAGCTTCCAGCTCAGGTTGAGCGCGTCGAGCACGCCGGTGCTCAGGCCCTGGCCGCCGATGGGGAAGTGAACGTGCGCGGCGTCGCCGACGAGGAAGACGCGGTCCCGGGCGAAGGTGCGGGCCAGGCGGGCGAAGTCGCTGAAGCGGCTCAGCCAGTGCGGGGAGTGCATCGCGATGTCGCGGCCCGCGATGTGCGCCACCTCGCGGTGCAACTCCTCAAGGGTGACGGGCCGTTGGCGTTCCGGGTGGGCGCCGTCGCAGTTGAGCGTCCGCAGGTGGGTGCGGTCACCGTCGTGCTTGGCGACGATCCAGCCGCGCGGGGTGCGGTGCCAGCCCTTGGGCAGGGACTCCGGATCGGCCAGGGTGACGGTCCCCATCAGCGCGGACACCGTTGCCGGAAAGGTGTCGGACTCGATGCCCGCCCGGGCGCGGACCGTGCTGCGGGCGCCGTCCGCCCCGACCAGGTACCCGGCGCGGAAGACCTCCGGCCCTTCGGGGCCCTCTGCCGTGACCCGTACGCCGTCCTCGTCCTGGACGGCGTCGGTGAGGCGGTGGCCGCGCAGGACGCGGGCCCCGGCAGCGCGTGCCCGGGCCTCCAAGTGGCGTTCCAGGACGGCCTGGGGGCACTTGAGGATCGGCTCGGGTTCGTCCGGGGGAGCGGTGATGGTCAGGCCGGGGAGCCCCGCGAAGTGGAAGGCGCTGGTGGCGGGTTCGGCGGCGTACGAGGGCGGGGGCGGGCCCGGGAGGTGGCCCCGGCGGGCCAGGGACTGCACCGCGCGGGCGTGCAGCGTGGTTGCCCTGGGCTGGTCGGAGACCTCGGTCCTGGGTTCGAGCAGTACGGTGTCGACGCCGTACGCGGCGAGTTCGGCCGCCACGAGCATGCCGACGGGGCCACCGCCTGCGACGAGCACCTGAGCTTGGATGAGACGTTCCCCCTGCACGGCGGTGCCCTTCCTGTCCGTGGTTGTCCCCGACGCGCAAAAATATACCGGACGTGCTGTTTTTTAACCATCCTGGCACGGATCCGGACCGGGGACCGCCGTGGGCGTACCGCTATGGCTGAAGTTCCCGGGCGCCCGCCGAGGACATCGGGCCGCCCTCGGAACGCTCGGTCTTGTGCCCCTTGCTGCCCGGGGCAAGCGTCCGTACGTCCACCGCCTCGGCCGGTGCGCCCCGCGCGTACAGCCCGTCGGGCTCGGTGTCCCGGTCGTGGGGGAGCAGCCAGAACACCCGGCGCCGGAAGGTGCCGGAGGAGCGCGACGGCTTGGCCTTCGGGCCGAGGAGGGCGTAGCCGACCATTCTTCCGTCGCGGTGGTAGGCGGGCTTGCCCCGGCGCGTCGGGAGGCGGTCCAGGCTCTGACGGACGTAGTCGAGCACGCTGATGTCCTCAAGCCACACGAGGTCGACCTCGTGGACGATCTCGTCTTCTGCGATGAGGGCGCTCATACTGTCTCCTCGTCCGCGAGCAGGCCGATGCCCGGGTAGTACTTGCGCTGGTTGGAAAAGATCATTTCCTTCGGTGATGCCAGCCCCACCACTTCGCGGATGTGCGCCGCGAAGGCTCGCGACGAAATCGCCGGAACGCCCTCATTCTGGCACCAGCGCTTGTACGCCGCGTAGAGGTGGGCCTGTTCGGCGCGGAGCCCGGCGTCGAGTCGGCAGGTCTCGCCGACGAACCGCCCCGTGTGGTCCTCGGTCTCCGCGTAGACGGTCGTCGCGATCCGCACCCGCTCGGGCCCCGAGAGGTCCTTGTCGCCGCCCAGGTAGCGGCGGGCGCCCTCGATCAGCCAGTTGAGGATGCCCGGGCCCTCCTGGGTGACCAGGATGTCCGCCAGGTTGTCGATCTTCCGGTGGTCCGAGACGACGCGTTCGAACGGGATGAGGCGCATGCGCCGCCAGAACGCGAAGCCGCCCGTGCCGACTTCGGGGCGATGGTTGCCCAGCAGCCACATCTTGTGGGTCGGTTCGAAGCTGAAGAAGTCCTGCCGCATCCGGCGGGCCTTGATCCGGTCCCCGCCGGTCAGGAGCTTGACCCGGGCCTCGTCGAAACGGTCGCCCGGCTTGACCTCGCTGCACACGATGACCCGCCGGCCGTGCAGTTCGGCGAGGTCCGTGGGGTGGCCCTCGTACGGGCGTGACATCAGGAAGCCGGGCGGCGCCGCGTCCGCGTAGTCCCGCAGGAGCTTCATCAGGACGTCCAGCAGCACGGACTTGCCGTTCTTGCCGGAGCCGAACAGGAACGGCATCACCTGGCCGCCGACGTCCCCGGTGATGGAGTAGCCGAGCAGCAGTTGGAGGAAGGAGATCATCTCCTCGCCGTCCGGGCCCTCGCCGAAGGTGTCGGCCAGGAAGCGGTCCCAGCGCGGGGTGGGCATCGCCCGGGGTGCGGCCGAGGTGGAGCGGGAGTGGAAGTCCTTGGTGGGCTCGGCGGGGCGGATGAAGCCGGTACGCAGGTCCACCACGCCCGCCGGAGTGCACAGCGCGTACGGATCGGCGTCCAGGAGCGCCGCGTTGAGGACCATGCCCGGCGCGGATCTGGCCTGGGTCAGCATCGCGTTCATCCCGCTCGTGCTGAGCGTGCGCCGGCGGTGCTGCTGGAGTGCGGCGGGGGTGAAGACGCCGCGCGGGTCGGTGGTGGCGAGGGATTCCGCCAGGTCGCCCGCCGACCACATCACGGTGTCGTCCTCGTCGAACTGCCAGCGGGTGCCGTCCCAGCGGAACCAGCCGATGCCGGGCACGTGCCGGTAGTCGTTGCGGTAGAGCCTGACGAACAGCTTGGCGTTGCCCCGGTCGGTGAGGGTGTCGGGCAGCAGCCCGTCGGACGTGGCGTACGGCGTGGAGGCGTCGTCGCGCTGCCGGGGCTGCGCGACGGGCTGGGCGAGGATCTGCGCGGCCACCGCCCGGACGTCGAAGGAGGGGGAGGGCAGCACTCTGTCCGGGTCCGCGCTCACGTGCGCCCCCCGAGGGCCAGCGGCCGCAGCCGCCCCGCGCCCAGCCCGCCCCGGATGATGGCGAGGCTGCGCCGCTCCTGGTCGGGGCGGGCCAGTCCGGCGGCCTCGCGCAGGGCGCGTACGGCCTCGTCCTCGGTGATGTGCCCGGCGGCGACAAGACCGCCCGCCGTGTACGCGGCCCGGTTGAGCTTCTCGGAGAACGCGGCGCCCTCGGGAACGGAGGCGCAGGCGGCGACCTCGGCGAGGAGGCCCGTCAGCAGGCGCTCGCCCGGCGCGTCGGACCTACCGCCCGCCGCGAGCACCGCCTGCCGGGCCCGGGGCGGCACGGGTCTTGGCCCCGGCGCGGGGCTGGTGGGCAGGTGTCCGGTGCGCTGGAGCTCCCGGGCGAGCCAAGCGGGCAGCGGGGCGGGGGTGCGTACGGCTCCGAGCGGGCGGTAGGTCCCGGCCTCGGTGACGGTGCCGGGCGCGACGATGTACCCGCCGTGCGCCCGGACGTCGACCTGCCAGGCGAGGGCCCGCCCGCCGCCCGAACCGGCCGAGCACTGCCAGCGGTGGCCGCCGTCGTTGCGGTACCAGACGTGCATGCCGCCCGACGGGGTGCGGACCCGGAGCGTGGACGCGTCGTCCGCGGGGCTGGTGGCGCCGCGCAGGGCGGCCAGCAGGCCCAGGGTGTGGAAGCCGTTGGCCAGGCCGGTGAGGTCGATCCCAGGGGATATCCCGACGCCCGGCAACAGGCGGTCCCGGCGCGGGAGTCCGCGGGCGTGCGCGTCGACGTCGATGACGACGAGGCCCGCCGGGCCGGTGGCCACGCCGACCCCGAGGTCCGGGCGGACGCCCCACCACTGCCCGATCCGGTGGAGGTCCAGCGTCGCCGCGTGGAACCCGTGGCACCAGCGGCCCGCACGCAGGCAGCCGCACCGGGTGCGGTCGTGGTCCGGGCGGCGGCATGCCTCGCAGTTGGCCACCGGTGTCTTGCGGCCCGGCGCAAGGGGATGAACCGGCCACCCTTGGCGCGCACACCACCATGCCGTCGTTAAAGGCTGCGCGACGACCGGCTCAGCCTCCGTGAACTGCCATGAGTCGCCGCGCGAGACCCGCAGTTCAGCTGCCATTCACTTCCCCCATCAGCGACTGAAGCGACTCAACTCGCAAAATCAGATTAGCGAAACCCTCGGGGGTGTAGAGGCCCATGCGACAGAACTGATGTACCCATCTGAACGTGCCCGCAGCTACTCAGCGACCGGGCCTCGGAGGGGACCGGTCACTCGGTCGCTGCCTCCGGTGTTCGTGAACCCGCAGGTCACAGTCGTACGGCTGAGGGAAAAGCGACTGAAGCGACCCAAGCTTTCTATATATGACGCACACGCGCGCACACGCCAATGGCTGCATATATCTGACCCATGGGTCGCTTCGGTCGCTCAGCGCTCTGGTCAGGCGCGTGACCTGCGGTTCTCGCTCCAGCAATCCAGCTACCGAGCGGGATTCCGGTCGCTCCGCCCCGGTCGCGGGATGCGGGAAAACAGTCCGGTCGTCTCCAGTCGGGCTGAACCCCGGTTCCAGCGACGTCTGCCCCGGCTGCCCGACATGCGCAATCCGTGCGACATCCATGAGTGTTCCGGTGAGCGGTTCGATAGGGTGGCGCACGAGGTGATCGTTTTGTCCCACGAGGAGCAGGTGCTGTTCAGCGCCGTCGACGCGCTGCTGGAGCAGATCGCGCAGGACCCCTTGCCGCCGCCAGCCGAACGCAAGCGGCTGCGCGAGGCCGCCGGGCTGAGCCAGGACCAGGTCGCGAAGGCGCTGAAGAGCCGCCGCGAGTCGGTCGGCAACTGGGAGTCCGGGCGCAGCGAGCCCCGGCCGCCGAAGCGCGCCGCGTACGCCCGGCTCCTGGAGGGACTTGCCGTGCGGTACCCGGGGGAGGAGGCGGCGGCGCCTGCCGAGGAGTCCGTCGAACCTGCGGAGCCTGTTGAGGCCGTCGAGCCCGCGGAACCGGCGGAGGTTGTGGAGCCCGCCGAGCCCGCCGAATCCGTCGCACCCGCTGTCGTGGAGCCCGCCGACCCCGAGCACGCCGAACCTGCCGCCCCCGTCCCCGTGCCCCGTACGCCCAAGGGCGACACCCCGTCGTACGAGCACGGGCCGCTCGCCGTCGTCGACGTGGACGGCGGCGAGGTGTTCGCGTACTGCGTGGGCGGGCTGGTGCTCGACGTGCCCGCCAAGTCGCTGCCCGTCCTGGTCGAATGGGCGCTGGGGGAGGCGTGCCTCGGTGCCGAGCGGCTGCACCCCAGCGGGCAGGACGCCGATCCGCTGCTCGTCCTCACCGAGGCCGCGTGCGAGCGGTTCGGGCTGCCCGTACGGCTGTCGCGGGAGGAGGGCCTGGCCGGGAGGCTGCCGGAGGACCACAAGGTGCTCAAGCAGCTGGCGCGGGCGGAGTGGAAGCTGACCCGGCGCGGGTTCGGCCCGTGGGCCCGGATCTACCGGCCCGCACGCGGTTCGCGCCGCAGCTGTGTCCAGCTCTGCATCCCGGCCTGGAACGCGCTCGACGTCCGCCACTGGAACGGCGCCTCGCAGCTCCCGCCGGCCGAACTCGTCAGGCTGCTGGGGACCTACGCCTCGCGCGTGATGACGCCCCGGGGCTCCACCGCCGTCACCGGGCTCGAACTCATGACGTCGCTGCACCCGCCGACCCGGGCGAGCGCGCCGGACGCGGACGGCAAGCGGCACAGTGAGCGCAACCCCGGCTCGCTGGGGTCCGAGCCCGTCGAGTGCGCCCCCTGCGAGGCCCCCGACGGGCATCCGCTCCTCGCCGATCTGCCCCGCTTCCACCAGCGTGGCCCGGCCGAGATGCTGTTCGAGGAGGCGTACGACTGGGCGCGGCCCCTCACGGACGACGAGTGCCTGAAGCGCCATCTGGTCGGCATCGACGTCAACCTCGCCTTCGGCGCGGCCGCCAACGGGGCGGTCGTCGGCCTGGAGGCGCCGGTGCATGTCGACAGCCCCGCGTTCGACCCGGCACTGCCCGGCTCCTGGCTGGTGGACCTGTCGCACGTCGACCCGTCGCACGTCGTGATCGGCAAGGAGTGGCGGCGGCTCGACGGCGACCTGCTGCCGAACCCCTTCACGCCGAAGGGCGACCGCCCGGAGGGCCCCGCCTGGTACGCGACGCCGACCGTGGCCTATGCGGTGGAGCTCGGCTACGAGGTGACGCCCGTCGAGGCGTGGGTGCGCCCGGCCAACGGGCGCTATCTGGACGGCTGGTACAAGCGGCTGCGGGACGCGTACGTGGCGACCATGGCGGACCTGGGCGTGGGCGAGGGGCTGGCGCCCGACGTGTTCCTGACGGCGATGGAGGGGTATCGGGACCGTGATCCGCAGCTGGCGGTGGTCCTGTCGGCGATCAAGGCGACCGTCAAGGGAGGCATCGGCAAGCTGAGGGAGCGGCCGCGTGGCGGCGGCTGGCGGCCCGGCAAGCCGTGGCCCGCGCTGAGCCGGCCGACCTGGCGCCCCGACATCCGGGCCGCCGTCATCTCGCGGGCCCGGATCAACATGCACCGCAAGATGGTCCGGATGGCGGCCGCGACGGGTCAGTATCCGGTGGCCGTGCTCTCGGACTGCGCGGTCTACGCCTCGGACGGCCCCTCCCCGCTGGACTTCCTGCCGTACCGGGACGGCAAACCGCTGCCCGGGGGCTTCCGGCTCGGGGTCAGCCCGGGAATGGTGAAGCACGAGGGTGCCCAGACCACGCTGTGGGCGGAGGCCGTCCGGGAGGAGTACGGTCCGGAGCTCAACCTGGCCCGGTACATCAAGGACGGCGCCGTCACCGCCAAGGACGACGGAGAGTAGGGGAACCAGCCGATGAACACGGTCGGGGAAGGTCTCGACGAGGCGGTCCAGCGGGCGTTCACCCGGCCCGCGCCCAAGTCGGCCGGTGCGCAGATGCGGTACCTCGTCAAGCAGCTCAAGGGCACCAGGGCCGCCGCCGAACTGCTGGGGATCACCCAGCGCACGGTCGAGCGGTATGTACGCAACCAGCTGAAGAAGCCCCGCCCGGAGCTGGCCGCCCGCATGGAACGGGAGGTCAAGCGGCGCTGGCAGCCCCAGATCCAGGCGAAGGCCCGCAAGGCCGCGGCGACCACCGGGGGCATCGTCATCGACACCCGGGCCCGGTTCGGATACTCGGCGGCGCCCGGCTCCACCGACGACGCCCGGCTGCGCCACCTCACCGTGGCGCTCCCGCCGGCGTACGCGGCCCGGCTCTTCGAGCTCCGGGAGCAGGGCGGCAGTGACCGGCAGCTTCAGGAGGTCGCGGCCGAGGGGTTGCAGGAGATCTACTTCAAGGACGGCGGGCGACGGGCGCAGGGGCTGCTCGTGGAGTACACCGACCTGGAGCATGTGGCCTTCGACCTCTGACGGGGCGTCGCTCAGGGGTCGTTCGACGCGCCTGTACGCGGAAGGCACACGGCCCCTCTTGCGGGGGCGGCCTTCCGCGTACAGGCGCGAGAGCGGGTTCTTCGGTCGCTTCGGTCGCTGTGGTGCGGCGCGTACGGGCGTGACCTGCGTTTTTCTCGCGCGGGCGGGTAGCGACCCAAGGCGGTACGGGGGTGAGGTCCCGGGCGGCGGGCGGGGCCGCCTAGTCGACCGGGCCGGTCAGCACCGAGGTGAAGACGTTCTTGCCGTCCTGGTGGCCGGTGACCTCCACCGTGACGATGTTGCCGGGCTCGTGCTCCACCCGGGTCACCTCGATCCAGCAGGGCCGGTCGAGTTCGGCGTACTGGTGGAAGTCGTTGGTGGCGGCGGCCGGGGTGAACGTCCGGGGCGCCATCACGGCGCAGGCGGCCTGGCGGGCCGCTTCGAGCAGGACCATGCCGGGCACGTGGTCGCCCTTGTGGTCGAAGAGGATCGGGTGGTCGAGGTCCGGGGTGAGCAGCCAGCGCGGGCTGTCGCCGGGTGCGGACCCGGGGGCGGGGGAGAGCACGACGTCCGTGGTGAACGGCCGTCCGACCATGGCCGGCGGAAGCGGATTGCGGGCCGGGTGCGGCTCGGTGACGGGGGGTTGGACGGCGCGGTTCTGGCGTAACCGGTTGTAGACGGCCGGGGGGATCACGGAGATCTGCCCGGTGCCGCCCGCGAGGGAGCGGCCGCCCCGGCGGATCGCGAACTCGAAGGCGACGCGGCTGGCGACGCCCCGGCGACGGACGATGTCCGTGCACCGGGTGTCGAGGTCGAAGTCGGTGGGGCCCGAGGCGATGCGCAGGTTCTCCGGGTCGGCCGTGTACGTGATGCTCGACATCACGAAGTTGTGGCCGAGCGGTACGCCCAGCTCCACGTGGGAGACGTAGATGCCCGCCTGCCGGAACGTTTCCGCGATCTGGAGCGGATCGTGGCTCGTGCCGTCCTGGCTCCGGAACATGGTGTGCGCGCGGGGCCATTGGCCGGTCAGCGCGAAGCTCATCCCGTCCCGGGAGTCGCATCCGGTGAGGAACACCTCCGCGACGGAGTCACGGTGCACGTACTCCTTCGCGACCGTGCTGGTCAGCCGCGGTGCGGCCGGGAGTGCGGTTCTGGCTTCAGCAGTGGTGAGACTCATGGGGCCCCCGTCTGGACTTGAAACCTGCGTTCGGCGACGCCACTTAAGATACGGACCTACCGGTTTTCTTCAATCGGCCCAAAAGTAAAGACTTTACCAAGAGCCAAGCGTTTACTTGAATATCAAGTTCCGTTTCGGCGTTCCAGGTGGGCAGTTGACCCCTCACGATGGGGTGGAAAAGCGGGCATAAGGCACATGATCCTTCGTCTCGCTCGCCGCCACCGCCTTCACCGCCGCAAGAAGAAACCTATCGGGCGGTTTCTTTTGTTGGTTCGCGGTGCATCTTTCGGGGAGAACGGCTGGAGAAACCAACTGTTTCCAAGGCCCGGGCTCGCGAGGCCCCCGCCCGTATGCAAAATGATCAGCTGAACCCCCGTGCGGCGCACGTCGCGGCAGTAAACCAACCAGCCGTGCGGTTTGCTAGGGTGTGCACGAGTCAGTATGGAGAATCCAGGGTGAATCGGGCGGCTTTACGCCGGTTCCCCCCGCCCCGCCCGGAGGAGGACACGATGGTGAAGCAGGCGCGAGCGGCTGTGACGCGTCAGGCCCTCATCTCGGCCGCGGCGGAGGTCTTCGGCGCCGACGGGTACGCGATGGCGACGCTCCCGGTCATCAGCGGCCGGGCGGGCGTGAGTTCGGGCGCCCTGCACTTCCACTTCCCCAACAAGGACGCCTTGGCGGCCGCCGTGGAGGACGCCGCCGCGGAGTCCGCCCTCGCGCTGACCGAGGAGAGCGCGCGCACCGCCGAGGGCGGTCGGCTCCAGGTGCTCGTCGCCGCCGTGGGCCGGCTGATGGACGCGGTCACCGACGATCCGGTCGTGCGCGCGGGTTTCCGGCTGGGCGGCGACCCCTCGCGCAAGAGCGAGGCCAAGCTGCACGACTGGTGGTACGAGTGGGTGCGCAACGCCCTCGTCCAGGCCCGCGCCAACGGGGAGTTGGCCGAGGACGTCTCGGCCGAGGACGCGGCGGTGGTCATCGTGACGGCGACGCTCGGCCTGGAAACCCTCGGCGCGGTCGACCGGTACTGGCGGTCCGCCGAGCGGCTGGTCCAGTTGTGGTCGTTCGCGCTGCCGAGGCTGAGCCCGGCGGAGTAGCGCGGCAGACCGCGTGGCGTGGTGCGCTTCCGCGTACCTTGCCGGCCGTCGCCGCTGCCTCGTCGCGGACCGCCCCACCCCTCTCCACCACGTAAAACAGTCCGCGCGGTCTGGTGCTTCGGGCGCCGTTTGCGGGGTGCGGGCCCCTCAGCGCCCTTCTCTATGTCCGTATTTGGGGAAACTTATCGGATCAAGGTGGCCGCGCCTCAAGGATCGCTGGTCCTCCGCACGAGACTAAACAGGGCGCACGGTTTGGTATTGACATACCGCTCGTGCTGTTTTTAAATCGTTCCGTCAGTAGAAGTTCCGGGCCGCCGTCCGACGGCCGGGGGATGACGGGGAGACGGCGTGGACATCGACGTACTCGGCACGCTTGCCGTGCGGGAAATGGGCGCTTCGATCACACCGACCGCGCCCAAGCCCCGGCAGGTACTCGCCCTGCTGGCCCTCCACGCAGACGAGGTGGTGCCCGTGGGCACCCTCACCGAGGAGTTGTGGGGGAGCGAGCCGCCGCGCAGTGCCCGGCCCACCCTCCAGACCTACATCCTCCAGCTGCGCGAACTGATCACCGCCGCGCTCGAACAGCACGGCGACGACACCCGCACCGCCAAGGACGTCCTGCTCACCGTCCCCGGGGGCTACTTACTCAAGGGCGGCGAAGGCAGCCACGACGTGCAGGAGTTCGAGCGGCTGGCCGGCATGGGATACCGGGCCATGGACGCCGAGGACTTTCCCGAGGGCGCCCGGCTGCTCCGTGAGGCGCTGGCCCTGTGGACCGGACCGGCGCTCGCCGACGTACACACCGGGCCGCACCTCGACACCCAGATCAAGCGGCTGGAGGAGAGCCGGCTGTGCGCCCTGGACCAGCGCATCGAGGCCGACCTCAAGCTGGGCCGCCACCGCGAACTGCTCTCCGAGCTCACCGTCCTGCTCAGCAGGTACTCCACCCATGAGAGCCTGTGCGGCCAGTACATGCTGGCCCTCTACCGCTCGGGGCGGCGAGGCGAGGCGCTGGACGCCTACCAGCGGCTGCGGTCCACGCTGGTCCGCACGCTCGGGCTCGAACCCTCGCCCGCGCTGGCCAAGTTGCAGCGCTCGATCCTCATGGCCCGGCCCGAGGGCGTCGCGGGGGCGAGCGGAGTGCGGCTCGCCTGAGAGGGCAGCCGTACCGGCTGAGGGAGGGCACGTGATGCGGTGCACGCGGGGTCAGGGCCCCGATGAGTGACGATCCGGTGCTTGCGGTGGTCCTCGCACCGATGCCCGCCGCCTCCGGCCCGTCCGTCGAGGCGGAGCTGTGCGGTCCCCTCGACCCGGGCCGGGCCGAGGCGGTGGCGGCGCGGGTGACCCAGCGTCATGCCCGCACGGTGACCGCGGAGGCGTCCGGCACCGGGCACCACACCCTGCGCGTCGAGCCCGCGCACGGGGGCCGGGACCGGCCCGGAGCCGCGGTGTTCGCCGACGTCCTGGCGCTGGCGGGCGGCGCGCGCGACACCGTCACGGTGACCGGCCACCAGCAGGACCTGATCCGCGCGGCCGTCGAGGAGCCGGCGGGCGGCCACGTCGGGCAGGTCGCCTGGAACTGGACGGGCCCCGTCGACCTCGCCCGGTTCACCGCCGCCTGGCTGTCCGTCGCCGACCGGGAGACCGTGCTGCGGGCGGCCTTCGACTGGACGCACCTGCCCCGCCTGGTGCTGCACGAGTGGGCGGAGATCGACGTCGCCCACCTCGCCCACGGCGCCGTCTCCTGGAGCGACCTGATCGAGCGCGACCGCCTGCGCGGCTTCGCACCGCACCGCCCCGGCCTGCTGCGCGTGACCCTGATGGAGGGACCGCCCCGGCCCGGGGGCACCCGTGCGCCCACCCGGGTCCTGCTCACCTATCACCGGGCGCTGCTGGACGAACGCGGCGTCCACCTGCTGCTGCGGGAGTTCTACCGGGCCTACGCGCGCGGCGGCACCCTGCCAGGCCGCGAGCGGCGCCCCGATGTGCGCGACCACGCCCGGTGGCTGGCCCGGCAGCGGACCGAGGGCGCCCGCGCCTACTGGTCGACGGCCACCCCGGCTCCGGAGCCGGCCGCGCCCGAGACCCCGGACGACGGAACCCCGGTCGGGGACAGCGGTGTCGGACGCGTCCACCGGCGGCTGCGGCCGCCCCAGACCGCCCGGCTGCGCACCTGGGCCGCGATGCGCGGGGCGGGGGAGTCCAGCGCCCTGCACGCCGTGTGGGCGCTGCTGCTGTACCGGGCGGCCGGTGCGGCCGGCCCGGTGCCGGTCAGCTTCGGGGTGCACCTGTCGGCCCGGGACATCCCGATGGAGGGCGCCGCGGGCATTCCGGGGCTGCTGGGCAACCCGCTGCCGATGACGGTCACCGTCGACCCCGCCGAGCCGGTGGCCGGCCTTCTGGGGCAGGCGCGTGACGCCGCGCTGGACCTGGCCGTCCACGCCTGGGTGCCGGGCGACCGGGTCCGGGTCTGGACCGGCCGGAACCCCGATGCCGAACTCTTCGAGACCGGCATCGTGTTCGACAACCGGGTCGAGCTGCCCGCCGCGCTGCTCGCGGAGCTGCGCGCCCAGGACGTCGAGGTGGACGCCCCGCGCAGCATCAGCGCCCACCCCGGACTGCCGCTCACCCTCGCCGCCCGGCACGACGCGGACGGCGGGCTCGCCCTCACGGTGCGCTACGACCGCCGGTGCCTGGGGGACGGGGAGGCGTCCGCGCTGCTCGCGCACTGCGTACGGCTGCTGAGGTCGTTGCCGGACCACCGCGATCCGCAGTCCGCCGTCGGCGATCTCCTCGAACTCCTCCAAGGCTTCGAGGTGCCCCGCGTGCTGCCCCGTCCGCCCGTGCCGGAGGGGCCCGACGTGGCGGTGCTGCGCGCCGGGGACCCGTCGGCCGACACGATCGTGCTGGTGCGGACACCGGGTGTGCCCATGGGTGCGTACGAGGCCCTGGTACGCCATCACCGGGGCCCGGAACGGATCGTGAGCCTGCGGGCGGCGCGGCCGGGGGACCCTTCGTCGCTGCCCCGGCTGCTGGGGGCCGAGGGGGTGGCGGGGGCCGGGCGGCTGGTGCTGTGCGGGGCCGGGCCGGGGGGTGCGGCCGCGTACGAGATGGCGTGCGCGGCCGCCGAGGGCACGGTCGCGGCCGTCGTCATGACGGGGGTCGGCAGCGGGACGGGGTGTGCCCGTGCACTGGCGGAGGGGCTGAAGTCCGTACGTGCGGGGAGCCGTTGACCGTTCGTCGAGCGGTTCTCCAGCGGAGCCGGAGCGGTGCTCCAGCGGGGTGGCCGATGCTGCCGTAAACGCTGGAGGTGGGGTATGGGCGGTCCGGAACCGGCAGTGTCCGCGCTGCGCATCGAGCGCGGGAGGGCCACCGAGGAGGAGCTCGCCGCGCTCACGGTGGTGCTGCTCGCCCTGCGCGCGGACGCCGGCGGGCAGTGGGACGAGGCCCCGGCCGGGCGCCTCCCGGGGTGGAGCCCGGAGCCCGTCTACCGAGCTCCGCGCAGCTGGCGATAGTGCGGCAACGCATTCCTGGAAGGGACCTGACGACATGTCGATGACCACTTCCCCCGTCCCGGAACTGCTGGGGCAGGCAGGTCTCCGCGGCCGCGTGGCGGAACTGCGCGAGATCCACGCGGCCGCGGAGCGCGGACCCGGTGACCGGGCGACCGAGGTGCAACACGCGAAGGGCAAGCTGACGGCGCGCGAGCGCATCGAGCTGCTCTTCGACCCGGGTTCCTTCCACGAGGTCGAGCAGCTGCGGCGGCACCGGGCGACGGGTTTCGGCCTGGAGGCGAAGAAGCCGTACACCGACGGTGTGATCACCGGCTGGGGCACGGTCGAGGGCCGGACGGTCTTCGTGTACGCGCATGACTTCCGGATCTTCGGCGGGGCGCTGGGTGAGGCCCACGCGACGAAGATCCACAAGATCATGGACATGGCCATCTCGGCCGGTGCGCCGCTGGTGTCCCTCAACGACGGCGCGGGCGCCCGTATCCAGGAAGGTGTTTCCGCGCTCGCCGGGTACGGCGGGATCTTCCAGCGGAACACCAGGGCTTCGGGCGTGATCCCGCAGATCAGCGTGATGCTCGGCCCGTGTGCGGGCGGTGCGGCCTACAGCCCCGCTCTCACCGACTTCGTGTTCATGGTCCGCGAGACCTCGCAGATGTTCATCACCGGTCCGGACGTCGTCAAGGCGGTCACCGGCGAGGAGATCACCCAGAACGGCCTGGGCGGCGCGGACGTCCACGCCGAGACCTCGGGCGTCGCGCACTTCGCGTACGACGACGAGGAGACCTGCATCGCCGAGGTCCGCTATCTGCTCTCCCTGCTGCCGCAGAACAACCGCGAGAACCCGCCCGTGGCACCGACGGCCGACCCGGCCGACCGCCGCTCGGACGCCCTCCTCGATCTGGTGCCGGTGGACGGCAACCGCCCGTACGACATGGCGGAGGTCATCGAGGAACTGGTGGACGACGGCGAGTACCTGGAGGTCCACGAGCACTGGGCGCGCAACATCATCTGCGCCCTCGCCCGGCTGGGCGGCGAGGTGGTGGGCATCGTGGCCAACCAGCCGAAGTCCCTGGCCGGGGTGCTGGACATCGAGGCGTCCGAGAAGGCCGCGCGCTTCGTGCAGCTCTGCGACGCCTTCAACATCCCGATCGTGACGCTCCTCGACGTGCCCGGCTTCCTGCCCGGCGTGGACCAGGAGCACGGGGGGATCATCCGGCACGGCGCCAAACTGCTGTACGCGTACTGCAACGCCACCGTGCCCCGTATCTCGCTGATCCTGCGCAAGGCGTACGGCGGCGCCTACATCGTCATGGACAGCCAGTCCATCGGTGCGGACCTCACCTACGCCTGGCCCACCAACGAGATCGCGGTCATGGGCGCGGAGGGCGCCGCCAACGTCATCTTCCGCCGGCAGATCGCGGAGGCCGAGGACCCCGAGGCCGTGCGCGCCCGCATGGTCAAGGAGTACAAGACCGAGCTCATGCACCCCTATTACGCCGCCGAGCGGGGGCTCGTGGACGACGTCATCGACCCGGCCGGGACGCGCGAGGTCCTGATCGCCTCGCTCGCGATGCTCCGCACCAAGCACGCCGACCTGCCGGCCCGCAAGCACGGCAACCCCCCGCAGTAGAGGCTTCCTGGAGATCCCTTGTAAACAGGGCACGCGGTTTGGTATTGACAAACCGCGTGCCCTGTTTTTAGCTTCGCTGATGAGTCGTGCGTGAAGAGGGGGAGCTCCATGGACATCGAAGTACTGGGCGCACTGGCCGTCACCGAGGGCGGGATCTCGGTCACCCCGACGGCGCCGAAGGCCCGGCAGGTGTTGGCGCTCCTGGCCGTGCACGCCGACCGTGTCGTCTCCGTGCCCGACCTGATCGAGGAGCTGTGGGGCGGGAACCCGCCGCGCAGCGCCCGTACCACCTTGCAGACCTACGTGTTGCAGGTGCGCGAGCTCATCGCCGCGGCCCTGGAACGCGCCCCGGGCGGCGCCTCGTCGCGTACGGCGAAGGACGTCCTGGTCACCACTCCCGGCGGGTACATGCTGGCCACCTCGGGCGGCACCGTCGACGTCCGCGAGTTCGAGCGGCTCGTCGGCTGCGGCTACCGCACGAGCGACGCGGGCGATTTTCGGCGTGCCGCGCGCGAACTGCGCGACGCGCTCGCCCTGTGGACCGGCGCCGCCCTCGTCGACGTACGGACGGGGCCGCGGCTGGACATGGAGATCCGGCGCCTGGAGGAGACCTGGCTGTGCGCCCTGGACCAGCGCATCGACGCCGACCTGCGCCTCGGCCGGCACCGCGAGCTGCTGAGCGAACTCACGGTCCTGGTCAGCCGCTACCGCACGCACGAGAACCTGCACGCCCACTACCTGGTCGCCCTGCACCGCTCGGGCCGGCGCAGCGAGGCGCTGGACGCCTACCACCGGCTGCGGACCAGGCTCGTCGGTGAGCTGGGGCTCGAGCCATCCGCAGGGCTGCAACGACTGCAGCGCTCCATTCTGAAGGCCGGGTCCGCACCGGCACCCGGGACGGCCGCCGCCGACACCGGCGAACGGCTGACCCAGGTCGGCTGAGCGCCGGCCGAGCGCAGGGGTCCCACGGTCCTGGGAGGGCGAAATGCAGGAGAGGTCGGAGCGCACCAGGCGCCGGCTCATCGACGCCGCGGCGGAGCTGTTCACCCGGAGCGGGTACGCGAGTGCCACGCTCGGCGAGATCGCCGCCGCCGCGGGCGTGACCAAGGGAGCGCTGTACTTCCACTTCCCGTCGAAGGACGCGCTGGCGGACGCGGTGGTGCTGCACGGCCGCGGCCTGCTCGGGGAGTTCCTGGACGAGCGCCGGGCGACCGGCGACGGCCCGGTGCAGCGCCTCATCGACCTGACGCACTGGCTCACCCTGGTCCGGCGCGACGACCCGGTCTCCCGGGCCGCGTTCCGGCTGGCCGACGACGGGGTGGACGGGCCGGCCGGCACCGGCGGCCTGCGCCGGGCGTGGCTCGCCGAGGCCCGGCGCCTGCTGGACGAGGCAGACGCGGCCGGGGAGCTGAGCGGGGACGCCGGGGGCGACGGCGCCGAGGCGCTGCTCGCCGCCCTCCTGTACGGGATCGCGCCGCCCGGTACCGACCGGACCGCCGGGGCCGGGGTGCGGCCCGAGGAGGGCGGGGCGCTGTGGCGGCTGCTGCTGCCGGTGCTCGTGGGCCCCGGGCGGACCAACCGCTACCGCACGGTGCCGCCACGGCCCCGGGCCGAGGCCGTGCGGGCCGCGTGACATGGTCTCCGCCCCCACCGAACTCCTGGCGACGCTGCTCGGCCTGCTGGCGGACGTCATCCGGCGCGACGCGTGCACCCTGCACCCCTGGCAGCCGTTCCCGGAGATCGGCCTCGACTCGCTGCTCGGCACGGAGTTCGTGGCGACCGTCAACGCCCGCTTCGGCACCGCCATCAAGGGCGCGGCCGTCCTGGACCACCCCTGCCTTGAGGCGTTCGCCCTGCATGTGGCGCGGGAGGCGCGGTGCGTGGCGGGGCCCGCGCCCCTCGTCGCCCCGGCCTTGCCGCCGTGCCGTCCGCTGCCTTCGGCCGACGAACTGCGCGAGGAGCTGGCGCAAGTGCTGGCCTGCGATCCGTGGGACCTGGACCCGTGCACCCCGTTCAGCGATCTGGGGGTCGACGCCCGGGCGGGCGCGGAGTTCATGACGGCGGTCAACCGGCTGTACGGGCTACGGGAGCGCTCCGTCGTCCTCCACGACCACCCGGACCTCACCGCGCTCGCCGCTCACCTGGCCGCGGCTTGAGCACCCGCCGCCTGCGGGCCCGCCGTCGCGGCGTTCAGCCGGCGGGTCAGCTCCAGCTGCTGCCTGCCCAGCTCGTCCACCCGGCGGCGCAGCCGGTCCAGTTCGTCCAGGACGCCGGGGGCCACGGGCGCGGACAGGCCGGGGGAGTGGGTGAGCACCGACTCCAGGCGGCCGCGCAGCGCCGGGCCCGGTTCGATGCCGAGGGCGGCGACCAGGCGGCGCCGGGCCCGCTCGTAGACGCCGATGGCCTCCGCCTGGCGGCCGCTGCGGTACAGGGCGACCATGAGCAGGTCGTAGAAGCGCTCGCGCAGCGGGTGGTCGGCGGTCAGCCGTTCCAGGTCGCCGACGCACTCGCCGTGCCGCTCGCAGCGCAGCCGCGCCTCGTACAGCGCCTCCAGCGTGGTGAGCCGCATCTCGTCCAGCCGGTCGGCCTCCGCCGCGCACACCGGCCCCCTGCGGCAGTCCTGCAACGCCGGGCCGCGCCACAACTCCAGGGCGCCGTGCAGGATCTGCGCCGCCCGGGCCGGGTCGGTGGCGACGGCCGCCCGCCCCTCGGACGAGCGCCGGGTGAAGCGATGGACGTCGGTGGAGGCGCCGCCCAGGTCGAGCAGGTAGCCCGTCGGCAGGGTGCTGATCCACACATGGCCGTAGTCGCCGGGCGCGGGCAGCAGCCGCCGCAGCCGGGCCACATGGGCCTGAAGGGCGTTCGCCGCGTTCCCGGGAGGCGCCCCGTCCGCCCCGTCCCACAGCTCCGCCGCCAGCCGGTCCACGTCGAGCAGCACCCCGGCGTGCGTGACGAACGCGGCGAGCAGCGCGCGCTGTTTGGAGCCAGCCGGGACGATGTCCGCGCCCCCGGCGGCGTCGTGGACCATGACCGGACCCAGCAGCCGGAACTCCACGGGGCTGTTCGCGGCGGCGGACCGCGCCGCCTCCGGGCGCGGAGTGGCGAGGACGCTCATCGGGTGGCCCTCCCTCGTAATCCGGTCACGCGATGGACGGTAACCACCGGCCGGTGGCCGGGGGAGACCGCCCGAGCGCCCCTCCAGTCGTCGTCTGCGTGTTCTTGAGGCGGCGCTCCGGGGGCCGCAATTCGGCCGCAATGCCTGCTTGGAGAGCTGCTCGAACGCTGATCGAGAGAATGAGGCGCACGGTGTGGCCGGGGCTAGCGTGCCTGGCGCCGACGGCTTTCGGCCACGGGGGCGAAGGCGCCGGCGCACGCGATCACGGCCGGGCCCACCCTGGCCGGTCCTTGGGGAGGCCACCGTGCGCATACAGGTTCTGGGTCCGTTGAGTGCCGAGGTCAACGGGATGTCGATCGTGCCCACCGCGGGCAAACCGCGACAGCTCCTCGCGTTGCTCGCCTTCCATCCGGGCCGCGTCGTGCCCGTGCCCACCCTCATGGAAGAGATCTGGGGCAGCAACTCGCCGCAGAGCGCCATGACCACCCTTCAGACGTACATCCTTCAATTACGCCGCAGGCTCGGCACCGCCATGGGGCCCGACACCCCCGGCTCCGCGAAGGACGTCCTGGCCACCCGGCACGGCGGCTATCTGCTCCAGGTCCCGCCGGACGCCGTCGACGTGCACCGTTACGAGGAGCTGGTGACGGCCGGGCGCGGCGCCTTCGACCGGGGCGAGGACGTCCGGGCGTCCGCGCTGTTCGGCGAGGCGCTCGGCATGTGGCAGGGCTCCGCGCTGGTCGACGTGCGGCTGGGCCCGGTCCTCGACATCGAGGTGATGCGGCTGGAGGAGTCGCGCCTGGTCACCGTCGAGCGGCGGATCGACGCGGATCTGCGCTGCGGGCGGCACACCGAGGTCCTGGCCGAGCTCACCGACCTGGTCATGCGTCACCCTCAGCACGAGGGGCTGCACTCGCAGGCGATGGTCGCCCTCTACCGGTCCGGCCGCCAGGCCACCGCCCTCGACGTCTACCGCAGGCTGAGGCTCCGCCTCGTGGAGGAGCTGGGCGTGGAGCCGTCGCCGCAGATGCAGCGGCTGCACCGGGCCATGCTCACCGTCGACCCGGCGCTCGATGTGCTCAGCGGGCGGCGCGGGCTGTCCACGTTCGATCTGTACGCCGCCTGAGCCGAGGTCCAGCACCGTTCGAGTGGGAATGACCAGACTGCGGTCGGGGAGGGCCCGGGCCGAGGGCCCGGGCCGAGGGCCCGGACCCCTATGCGAGAGGACGGCCCATGTCCGACGAACGGCCCGTACGGCTCCACTGCTTCGCGCACGCCGGAGCGGGCGTCTCCGCCTTCTACGGCTGGGGCCCGCGCCTCGGCCCCGGCGTCGAGACCGTGCCGCACCTGCTGCCCGGCCGCGAACGCCGGCGCTCCGAGCCGCGCCTCACCCGCCCCGCCGACCTGCTCGCGGACCAGCTGCCCCACTTCACCGGCGAGAGCGGCGAGGGCGGCGAAGCCCCGTACATCCTGTACGGGCACAGCCTCGGCGCCCTCGTCGCGTACAGCGTCACCCGGGCCCTGCACGAGGCGGGGCTCCAAGGGCCCGCGCTGCTCGTCGTCGGCGCCTGCCCGCCGCCCGACCGGCTGTCCGCCCTGGCCGACCAGTGCCGGGCGGGCGACGAGGAACTGCTGCGCCTGCTCGGCGAGGCCAACGCCCTGCCCGCGCGCGCCAAGCCCGGCGACTTCTGGCACCAGGCCGTGCTGCCGGTGCTCCGCGACGACCTCGTCCTCGCCCACGAGCTGCGGACGGCCGCCCGTGAGCCCTCGTCGGCCGGGCCGCTCGCGGTCCCCGTGCTCGCGGTGGCCGGCGCCGACGACCCGCTGGCGCAGCCCGGTGCCATGGCGCAGTGGCGCGCCTGGACCACCGGCCCCTTCGCCGTCCGGACCGTGCCCGGCGACCACTTCTTCCTGCGGGGCCACGACCTGCCCCGGCTGGTGGGCCGCGCCGCACGCGTGGTGCGCCGGCTCGCCCCGCAGCCGGCGGGTGTCCGATGAGGCGGGTCGTCATCACCGGTGTGGGGGTGGTCGCCCCGGGCGGCACCGGCACCGCCGCGTTCTGGTCGCTGCTGACGGAGGGCCGTACCGCCACCCGACGCATCACCCGCTTCGACGCCACCTCGTTCCGGTCCCGGATCGCCGCCGAGGCCGACTTCGACCCCGCGCACCACGGCTTCGACGCGGCCGATGTCCACCGCCTGGACCGCGTCGCGCAGTTCGCGCTCACCGCCGCCCGCGAGGCCGTCGCCGACAGCGGCCTCGACCTGGCGGCCGGGGGCGAGCGCACCGGCGTCTCGCTGGGCACCGCGGTCGGGTGCAGCAGCGGGCTCGACGAGGTGTACGCGCAGGTCAGCGAGGGCGGCGCACACTGGCTGCTGGACCCGGCCCGCGCGGAGGAACGGCTCGGGGACTACCTCGTGCCGAGCTCCGTGGCCGCCGAGGTCGCCTGGGACGCCGGGGCGCTCGGCCCCGTCGCGGTCGTCTCCACCGGGTGCACCTCCGGCCTCGACTCGCTCGGGCACGCCGCGGAGCTCATCCGGGAGGGCAGCGCCGATGTGATGCTGGCCGGTGCGTCCGAGGCGCCGATCACCCCGATCACCCTGGCCTCCTTCGACGCGATCCGGGCCACCTCCGCGCGCAACGACGAGCCGGAGACCGCCTCGCGCCCCTTCGACCGGACCCGGGGCGGCTTCGTCCTCGGCGAGGGCAGCGCCGTACTGGTGCTGGAGGAGTACACGCACGCGGTACGCCGGGGGGCGCATGTGTACGCGGAGATCGCGGGGTTCGCCAGCCGCTCGAACGCGTACCACATGACCGGACTGCGCCTGGACGGGCGGGAGATGGCTGAGGCCGTCCGGATCGCCCTGGACGAGGCGCGGCTCGACCCGACCGCCGTCGACTACGTCAACGCGCACGGCTCGGGGACCAAGCAGAACGACAAGCACGAGACGGCCGCCTTCAAGGCGAGCCTGGGCGAGCACGCCTACCGGGTGCCCGTCAGCTCCATCAAGTCGATGATCGGGCACTCGCTCGGCGCGATCGGCTCCCTGGAGATCGCCGCGTGCGCGCTGGCCATCGAGCACGACACGGTCCCGCCCACCGCCAACCTCCACGAGCCCGACCCGAGCTGCGACCTCGACTACGTACCCCTCGTCGCCCGCGAGCAGCGCACCGACACCGTCCTCAGCGTCGGCAGCGGATTCGGCGGCTTCCAGAGCGCGATGGTGCTCACCGCACCCCGGACGGAGGCACGCCGATGACCGCCCCGGCACCGCTGACCGCCCCCGCCCGCACCGCGACAGCGACCGCGGCCGTCACCGGCATCGGGATCGCCGCGCCCGGCGGCGTCGGCACCGAGACCTGGTGGTCGGCGGTCCTGCGCGGCCACCGCGCGATCGGCCCCGTCACCCGGTTCGACGCCTCCGGCTACCCGGCCGTCCTTGCCGGCGAGGTCACCGGCTTCGAGGACGCGGTGCACGTGCCGGCCAAGCTGCTGCCGCAGACCGACCGGGTCACCCGGCTCGCCCTCGCGGCGGCGGCCGAGGCCATCACGAGCGCGGACATCGACCCGTCGGCCCTGCCCGAGTACGGCATGGGCGTCGTCACCGCCAACGGCGCGGGCGGCTTCGAATTCGGCCAGCGCGAGCTCCAGGAGCTGTGGAGCAAGGGCAGCCGGTACGTCGGCGCCTTCCAGTCCTTTGCCTGGTTCTACGCCGCCAACTCCGGGCAGATCTCCATCCGGCACGGCCTGCGCGGCCCCAGCGGGGTCGTCGTCTCCGAGCAGGCGGGCGGCCTCGACGCGATGGCCCAGGCCCGGCGCCAGCTGCGCAAGGGCGGCCGCGCCGTCCTCACCGGCGGCTTCGACGCGACGGTGTGCCCGTGGGGCTTCACCGCCCAGCTGGCCGCCGGAGGCCTCAGCACCCGGCGCGACCCGGCCGACGCCTATCTGCCGTTCTCCGCCGACGCCTCCGGGCACGTCGTGGGGGAGGGCGGCGCCCTGCTCGTCGTGGAGGACGGCGCCGCCGCGCACGCCAGGGGGGCCCGCGTCCTCGGCACCGTCGAGGGCTGCGCCGCCACCTTCGACCCGGCGCCCGGACGCGGCGCGCCCCGGCTGCTCGATGCCGCACGCCTCGCTCTCGCCGACGCCCGGGTCGACGCGGCGGACGTGGACGTGGTCTTCGCGGACGCCGCCGGGAACCGGGACGCCGACCGCGCCGAGGCCGCCGCGCTCACCGAACTCTTCGGCCCGTACGGGGTGCCGGTGACGGCCCCGAAGTCGTTGTTCGGGCGCCTCGGTTCCGGCGGGTCCGCCCTCGATCTGGCGGCGGCCCTGCTCGCCCTGCGCGACCAAGTCGTCCCGCCGGGCGCACCGGTCGGACGGCTCGCCGACGACTGCCCGGTGGACCTGGTGACCGGAACGCCACGCCCGGCGCGGCTGCGGCACGCGCTGGTCCTCGCCCGGGGCCGGGGCGGCTTCAACGCGGCGGCGGTGGTGCGCGCGCCCCGCGCGTGAGCGCCGTACACCTCTGAGCACCACCCGAACGCACACCCGTACCAGGAGGGGAACACCGTGGACCGCCTGCACCTGATCGACCTTGCCGCCCTGCTGCGCGACGCCGCCGGCAGCGACGAGGGGGTGCCGCTGGACGAGGCCGCCCAGGACCTCCTCTTTCTCGACCTGGGCTACGACTCGCTGGCCCTGCTCCAGGTCACCGGCATCATCGAGCGCGACCACGACGTGGCGCTGGACGAGGAGGCGCTGGACGAGGCGCAGACGCCGCGCGCGTACCTCGACCTCGTCAACGGGGCGCTGGCCGCCCGGTCGGCGGCTTGAATGCCGGACCGGCTCGCTGAGATCGCCGACGGTGTCCACGCCCATGTCCAGGGCCACGGCGGCTGGTGCCTGAACAACTCCGGGCTGCTCGCCGACGGCGGTGAGAGCGCGCTGATCGACACCGTCGCCACCCTGGACCGGGCCCGCGCCCTGCGCGCCCGGGTCCTGGCGGTCGCGGACGGGCCGCCCCGGTACCTGGTCAACACGCACTTCCACGGCGACCACACCTTCGGCAACTGCGTCTTCCCCGAAGCGACCGTCGTCGGCCACGCGCGGGCCCGGGACGAGGCCGCCGCAGCCGGACTGCACCTGACCGGACTCTGGCCCGAGGTGCGCTGGGGGGACCTGGAAGTCGTCGTCCCGCAGGTCACCTTCGAGGAGCGGATGACGCTGTACGTGGGGGAGCTGCGGGCCGAACTCCTGCACGTGGGGCCCGCGCACACCTGCGGCGACACCGTGGTGTGGCTGCCGGAGCGGCGCGTCCTGTTCGCCGGTGACGTGGTGATGAACGGCGTCACCCCGTTCTGCCCCATGGGCTCGGTCAGCGGCTCCCTGCGTGCCCTCGCCGAGTTGCGCGCCCTGGAACCGCTCACGGTCGTCCCCGGGCACGGGCCCGTCGGCGGCCCGGAACTCCTCGACGCCGACGCGGGGTACTTCCGCCGCCTCCAAGAGCTCGCCCGCGAGGGCGTCGCCGCCGGCCTGACCCCGTACGACGTCGCCCGGGAGGCGGGGCCCGGCCCTTACGCCGGGCTCCTGGACTCCGAGCGCCTGGTGCCCAATCTGCACCGGGCGTACGCGGAGGAGCGCGGCGCCCTCCCGGGCGCGCCCCTCGACATCGGGGCGCTGTTCCAGGAGATGGCGCGGTACCACGGCGGTCTGCCGGTCTGCCGCGCCTGACGCACCGCGCATCCCTCAGACGAGCTCCGGGGCCGGGTAGCCGGCGGTGAGGTCGTCCCGCGACACCACGCGGCTCCGGACCCGCAGCCGGCCCCGGCAGCGCACCAGTTCGTCCGCCATCACGCAGAACCGCGACACCACCGGCGCACCGCCCCGGGGTGTCGCGAAGACCAAGGCGTAGGCGCGGGTGTGCAGGACGCCGCCGGGGCGGACGTCCACGTCGAGCATGCCGATCCAGTGGCGCAGCTGCCCGCCCTCGCGCTCCTGACGGGCCCGGTTGCGGTGGACGTTGGCGGCCAGCTCCGCGCGCCCGTGCACCGGGCTGTCCAGCGTGGGCACGCTGAACACGGCGTCCTCGGTGAAGGTGGCGGCCCAGCGCTCGGCCTCGTGCCGGTCGAAGAGCTGCATCTGGTGGGCGTAGAACTGCTGCACCTCGGCGTACAGCGAACCGAATTCCGAGGTGTCCGGCGCGGGTCCGGTGAGGTGCGTGGTGTCGGCCGTCATCGTGTCTTCCTTTTCCTCCGCAGGGTTCTTCGGGCGGTTCTCCGTCACCTTCCGTGGTGCTGATCGAGCGCTCTTCGAAGATTCCTCAAGCGCACCGGCGGAGGGTGAAGGCAATCCGGAGGTAAAGGCCGCCGGTGTACGACGGAAACGGAAGGGGACCCCCGGTGCGCGACACCCCGTACGGCGAACTCCTGGTGGACGGACTGCTCCGCCGCGCCGCCCTGCGCGACCCCGACGGCACCGCCGTGCGCACCGCGACCCGCGTGCTGCGCTTCGCCGAACTCGACGCCTACGCCGACCGGATCGCCGGTCGGCTCTCCTCGGCGGGCGTCGGCCGCGGCACCCGGGTCGGGGTCACCCACGCCCTCACCCCGGAGTTCGCCGCCGCCTACCACGGGGTCGTGCGGGCCGGGGCCACGGTCGTCCTGGTCAACCCGCTGATTCCGCCGGACGGGCTGCGCCATGTGCTCGCCACCTCGGGCGCCGAGATCGTCCTCGCGCCCGCCGCCACCGCCGCCGCCCTGACGAGGATCGCGCCCGGGTTGCCCGCCTTGCGCACCGTGGTGGCCATGGACGGGCAGGCCCCCGCCGGCACCGTGCCCCTGCACGAGCTGATCGCCGGGGCGCAGCCGTACGCCGGGCCCGCCGCATCGCCCGACGACGTGGCGTGCGTGCAGTTCACCACCGGGACCACCGGCGCCCCCAAGGGGGTCCTGCTGACCCATCGCAACGTGGTCGCCAACGCCTGGCAGACCGCCGACGCGCACGGCCTGACCGGCGCGTCGGTGACCCTCAACCACCTGCCGCTCTACCACGTCATGCACCTGAACTCGGCCCTGTACGCGGGCGCGTGCCAGGTCCTCTGCCAGGACCCGGACCCCTACGCCTCGCTCGGCGCCGCCGCCGACGCGGGGGCCACGCACTACTACGGGCTGCCCGCCCGGCTGCACGCCCTGGCCGCCGACGAGCGCCTCGCGGCGGGCGGTGCGCCGGACGGGCTGCGGCTGACCGCCGTGCTGTCCGGCGGATCGGCGCTGCGGCCGCAGGCGGCGGGCGTCCTGGAGCAACGGCTCGGCGTGCCCGTCATCCAGGGGTACGGCATGGCCGAGCTGTCCCCGCTCACGCACAGCCAGCGGCCCGGCCGCTACCGCCCCGGCACCGTCGGCTCCGTCGTCGCGGGCACCGAGTGCCGCATCGTGGACCTGACGACCCGGCGCCCGCTCGGCCCCTGGTCGGTCGGCGAGGTCCTGGTGCGCGGGCCGCAGCTGATGGCCGGTTACCTGGACGAGGCGCACCCCGCCCAGGTGGACGCGGACGGCTTCTTCGCGACCGGTGACGTCGGCCGCCTGGACGACGAGGGCAACCTCAGCCTGGTCGACCGGCTCGCCGACGTCTTCAAGTACGACAACGAGATCGTCTCGCCCAGCCGCGTCGAGCGGATCCTCGCCGACGACCCCCGGGTCGCCGACTGCCTGGTCGCGGACTGGCCCGACCCCGAGCACGGGGCCCTGGTATGGGCCGGGATCGTGCTGCGCGAGGACGCCGGGGTGGAGGGCGACCCGTACGGCCACGGCGTGCTCGACGTGCTCGACGCCATCACCGAACGCGCCAACGACCGCCTCGGCCGCTTCGAGCAGATCCGCTTCGCCGAGGCGATCGACACCGTGCCGCGCACGCCCACCGGGAAGCCCCGGCGGCGCGCCGTGCGGCAGAAGCTGCGCGCCAGCGCCGCGCTGTGACCGCCCGACCGTCCGTTCCGCCACCCACCCCGGGAGACCGACCATGGTGAACTCCGGCACGGAGCCGGCCGCCCCGCCGCAGGTGCTCATCGCGGGCGCCGGCCCCGTCGGCCTGACCGCCGCCCACGAACTGGCCCGCCGCGGCCTGCGGGTCCGCCTGATCGACGCGGCCCCCGGCCCCGCGCGCACCAGCCGCGCCGTCGCCACCCACCCGCGCACCCTGGAGACGTACGACCAGATGGGCGTCGTGGACGCCATGCTCGCCCGGGGCCGCCGCAACGCCGCCTTCACCATGTACGCCGAGGGCCGCCGCCTGGTCCGCCTCCAGGCCGACTACGCGTCGATGCCGACCGCGTACCCCTTCACGCTGGTCATCGGCCAGACCGACACGGAGGCCGTGCTGCGCGAGGCGGTGGCTCGGCTCGGCGTCGACATCGAGTGGGGCGTCCGGCTCACCGGCCTCGACCAGCGCTCGGACGGGGTGCGGGTGACCCTGGAGGACGCTGACGGCACCCGGAGCACCGCGGACGCCTCGTGGCTGATCGGGTGCGACGGCGGCCACAGCACCGTCCGCAAGCTCCTCGGCCTGGAACTCGCCGGCACCAGCAGCGAGACCTGGATGCTCGCCGACGTGCCCGTCACAATGGACCTGCCGCCCGACACCATCTACTGGGCGCACACCGGCGGACAGGCGCTGATGATGGTGCCGTACGCGCGCGAGGGCCACTGGCGCCTCCTCGACACCGTGCCGGACCGCGACCCCGCCGGCGCGGAGGAACGCCTCGGCGCGAAGCTGTCCAAGGGCCTGGGCCGCCAGGTCACCGTGGGCCCCAGTGAGTGGACGTCCGTCTTCACGTTCCAGCAGCGCAGGGTCGACCGGATGCGCGAGGGCCGGGTCTTCGTCGCGGGCGACGCCGCCCATGTGCACAGCCCCGCCTCCGGCCAGGGCATGAACACCGGCATCCAGGAGGCGTACAACCTGGCCTGGAAGCTCGCCCAGGTCGAACAGGGCCACGCGGCGGACCGGCTGCTCGACAGCTACGGCGCCGAGCGCGTGCCCATCGGCGCCGCCCTCCTCGACTCCACCCGCACCGCCACCGTCCTCGTGCAGCTGAAGAACCTGCTCGCCGCGGCCGTGCTGCCCGTCGTCTTCACCGTCGTACGCAACGTCACCCCGCTGCGCCGCGCCATTCAGCGCAAGGTCCTCGGCGGGATGTCCGGGCTGCGCATCGGCTACGCCGCATCCCCGCTCACCACCGCCGCGACCGCCGACACCGGGCCCGCCCCGGGCGACCGCGCCCGGGCCGTCGCGCTGGACGGCCTGGAGCCCACCGTGCGCGAGGCGTTCGCCGACGAACTGCGGGACGTGCGGTGGAGCCTGCTCCTCGGGGCGGGCGGCTCCGGACCCGGCGACGTGCCCGTGGGCGTCGCCGTCACCGCGGCCGCCCAGTACACCGAATGGCTCTCCGTACGCACCCTCGGCGGCTCCGAAGGCCCCGCACCGCTCGCCGACCCCGGCGCCGCGCTGCGCACCGCGCTCGGCCTGCGCCCCGGCTCCTGGCTCCTGGTGCGGCCCGACGGATACGTCGCCGCGCGCGGCCCGGTGCTCAGCCGGACCGCGCTCGACCGGGCCCTCGAACCCGTCGGGCCGTCCGCCCCGCTCGCGCTGCCGGCCCGGGCGGAGCCGCGCGCCGTCCCCGTACCCCTGGCCACGACGAAGGAGCACCGCTCATGACCGCCACCTCCGAGACCCGTCCCGTCGCCCTGGTGACCGGCGGCACGAGCGGCATCGGCCTGGAAGTGGTCCGTACGCTCGGCCGCGCCGGACACCGCGTCTTCCTGTGCGCCCGGACCGACGCGGCCGTCAAGGAGACCGTCGACGCCCTGCGGGACGAGGGACTCGACGTCTCCGGGCAGGCCGCCGACGTGCGCTCCCGCGAGGACGTCGCCGCCCTGGTGCGCGCCGCCGTCACCGCGTACGGGCCGCTCACCGTCCTCGTCAACAACGCCGGGCGCAGCGGCGGCGGCGTGACCGCCGAGCTGACCGACGAGCTCTGGTACGAGGTCATCGACACCAACCTCAACAGCGTGTTCCTGGTGACCCGCGAGGCCCTGGCGATCGGCGGGCTCCAGGACGCCGCCGCCCGGGGCCGGATCATCAACATCGCCTCCACCGCCGGCAAGCAGGGCGTCCTGCTCGGCGCCCCGTACAGCGCCTCCAAGCACGGTGTCGTCGGCTTCACCAAGGCGCTCGGCCGCGAGCTGGCGCCCTCCGGCGTCACCGTCAACGCCGTCTGCCCCGGCTACGTCGAGACCGCGATGGCCCAGCGGGTGCGCGCGGGATACGCCGCCGCCTGGGACACCACCGACGAGGACGTCCTCGCCCGCTTCGAGGCCAAGATCCCCCTCGGGCGCTACTCCACCCCGGAGGAGGTCGCGGCCCTGGTCGGCTACCTGGCGTCCGGGCCCGCCGCCTCCATCACGGCGCAGGCCCTCAACGTCTGCGGCGGCCTGGGCAACTTCTGACCCTCCCGGACCGCCCGCGCCACGCGGGCGGGGTCCACGAACAACCGAGAAAGAGGTGTGTGGTGTCGGACGTACGTGTGCACCGGACGAGGCACAGTGTCGACGTGGACGCCCAGCCGGGCGTCGTCTACGGGCTGATCGCGGACGCCGAGCGCTGGCCGCTGTTCTTCCCGCCCAACGTGCACGTGGAGCGCCTGGAATTCGACGGCCGCGACGAGCGGCTGCGCATGTGGGCGACCGCCAACGGCGACGTGCGGTCCTGGCTCTCCGAGCGGACCCAGGACCCGGCGGCGCGCCGCGTCACCTTCCGGCAGACCCGGCCGCAGGCCCCGCTCGAGACCATGGAGGGCACCTGGATCGTGGAGGAACGCCCCGGCGGCGGGACCCGGCTGGTCCTGCTGCACGACTTCACCGTCGCCGGGGACGGCCCCGCGGACGTGCGGTGGGTCGAGACCGCGTGCGACACCAACTCCCGAGCGGAGCTGGCCGGTCTGAAGGGGGTCGCGGAGCGCTGGACCCTCCTGGACGACCTCGTCCTGTCCTTCGAGGACTCGGTACGCGTCCACGGCCCCGCCGAGCTGGTGTACGACTTCCTGTACCGCATCGGCGACTGGCCCGAGCTGGTCCCGCACGTGTCGCGCCTCGACTTCACCGAGCCCGCCCCCGGCGTCCAGGTCATGGCCATGGACACCGTCACCGCCGACGGCGGTACGCACACCACCGAGTCCGTCCGCATCTGCTTCCCGCACGCCGGGCGCATCGTCTACAAGCAGACCACCACCCCCGCCCTGATGGAGGCGCACACCGGCGAGTGGTCCGTGGTGCCCGACGCGACCGGCGTCACCGTCGTCTCCCAGCACACCGTCGTCCTCCGCGAGAGCGCCGTCGAGCAGGTGCTGGACGCGGGCGCCGGACTGCCCCAGGCCCGCCGGTACGTACGCGAGGCGCTGGGCCGCAATTCCACGGCCACGCTCAACCTGGCGAAGCGGCACGCGGAGACCGCGGTCCGCATGCTGTGAGACACCGCTGGGCCGATTCCGGAGCGCCCGTGGAGCGGTTCCCGAGCCGTTCTCCACCGCGTCGCGAGCGGCCGCCCGCAGGGTCGAGCCACGCCCACCCGTACCCCGTGCCCGTACGACGAAGGAGGCGGACGCCGCCGTCATGACCACCCTCGCAGAGATCCCCGGGCGCCCCGCCGCCACCTCTTCCCCCGACCGCGCCGACGCGGACGCCCTCGACCGGGCGCGGCGCCTGGAAGGACGGCTCGGCGACCCCTACGACCCCGCCAACCCGCACGGGTTCGCCGCCCTGTTCGACGCCGACGCCCGCAGCACCCCGCCCGAGGCGACCGAGGCCCTGCTCAGTGACGAAGGGCTCGGTGCCGAATTCGTGCCCGTCGCCCTGGGCGGCCGGCTGGCCCGTGCCGATCTGCTGGCCCGGGCCCTGCGGCCGGTGTTCCGGCGCGACCTGGGCCTCGGCATGGGCCACGGCCTCATCTCGCTGTTCGCGGCGGGCGCCGTGTGGGCGGCCGGGGACGAACCGCAGCGCCGCGCGACCGCCGGGCTGCTGCTGGACGGCGGCCGGATCGCGATCCTGCACCACGAACTCGCCCACGCCAACGCCATCCTGCGCCACGAGTTCACCGCCCGCCCGGCCCCCGGCGGACGCCGGATCAGCGGCCGCAAGGACGTCATCCTCAACGCGTCCCGCGCCGACCTCCACGTCGTCTACGCCCGCACCGACGAGGCCCCCGGCCCGCGCAGCCACTCCGTCCTGCTGCTCGACCCGGCCGGACAGGACCCGGCCCACCTGCGCCACCTGCCCCGGGTGGAGAGCACCGGAATGCGCGGGGCCCTGTTCTCCGGGCTGGAATTCGCCGAGCTGCCCGTGCCCGAGGACGCGCTCGTCGGCCACCCCGGCGACGGGGCCGGTATCGCCCTGCGCGCCTTCCAGGTGAACCGGAGCCTGATCTGCGGGCTCGTCACCGCCGCCGCCGGAACGGTCCTGCACTCCGCGGCGCGCGCCGCGACGGAGGGCCGCGCGAGCGGGGTCGCCCGGCGCCGGCACAAGCCGCTCACCGGGGTCTTCGCCGACCTCCTGGCCTGCGACGCGATGTCCACCACCGTCCTGCGCGCCCTCAGCCTGCTGCCCGCGAGCGCCCACCTCTTCGCCGCCGCCGTCAAATACGTGGTGCCCGAACTGCTGCGGGAGAACCTGGAAGAGCTCGCCACGGTCCTCGGCGCCCGGGGCTACGACCACACGAGCCCCGCGTACGGGGCGCTCGGCAAACTCGGCCGCGACCTGCCCGTCGCCGGGCTCGGGCACGCCGGATCCGCCTCCTGCCTGTCGGTCCTGGTGCCCCAGCTGCGCGGCCTCGCCGAACGCTCCTGGTTCGCCGAACCGGAGCCGCCCGCCGAGCTGTTCGCGCCCGGCGCCGCGCTGCCCCACCTGGACTACCGGCTCCTCGGCATCGCGGGCGGCGGCGACTTCATGGCCGCCTCGCTCGCCGCGACCGCCGAACGGCTCGCCCCGCTCCGCGAAGCCGGCGGGCACACCGGCGCGCTGGCCGGGCTCGCCGAGGCGTTCGCCACCGAACTGCGCGGGCTGCGCGCACAGTGCCGCCGCATCCCGCCCGGCCCCGCCGCCCTCGCCGACCCGGCCGTCGTCCGGCTCGGCGACCGCTACAGCCGGATCGTCGGCGCCGCCGCGGTGCTCGCCGTCTGGGAGGGCCAGGACGGCGCCGACCCGTTCCTCGCCGACCCCGCCTGGGCCGTGCTCGCCCTCACCCGGGCCGGGCAGCGCCTCGGCATCCCCGTGCCCGCCCTGCCCGACGGCGTCCAGGACCAGGTGCTCGCCGAGCTGCTTCGCAGGCACGGCCAGGGTCTGGGCTACGACCTCGACGCGCTCCCGTACGAAGGCAGGCCATGACGAGCATCCCCGCGCCCGGTGCCGGGCGGATCAGCGCACCCCTCCACGTCGCGGGACCGGGTGCGCCCTGGCACCTGGTGCGCGAGGCCATGGACCGCCACGGCAACGCCGTCGTCCACACCACCTGGGGCGAGTGGCTGGGGGCGGCCGTCACCCAGCCGGCCCTGCGCCGGCTGCTCGGCGGCGACTGGCAGCGCTACCGGCGCACCCAGGACCCCACACTGCGCTACCGGTTCCTCGCCTCGCGCCTCGTCACCAAGTACACGGCGGCCGCCGCCCTGCGCACCGGACCGGCCGAACTCGACCTCGCGTACCGGATCGGCGGCCGCCCGTATCTGCGCAGCCTCGACCAGATCGACGTGAGCCTCACCCACACCGAGGACATGATCGCCGTCGGCATCAGCCGCAACGGCCGGATCGGCGTCGACGTCGAACCCGCCACCCGGCCCATGTCGTACGACCTGCTCCAGGGTCACGTCCTGACACCCGGCGAGCGCGGGGCGCTGGAACACCTTCCGGAGGGGGAGCGGGCGGCGCGGCTGCTGCGGCTGTGGACGCTCAAGGAGGCGTACACCAAGGCGCTCGGGCAGGGGCTGCGGCTCGACTTCACCGAGTTCGGCTTCGCCGAGGGCGGCGGCGAACTCCTCGCGCCCGATGGCCGGCCCGCCGCCGACGGCGAATGGGCGTTCGACACCCACCGGGTCCTGGGCGGGCGGTACATGCTCAGCGTCGCCTGCCACGACACCGGCCTGGCCGGCTCCGCCGACACGACGGTCCGCACCATGCTCGACACGGGCTTCGCGGGGGCGGTCACCGAATTACTCGGCTGAATCGTGTCGCACTCGGCCCCGCGTCCAGTCCCGCTGGAGGAAGACGCGGGGCCTTCGCATGCCCGCGTACGGTACGGAGCCGGTCGCCTCCCCGACGGAATCCTGCGGGACCACGGCGCCCCACCACCGGACCACCGCCGTGTCAGTGCCGTGTCGGTCCCGTGTGGGCGGGCCCTCGCATACTCGTTCCGCATTCGCCGACAGAGGGGAGGGAGGGGGTCTCCCGCATGCGCGTCGCAGCCGGTCCGCCGCGCTCCCGCATGCGTGCCCCGCAGGACGATGACCACCGACCACTCCTCGCACACCACCTCCGCCCGGGCCACCCCCGGCGGCCCGATGACCGTCGTCCTCGACCTCACCGGCCAGGACCCGGCCGCCCCGCCCGTCCTCGAACTGCGGGGCCCCGTGGACCCGCACCGCGTCGAGGCTGCCCTCGACCGCCTGGCCCGGCTCGGCACGCGCCCCGCGCCCTCCTGGCGGCCGCGCCTGGAACCCGCCGACGACGGACACCACACCCTGTGCCTGACCCCGGACGGGCCGCCGGCCGCAGACGCCGACGCGCCCTTCCCCGCTGGGCTGTTCGCGGACCTGCTCACCGTCGCGGAGAGCGGCCCCGCGCCCGCGCCCCGGATCGAGCCGACCCCGCTGCAACGCGAACTCCTCGCGGACGCGGACGCCCACCCCGGCACCGAGGGCTGGTGCGAACAGCTCGCCGTCACCTGGTACGGGCCGCTCGACCCGGAACGGCTCGCCGCCGCCTGGCAGTCCGTCGCCGAACGCGAGAGCGTGCTGCGGGCCGCCTTCGAGGAGGGGCCCGAGCCGTGGATCGTCTGCCACGAGGGCGCCGGGCCCGAAGTGCTGCGCTTCCCGCACGGCAGCGTGGACTGGCACGCACTGGTCGAGGCCGACCGGCGCCGGGGCCTCGACCCGCGCCGCCCGGGACCGCTGCGCGTCACCTTCCTGGGTGGCGGCCCGGACGCGGCCGGCCGCACCCGTGTCCTGCTGAGCTTCCACCCCGCGCTCCTCGACGACTGGAGCGTGCGGCTGCTGCTGCACGAGTTCTACCGCGCCTACCTGGCGGGCGGTGAGCTGCCCGGCGGCGCCCGCCGCCCCGACCTCGGCGACTACACGCGCTGGCTCGCGGCCCAGGACACCGCCCCGGCCCGCGAGTTCTGGCGCGACGCGCCGCCCGGCCCCGCCACCCACCTTCCCGCCGGCGACGGCACCGGCCAGGTCAGGGCCCGGATCACGCCCGAGGAGAGCGAACGGCTCGCCGTGTGGGCGGGAGGCCTCGGCTGCCCGGAGAGCAGCGCCCTGCACGCCGTGTGGGCGCTGGCCCTCTACCGGGCCGGCGGCCACGAGGGCGCGGCCGACATCGGCTTCAGCGCGGCGGTCTCCGGCCGGGGTATCCTCCTCGACGGCGTCGAACGGCTCCCCGCGGCCCTGCGCAACCCGCTGCCGATGACCGCCGGCGTCAACCCGTACGCCCCGCTCGCCGACCTCCCCGCCCGCCTGCGGGACCAGGCCCTGGACGTGGCCGGGTACGAGTGGGTGTCGCAGGGGCGCATCCGGTCCTGGACCCGCCCCGGCGGCCCTGCCACGCCCGGCCACACCGCCGCGCCCGGTCACACCGCCGCGTCAGGCTCCGCGCCCGCCCCGGCCGCCGTCCCGCGCACCGGCAGCCTCGTCGTCTTCGAGAACCGGCCGCGCCCGCCCGGCGACCTCGCACCGGCGCTCGCCGCGCTGGGTGTCCGCGTCAGCACCCCCGAGACGCTGGGCGCGCGCACCGGATTCCCGCTCACGCTCGTCGCCCACCGGGACGACGAGGGAGGCCTCGTGCTCACCGCCACCTGCCGCGGGACGGCCCTCGCCCAGGCCGAGGACCTGCTCACCAGGACCGCGCACACCCTGCGCGAACTGCCGCGCACGGCAACGCCCGCGACGACGGTCGGCGGGGCGCTCGCGCTCCTCGCGGGACCGCCGGACCGGACACCGCGCGGACGGCAGGGCACCCGGCGCGCGGCCGCCGCGCTGACGGAGCTGCGCCCCGCCGCGCGCCCCGGAAGTGGCACCGTCTGTCTGGTCCGGGCGCCGGGGACCCCGCTGTCCGCGCTGACCCGGGTCGCGTACGCCTACCGGGGGCCGGAGGCCGTGGTGCTGCTGCGGCCACCGCCGTACGCGGACGCCTCCGCCCCGGCCGCCGACGCCGTGGTGGGGGCGCTGACCGACCTCGGCGGCCCCCTCGTGCTCGGCGCGTTCTGCGGGGGCGGCGAGCGTGCCTACGCGCTCGCCGGACAACTCGTCGCCGCCGGTTCCAGGCCGCCCGGAGTGGTCCTCACCGGCACCGCGACCCCGGCCGGGACCTTCGCCCACACCCTCGAAGCGGTGGTCCGCCGCATCCGGTGACCGCCGCGGTCACCATCAACCGCCCCACCTCACACCTCAGGAGAGTCATGACGACACGTCTGTTCACCTCGGAGTCCGTGACCGAGGGACACCCCGACAAGATCGCCGACCAGATCAGCGACGCGATCCTGGACGCGCTCCTCGCACAGGACCCGGGCTCCCGCGTCGCGGTGGAGACCCTGATCACGACCGGGCAGGTCCACATCGCGGGCGAGGTGACGACGTCGGCGTACGCGGACGTGCCGGGCATCGTGCGCCAGGCCATCCTCGACATCGGCTACGACTCCTCCGCCAAGGGCTTCGACGGGACCTCCTGCGGGGTCTCCGTCTCCATCGGCGCGCAGTCCCCGGACATCGCGCAGGGCGTCGACACCGCGTACGAGAAGCGCGTCGACGGCTCCGGCGACGACGCGCTCGACCAGCAGGGCGCGGGCGACCAGGGGCTGATGTTCGGCTACGCGTGCGACGAGACGCCGAGCCTGATGCCGCTCCCGATCGACCTGGCGCACCGCCTCTCGCGCCGCCTCACCGAGGTCCGCAAGAACGGCACCGTCCCCTACCTGCGCCCCGACGGCAAGACCCAGGTGACGATCGGTTACCTGGGCAGCCGCCCGGTGCGCCTGGACACGGTCGTCGTCTCCAGCCAGCACGCCGCCGACATCGACCTCGACGGCCTGCTGACCCCCGACATCCGCGAGCACGTCGTGGAGCACGTCCTGAACGAACTCGCCGACGAGGGCATCAAGCTGGAGACCGACGACTACCGGCTGCTGGTCAACCCGACCGGCCGCTTCGAGATCGGCGGCCCGATGGGCGACGCCGGCCTCACCGGCCGAAAGATCATCATCGACACGTACGGGGGCTACGCCCGGCACGGCGGCGGCGCCTTCTCCGGCAAGGACCCGTCGAAGGTCGACCGCTCGGCGGCGTACGCGACCCGCTGGGTCGCCAAGAACGTCGTCGCCGCCGGTCTCGCCACCCGCTGCGAGGTCCAGGTCGCGTACGCGATCGGCAAGGCGGAGCCGGTCGGCCTCTTCGTGGAGACCTTCGGCACCGCGAAGGTCGCGCAGGCCCGGATCGAGAGCGCCATCCGGGAGGTCTTCGACCTGCGCCCGGCCGCCGTCATCCGCGACCTGGACCTGCTGCGCCCCATCTACCGGCAGACCGCCGCCTACGGGCACTTCGGCCGCGAGCTGCCCGACTTCACCTGGGAGCGCACCGACCGCGTCGAGCAGCTCAAGGCCGCCGCCGGTCTGTGACCGGCGGCCACGGGCCCCGTCGAGAGGGACAGGGATTCATATGCGTATCGCGGTGACAGGCTCCATAGCCACCGACCACCTGATGGTCTTCCCGGGCCGGTTCGCGGACCAGCTCATCGCCGACCAGCTCGCCCATGTGTCGCTCTCGTTCCTCGTGGACGACCTGGAGGTGCGGCGCGGCGGAGTGGCGGCCAACATCGCCTTCGGGCTCGGCTCGCTCGGACTGGATCCGCTGCTGGTCGGCGCCGTGGGCAGCGACTTCGCCACGTACGAGGTGTGGCTCAAGGAGCACGGCGTCGACACCGGTGCGGTGCGCGTGAGCGACGAGCGGCAGACCGCCCGTTTCTCGTGCATCACCGACCAGGACGACAACCAGATCGCGGCGTTCTACGCGGGCGCCATGGCGGAGGCCCGGGAGATCGATCTGACGGCGGAGGCGGCCCGGGCCGGCGGTGTCGGCTTCGTCCTCGTCGCCCCCGACGACCCTGCCGCCATGCTCCGGCACACCGCGGCCTGCCGGACCCTCGGTGTCCCCTTCGCCGCCGACCCCTCCCAGCAGCTCGCCCGCCTCGAAGGCGACGAGGTGCGTGAGCTGGTCGACGGCGCCCGGTGGCTGTTCACCAACGAGTACGAGGCGGCCCTCCTGCTGGAACGCGCCTCCTGGGACCGCGACGACGTGCTGGGCCGCGTCGGCACCTGGGTCACCACGCTCGGCGCGCGGGGCGTCCGCATCGAGAGCGCCGGCGCCCCCGCCCTGACCGTGCCGGGCATCGAGGGCGTCGAGACCGCCGACCCGACCGGGGTGGGCGACGCGTTCCGCTCGGGCTTCCTCGCCGCCACCGTCCGGGGCGCCGCCCCGGAGCAGGCGGCGCGCCTCGGCTGCGCGGTCGCCTCGCTGGCCCTGGCCGCGGTGGGGTCCCAGGCGTACGAGCCGGAGGCCGGGCGGCTGCTGGAGATCCTGCGGCGGCAGTACGGCTCCGAGGCGGCGGCGGCGCTCGCTCCCGTCCTGGGCGGTGCGTCATGACCGCGGGGGAGCGGGTCGCCGCGCTCCGGGAGGCGCTCGCCACCCGTGTGGTGGTGGCCGACGGCGCGATGGGCACCATGCTCCAGGCCCAGGACCCGACGCTTGAGGACTTCCAGCAGCTGGAAGGGTGCAACGAGGTCCTCAACGCGACCCGCCCCGACATCGTGCGCTCGGTCCACGACGCGTACTTCGCGGCGGGCGTGGACTGCGTCGAGACGAACACCTTCGGCGCCAACCACGCGGCGCTCGGCGAGTACGACATCCCCGAGCGGGTCCACGAGCTGTCCGAGGCCGGGGCGCGCATCGCCCGCGAGGCCGCCGACGCGTTCACCGTGTCCACCGGCGAACAGCGCTGGGTCCTCGGCTCCATGGGCCCGGGCACCAAGCTGCCCTCGCTCGGGCACATCCGGTACGCCACGATCCGGGACGGCTTCCAGGCGAACGCCGAGGGGCTGCTCGCCGGGGGCGCCGACGCGCTGATCGTGGAGACGACGCAGGACCTCCTCCAGACGAAGGCCGGACTGGTCGGCGCGCGCCGCGCGATGGACGCGACGGGGGTCCGGGTCCCGCTGATCTGCTCGCTCGCCTTCGAGACGACCGGGACGATGCTCCTCGGTTCGGACATCGGCGCGGCGCTCACGGTCCTGGAACCGCTGGGCATCGACCTCATCGGCCTGAACTGCTCGACCGGTCCCGCCGAGATGACCGAGCACCTGCGCCACCTGGCCCGCCACTCGGCGACCCCGCTGATGTGCATGCCCAACGCGGGTCTGCCGGTGCTGGGCGCGGACGGCGCCTACTTCCCGCTCGGGCCCGACGGCCTGGCGGACGCGCAGGAGGCGTTCGTACGGGACTACGCGCTGTCGCTGGTCGGCGGCTGTTGCGGGACGACGCCGGACCACCTGCGGGCCGTCGTGGAACGCGTACGGGGAAACGTGCCGCCGGACCGGACCCCGCAGCCGGAGCCGGGCGCCGCGTCGCTCTACCAGACGGTGCCGTTCCGCCAGGACACCGCGTACCTGGCGATCGGTGAGCGTACGAACGCCAACGGGTCCAAGAAGTTCCGCGAGGCCATGCTCGAAGGCCGCTGGGACGACTGCGTCGAGATGGCCCGGGAGCAGGTCCGCGAGGGTGCGCACATGCTCGACCTGTGCGTGGACTACGTGGGCCGCGACGGGGTCGCCGACATGGACGAGCTCGCGGGGCGGCTCGGCACCGCGTCGACGCTGCCGATCGTGCTGGACTCCACCGAGGTGGACGTGTTGCGCACCGGCCTGGAACGGCTGGGCGGGCGGGCCGTCGTCAACTCGGTCAACTACGAGGACGGCGACGGGCCCGAGTCCCGTTTCGCGAAGGTGACCCAGCTGGCCGCCGAGCACGGTGCCGCGCTGATCGCGCTGACCATCGACGAGGAGGGCCAGGCCCGCACGGTCGAGCACAAGGTCGCCATCGCCGAGCGCCTGATCGCCGATCTGACCGGCACCTGGGGCATCCGCGAGTCGGACATCCTGATCGACACCCTGACGTTCACGATCTGCACGGGTCAGGAGGAGTCCCGCAAGGACGGCATCGCCACTATCGAGGCGATCCGCGAGCTGAAGAAGCGCCACCCGGACGTGCAGACCACGCTCGGCCTGTCGAACATCTCCTTCGGCCTGAACCCGGCCGCCCGTGTCGTGCTCAACTCGGTCTTCCTGGACGAGTGCGTGAAGGCCGGGCTGGACTCGGCGATCGTGCACGCGTCGAAGATCCTGCCGATCGCGCGTCTTGAGGAGGAGCAGGTCAAGGTCGCGCTCGACCTGGTCTACGACCGCCGCGCCGAGGGCTACGACCCCCTCCAGAAGCTCATGGAGCTGTTCGAGGGCGTCAACATGAAGTCGATGAAGGAGGGCAGGGCCGAGGAGCTGGCCGCGCTGCCGCTGGACGAGCGACTTCAGCGCCGGATCATCGACGGTGAGAAGAACGGTCTGGACGACGACCTCGCCGAGGCGCTGACCACCCGTAAGGCCCTGGACATCGTCAACGACACGCTGCTGGAGGGCATGAAGGTCGTCGGCGAGCTCTTCGGCTCCGGGCAGATGCAGCTGCCGTTCGTCCTCCAGTCCGCCGAGGTCATGAAGGCCGCGGTGGCGTATCTGGAACCGCACATGGAGCGGGCCGAGGGCGAGGAGGGCAAGGGCACGATCGTGCTGGCCACCGTTCGCGGCGACGTCCACGACATCGGCAAGAACCTGGTCGACATCATCCTCTCCAACAACGGCTACAACGTGGTCAACCTGGGCATCAAGCAGCCCGTTTCGGCCATCCTCGACGCGGCGGTGGAGCACAAGGCGGACGTCATCGGGATGTCGGGGCTCCTCGTGAAGTCCACGGTGATCATGAAGGAGAACCTGGAGGAGCTGAACCAGCGCAAGCTGGCCGCCGACTACCCGGTGATCCTCGGCGGCGCCGCGCTGACCCGTGCCTACGTCGAACAGGACCTGCACGAGCTGTACGAGGGCGAGGTGCGCTACGCGCGCGACGCCTTCGAGGGCCTGCGTCTGATGGACGCGCTCATCGCCGTGAAGCGCGGCGTCCCCGGCGCGACCCTGCCCCCGCTCAAGCAGCGCCGCGTACCGCTGAAGGAGCCGAGGTTCGAGGAGCCGGCGGACGTCGGCCGGTCGGACGTCGCCGTCGACAACCCCGTCCCCGCCCCGCCGTTCTGGGGCAGCCGGGTCGTCAAGGGCATCCCGCACAAGGAGTACACCTCCTGGCTGGACGAGGCCGCCCTGTTCAAGGGGCAGTGGGGGCTGAAGGGCGACACGATCGAGGCGGAGGGCCGGCCGAGGCTGCGGATGTGGCTGGACCGGCTGCGTACGGAGAACCTGCTCGAAGCGGCCGTCGTGCACGGCTACTTCCCGTGCGTGTCCAAGGGCGACGACCTGATCATCCTGGACGAGAACGGGCACGAACGGACCCGGTTCACCTTCCCTCGCCAGTCGCGCGGCCGCCACCTGTGCCTGGCGGACTTCTTCCGGCCGGAGGAGTCCGGCGAGACGGACGTCGTCGGGCTCCAGATCGTGACGGTCGGCTCGAAGATCGGCGAGGCCACCGCGGAGCTCTTCGCCTCCGGCTCGTACCGCGACTACCTCGAACTCCACGGGCTCTCCGTACAGCTGGCGGAGGCGCTGGCCGAGTACTGGCACGCGCGCGTCCGCGCCGGACTCGGGATCGCCGACCGCGAACCCGATGGCCTGGACGGCATGCTGCGCACCGAGTACCAGGGCTGCCGCTACTCGCTGGGCTACCCGGCCTGCCCGGACCTGGAGGACCGCGCCAAGATCGCGGACCTGCTGCGGCCTGAGCGGATCGGGGTGCACCTCTCCGAGGAGTTCCAGCTCCACCCGGAGCAGTCCACGGACGCGATCGTCGTCCACCACCCCGAGGCGTCGTACTTCAACGCGGGGCGGGCGGGGGGTGGTCGGTGATGCGCCTGGTCACGGACCGTCCGATGTTCTCCTTCGAGTTCTTCCCGCCCCGCACCGCCCAGGGCGAGCGGACCCTGTGGCAGGCCATCCGCCGCCTGGAGCCGCTGGGCCCCGACTTCGTGTCCGTCACCTACGGCGCGGGCGGGTCGTCCAGGGACCGCACCATCGAGGTCACGAAGCGCCTGGTGACCGAGACGACGCTGAGGCCCGTCGCCCACCTGACCGCCGTCGGGCACTCGGTGGCCGAGCTGCGGCACATCATCGGCCAGTACGCGGACGCCGGGGTGCGGGACGTCCTGGTGCTGCGGGGCGACCCGCCCGGCGACCCCAAGGGGGAGTGGACCGCGCATCCGGACGGCTTCCACCACGCCTACCAGCTGGTCGAACTGGTCCGTTCGCTCGGGGACTTCACCATCGGGGTCGCCGCCTTCCCCGAGCGGCACCCGCGCTCGCCCGACTGGGACAGCGACATCCGGCATTTCGTCGCCAAGTGCCGTGCCGGCGCCGACTACGCCATCACGCAGATGTTCTTCGACGTGGAGGACTACCTGCGGCTGCGGGACCGGGTGGCGGCCGCCGGCTGCACCACCCCGATCATCCCGGAGATCATGCCGGCCACCGACGTCCGGCAGATCCGCCGCTTCGCGGAACTCTCCGACGCCGCGTTCCCCGAGGACCTGGCCCACCGCCTGGAAGCCGCGCAGCACCGGCCCGACATCGCGTACGAGATCGGCGTGGCCCACGCGACCCTGATGGCCGACCGGCTGCTCGCCGAAGGCGCGCCCGGGCTGCACTACATCACGCTGAACAAATCGACGGCGACCCTCGACATCCACCGCAACGTCATGAGCACTAGGAGCCTCCATGCCAGTTGAGACCATCGATTTCAAGGTCGCCGACCTCTCCCTCGCCGCTTTCGGGCGGAAGGAGATCACCCTGGCCGAGCACGAGATGCCCGGTCTGATGTCGATCCGCAAGGAGTACGCCGCAGCGCAGCCGCTGGCGGGTGCTCGGATCACCGGTTCGCTGCACATGACGGTGCAGACGGCTGTGCTGATCGAGACCCTGGTCGCGCTGGGTGCGGAGGTCCGTTGGGCCTCCTGCAACATCTTCTCGACCCAGGACCACGCGGCTGCCGCGATCGCGGTCGGCCCGGACGGCACTCCCGAGGCCCCCGCAGGCGTCCCGGTGTTCGCCTGGAAGGGCGAGTCGCTGGAGGAGTACTGGTGGTGCACGGAGCAGGCGCTGACCTGGCCGAACACCCCCACCGGCGGCCCCAACATGATCCTGGACGACGGCGGTGACGCCACCCTCCTCGTCCACAAGGGCGTCGAGTTCGAGAAGGCCGGCGCGGCTCCGGACCCGGCGACGGCGGACAGCGAGGAGTACGCGTACATCCTCACCCTCCTCAACCGCACGTTGGGCGAGTCCCCGCAGAAGTGGACGCAGCTGGCCTCCGAGATCCGTGGCGTGACGGAGGAGACCACGACCGGTGTCCACCGCCTGTACGAGATGCACCGCGACGGAAGCCTGTTGTTCCCGGCGATCAACGTGAACGACGCGGTGACGAAGTCGAAGTTCGACAACAAGTACGGCTGCCGCCACTCCCTGATCGACGGCATCAACCGTGCCACCGACGTCCTGATCGGCGGTAAGACCGCCGTGGTCTGCGGTTACGGCGACGTGGGCAAGGGCTGCGCGGAGTCGCTGCGCGGCCAGGGCGCCCGCGTGATCATCACCGAGATCGACCCGATCTGCGCCCTTCAGGCCGCGATGGACGGCTACCAGGTCGCCACCCTCGATGACGTCGTCTCGCAGGCCGACATCTTCGTCACGACGACGGGCAACAAGGACATCATCATGGCCTCGGACATGGCCAGGATGAAGCACCAGGCCATCGTCGGGAACATCGGTCACTTCGACAACGAGATCGACATGGCCGGCCTGGCGAAGATCGACGGCATCGTCAAGGACGAGGTCAAGCCGCAGGTCCACACCTGGACGTTCCCGGAGGGGAAGGTCCTGATCCTGCTGTCGGAGGGCCGTCTGCTGAACCTGGGCAACGCGACCGGCCACCCGTCGTTCGTGATGTCGAACTCGTTCGCGGACCAGACCCTGGCCCAGATCGAGCTGTTCACGAAGCCGGAGGAGTATCCGACCGATGTCTACGTGCTGCCCAAGCACCTGGACGAGAAGGTCGCCCGCCTCCACCTCGACGCCCTCGGCGTGAAGCTGACGACCCTTCGCCCGGAGCAGGCCGCGTACATCGGTGTCGAGGTCGACGGCCCGTACAAGCCCGACCACTACCGCTACTGACCCTCCGCCCTACGAGGTGATCGCCCAGAGACCCTCTGGAGAACCGCTAGAGACGAGGCCCGGTGACGTGGCTCGTGCGGCGAGGGGCTGCCTACGCTGCGGATGAAGGCCGTACCCGACGGTCCTTCCGCAGTCACCCCCCACCGGAGAGCGCCGCCACCGCCGCCACCGTGCGGACCCCCACCACCGTCCGCACGCGACCACTCCCTCATGACGAGAACGACGAGCACCACACCACCACGCAGGCCACGACAGACGGGACGAACATGACGAACACGACCCTTGTGATCGGCGGCACGGGCAAGACCGGGCGGCGGGTCGCCGATCGGCTGTCCGCCAAGGGGCTCCCCGTACGCATCGGATCGCGCTCCGGCACGCCCCCCTTCGTCTGGGAGGACCCCGCGACCTGGGACGCCGCCCTCGACGGGGTCAGCGCCGTCTACATCACCTACTACCCCGACCTCGCCTTCCCGGGGGCCGCCGAGACCGTCGGCGCGTTCGCGAAGGTGGCCGTCGCCAAGGGGGCGCGCCGCCTGGTGCTGCTGTCCGGGCGCGGCGAGGAGGGCGCGGTCATCAGCGAGGACAAGGTGAAGGAGTCGGGCGCTGACTGGACCGTCGTCCGCGCCAGCTGGTTCAACCAGAACTTCAGCGAGAGCTTCTTCCACGACCTGGTCATGGCCGGCGAGATCGTCCTGCCGACCGGGGACGCGGTGGAGCCCTTCGTGGACGCCGACGACATCGCGGACGTCGCCGTCGCCGCGCTCACCGACGACAAGCACATCGGCAAGACGTATGAGCTGTCCGGCCCGCGTCTGCTCAGCTTCGGCGACATCGCCCAGGAGCTCGGCAAGGCGACCGGCCGCACCATCACGTACATCCCCGTCAGCGTGGACGAGTACCGCCAGGCCCTGGAGGAGAACGGGCTGCCCGTCGAGTTCGCCGACCTGTTCGGGCTGATCCTCGACGGCCGCAACGCCCACCTCGTGCACGGGGTCGAGGAGGCCACCGGCCGCAAGCCGAAGGACTTCGCCGACTTCGCCCGGGACGCCGCCGCCAGCGGTGTCTGGAACGCCTGACCGACACCGGGACCCGTGGGGACGGGGGGGGGGCCCCCGCCGGGCCCCCCCCCCCGCCCCCCCCCCCCCCCCCCCGGGCCGGGGCCCCCCCCCCCCCCCCCGGGCCGGGGGGGGGGGGGGCGCCCCCCCCCGCCCCCCCCCCGTCCCTGTCCCCGTACCCCCTCGCGTGAGGAGGCCGCACCCATGACCGCTGCCGAACCGATGACGAGCGAACACCTTCCGTCGCTGCCCGGGCACTTCCACGGATTCGCGCTGATGCACATCGCGATGCGCCGCGACGCCGCCCGCCTCGTGGCCGTCGCACGCTCCGGGCCCGGCGCCCGCACCGGCGGAACGGTCACCTGGTGGAACAGCCTGCGCGAGGTGATCGACTGGCACCACCACAGCGAGGACGCCGTCCTCTGGCCCGAACTCCGGCGCGCCGTCCCCGGCTTCGACCGGGCCGCCGACACCATCGACGGCGACCACCAACGCCTCGACGCGGCGATGGACGCCGTCGGCGCCGCGCTCCGCCCGGGCGCCGACCCCGGGGCGCTGCTCCCCGCCGCCGACGCCTTCGCCGCCGTCCTGCGCGACCACCTCGCCGCCGAGGAGCGCATCGCCTTCCCCGCCTTCACCGCGCTCGGCGCCTCGCGCTACGCGTCCGTGGAACGGCGGTTGCTGCGGACCGCGCCGCCCGGCGTGCTCGGCCGCCTCCAGCCCTGGATGTTCGACGGGGCCGACCCGGCCTCCGTGGCCCACGTCACCGCCACCATCCCGCCACCGGTACGGCTGCTCGGCCGGACGGTGCTGCGCCGCCGCTACGAACGGCTGCTCGCCCCCGTACTGCGTACCGCCGAGGAGAAGCCATGACCGCCACCGCGCCGACCACCTCCCTCCCGGCCCGGCCGGGCGGACGCACCGAAGCCTCGCTGTACGCGGCCACCATCGCGATGGGGCTGAGCGCGGGGCTGTACTTCGCGTTCGACGTGTCCGTCATGCCGGGCCTGGACCGCACCGACGACGCGGCCTTCGCCAGCGCCATGGGGCACATCAACGACGCCATCGAGAACGGCTTCTTCGGGCTCGTCTTCTTCGGGGCGTTCCTGGCCACCGGGGTCTCGGGCGTCTCCCTGCGCCGCCTCGGCCACACCCGCGCCGCCCGCTGGACCTGGGCCGCGCTCGCCCTGTACTCGGCGGCCGTCGCCGTCACGATGAAGGTCAACATCCCCCTCAACCGCCGGCTCGCCCGCCTGACCGCGGAGGCGTCGGGCCCCGAGATCGCCCTGATCCGCGACCGCTTCCGGGGCGCCTGGACCCCGGCCAACGCCGCCCGCACCCTGGCCTGCACGGCAGCCCTGGCGTGCCTGGGCCGGGCGCTGACGCTGCGGGCCCGCGGCTGACACCTGCGGGCTGCTTCAGCGCAGTTCACGGCTCACTCTTCGCCACGTCCCCGATGACCGGCGGCGGATCCATCACCCGGGCCGACGAGACCGGTCTCGTACGCCATGACCACGGCCTGTACGCGGTCGCGGAGCTGGAGCTTGCCCAGGATGCGGGAGACGTGCGTCTTCACCGTCGTCTCCGACAGGTGGAGGCGTGCGGCGAGCTCCGTGTTGCTCAGGCCCTGCGCGAGCAGGCGCAGTACGTCGAGTTCGCGCGGGGTCAGGGCGCCGAGGTCGCGGTGGAGTGGGGATCGCTCGGGAGCGGCGGGTCGGGCGTGGCGCTCGACAAGGCGGCGGGTGATCGTCGGGGCGAGGAGGGCGTCGCCGGCCCGGACCATGCGCACGGCGGCGGTGACGAGTTCCGGGGTGACGTCCTTGAGGAGGAAGCCGCTGGCGCCGGCGGTCAGGGCCTCGTAGACGTACTCGTCCAGGTCGAAGGTGGTCAGGATGATGACGCGTGGGTCTTCGGGGGCGCCGGTGACGATGCGGCGGGTGGCCTCCAGGCCGTCGAGCTCCGGCATGCGGATGTCCATCAGGACCACGTCGGGGCGGGTGCGGCGGACAGCTTCGATGGCCTCGATCCCGTTGCCCGCCTCGGCGGCCACCTCGATGCCGTCGGCTTTGAGGATCATGCGGAAGCCGGTGCGGACGAGCACCTGGTCGTCCGCGACCACGACGCGCAGTGGGCGGCCGGTCACGAGGCTGTCTCCAGGGGGATCAGGGCGGCGACGCGGAAGCCGCCGCCGGGACGCGGACCCGTTTCCAGGGTTCCGCCGTAGACGGTGAGACGTTCGCGCAGGCCGATGAGGCCGTGGCCGTTGCCGGTTTCGGCGGACGCGCTCGGTGGCCCTCCGGTGTCGGTGATCTCGACACGGAGACAGTCGTCGTCGTAGGCGAGGAGGGCGGTCGCTCGCCCACCTGCCGCGTGCTTGACCGTGTTGGTCAGCGCTTCCTGGACGATGCGGTAGGCGGTCAGACCGACACCGGGGGCAACGTCGCGCGGCTCGCCGGACACCGTGTAGTCGACGCTCACGCCGGTATCACGCACCCGCCCCACCAGAGCCGGCAGCTGGCCGAGGCCGGGCTGCGGCGCGCGGCTGGCGGCGCTGCCGCCCGCGTCCTCGGCATTCATGGTGAGCAACCCCATCGCGTGGCGCAGTTCCGCCATCGCCGCGCGCCCGCCCTCTTCGATGGCGAGGAGCGCCTCGCGGGTGTCATCGGGGTCGATGTCCAGCATCTTGCGGGCGCCGCCGGCCTGGATGACCATCATGCTGACGTTGTGCGTGACGACGTCGTGCAGTTCACGTGCGATACGGGAGCGCTCCTGCTCGGCGGCCCGGCGCAGCTCCTCGGCCCGCTGTCGTTCCACCGCCGCGATGTGCTCCTGGCGTTCGTCGGCCCGCAGTCGCCACGTCCGCATGCCGTACGCGGCCATGGCCAGGGGCAGCAGAATAAGGGCCGGAACGTACTCGGTCGGGACCGTGGGCAGGTTGGGATTGCCCTGCGGAATGCTGATCACGAACAACGCCAGAGGAACGCTCGCCACGGCCAGAATCCTGTAGGGGCCGTACGCGACCGCACTGTACGTGGCGATCACGAAGACGTAGAAGACGGACCGGGCCAGGCTGTCCGGGGCAAGCAGCGACGCCACCATCACGACCCACAGCACGGCCAGCGGGTACCGGCGGCGCAGCGCCAACGGCAGCGTCGCGAGCAGCATCGGGCCGACCGCGGCGAACCAGGTGCTCGCCCCTTCCGGGCGGATCTCCCGCGCCCCGTCGACGAGCACATACGTCGTGCCAGTGCCGACACTGAGGGCGTCGTCCACTCCGATGACGACCGCGGTCAGCGCAAGGAGCACGTCGAAGACCAGGCTGCGCCGGGTCCACCGGAGCAGCGGGACGCCGGGGCGTGTCAGCGACACGAGTCCGGCCCGCAGCCGGCGGCGTACCTCTGTGGCCGATGCGTTCTTCACTGCCTCATTGTCGCCTCTCCCTTTCCCCCGCTTCATCGTCCTCGCAGGCAGTCACCGGGCACGCTCGTACGTCTCCCGTCTCCATCTCACGGAGGACCCCGGTGCCGGGTCCTCCTGACGCAGGACCGGAAAGGGGTCGGTCGCCGGACGCGCGTGCCCGCCTCCCGCTCATAGCGTCCTTCAGGTCGGCCGCACAGGCCGGAACTCCCTGCCGAAGAGGACGCCATCCCCGTGGACGCCGTACTGCAAGCCCGATCCCTGGGCAAGAAATACCGACAACGCTGGGCCCTGTCGGACTGCACCCTCGACGTGCCCGCAGGGCGCATCGTCGGCCTGGTCGGCCCCAACGGCGCAGGGAAATCCACCCTGCTGAACCTGGCCTCCGGAATGCTCGCCCCCACGACCGGCACCATCGAGGTGTGCGGCGGCCACCCCGCCGGCGGTCCCGCGCAGCTCGCCAAGGTCGGCTTCGTCGCTCAGGACACCCCTACCTACGCCGGCCTCACCGTCGCCGAGCACCTCGGGCTCGGCGCCCGCCTCAACCCGGTCTGGGACGCGGCCCTTGCCGACGCACGGATTCGCCGCCTCGGACTCGACCCCGGCCAGCGCGCCGGGCGCCTGTCGGGCGGCCAGCGTGCCCAGCTCGCCCTCACGCTCGGCCTCGCCAAGCGCCCCGAGCTGCTGATCCTCGACGAGCCGGTCGCCGCACTGGACCCACTGGCACGCCGCGAGTTCCTGGAAGACCTGACCGATGCCATCGCAGCACAGGAAACGAGCGTCGTTCTCTCGTCCCATCTGGTCTCCGATGTCGAGCGGGTCTGCGACCACGTCATCGTCCTGGTCAACTCCCGCGTTCAAGTAGCCGGTGACATCGACGGGTTGGTGGCCCGCCACCAGCGGCTCACGGCAACGGACGCCGGCCAGGCCGCCCCGCCTACGGGCGGCCACATCGTGTCCACCAGCCATGCCGACGCGCGAACGACCCTCGTTGTACGCGCCGACGTCCCGGACCGCGCGGCGCACGACCCCGCATGGGCCGTCAGCCCGCTCCCCCTCGAAGACATCGTGCTCGCCTACATGGGCCGCGGCACCGCGTCTCACCCGACCACCGCCCTGGAGGCCCTCCGATGATCTGGCTGACCTGGCGCCAGCTCCGTACGCAGGCAACGCTGACCCTCGCGGTGCTGGCCGTTCTGGTGATCGTCCTCGCCGCCACCGGCCCGCAGCTGGCCGATTTGCACACCACCGCGGGACGCGGCCTGATCCAGCAGCTCACCGGCACCGACACAACCCTGTACTTCGCCGGCGGTGTGGCCGTCCTCGTCCTCCCCGTCCTCCTCGGCATGTTCTGGGGCGCCCCCCTCGTCGCCCGCGAGCTGGAGACCGGCACCCACCGACTCGTCTGGAACCAGGGCGTCACCCGTACTCGCTGGCTGCTGACCAGACTCGCCCTCACCGGCCTCGTCGCCATGGCCGCCACGGGCCTGGTCAGCCTCGCCGTGTCATGGTGGGCCGACCCCATCGACCAAGCCGTGGCCACCGGCGGCTCGGACAACGGCGACAACTTCGTCCCGCGCATCGCCCCCGCCACGTTCCTCATCCGCGGCATCACGCCACTCGGCTACGCCGTGTTCGCCTTCGTCCTGGGCGTCACCCTCGGCGTCATCATCCGCCGCACCCTGCCGGCCATGGCCGCCGCCCTTGCGACGTACACCACGCTACAGCTCGTCATGCCGATGTGGGTCCGCGAGCACTTGGCCCCCACCACCACCATCACGGTTCCGTTCACCCCCGACCGCCTGGCCAACTACGGGCTCGACTCCGTCTCCCAGGTCGAATTCGGCAAACCCGACGTCTGGGTCACCGCCGAACAGACCCTCGACGGCACTGGCCATCCCGCACACGCCATGCCACCCGGATACGCCGACTGCGAATCAATCAAGGAATGCGTCAGCAGCCTGACGAGAGCCGGCTACCAGCAGCGCATCACCTACCAGGCCGCCAACAACTTCTGGACCCTGCAATGGGCCGAAGCCGGCGTCTACCTCGCCCTCGCCATCGGTCTCGGAGCCTTGGCCGTCCGGTGGACACGGAAGCGTCTGAGCTGACGCCCGCTGCGGGCCTCGGTCCACCGCCGCGCACACGGAAGGGCGGCCGGCCCCCGCCCGGGACCGGCCGCCCTTCCGTATGCGCCGCGCTATCCGTGGTCCCGCGTCAGCTCGCTGACCGCGCCCACCACCGTCTGCGGCGCCTCCAGAGGCAGCATGTGCCCCGCGTCCGGGACCTCTTCGAAGCGTGCCCGGGGCAGCGCCTCCGCGACGACCCGGCCGAGCTCCGGCGCGATCACCTTGTCCTTGGTGCCCGCGAGGACCACCGCCGGCACGGTCACCGACACCAGGGCCTCGCGCAGGTCCATGCCCCGCGAGGAGCGGAACGCCTCCGCGCGCACCGCGGGCCCGGCCGCCGCGAACATCTGGCGGTTCACCTCGCTCAGCCGGCGGTCCGCCTTCGGGCCGAGCATGTTCTGCCCGAGGAGCTTGCGGCCCAGGGCCGGGCGCGAGACGGCCCGCTGGAACAGCGCGCTGCCCATCATGCGGACCTCGCTGTCCGGCGTGTCCTGGTCGTGCGCCGCCGTGGCCAGCAGCACCAGGCCGCTCAGCGCGCCGGCGTTCCGGTTCTCCGACGCGGCGTACGACAGGGCGGCGAACCCGCCCCCGGAGTGCCCGACGACGACCGCGTCCGGCGCCTCCACATGGGCCAGGACCGCGCCCAGGTCCGCCCCGAGCCGGGCGATCCCGAAGGGCTCGGCGCCCTGCGAGGAGGCGCCGTGGCCCCGGAGGTCGTAGGAGACGACGCGGTGACCGAGGCGGATCAGCCGGTCGGCCACCGTGCTCCACACCCGGCGCGAAGCGCCCCAGCCGTGGACCAGCACCACGGTCACGCCGGTCGGGGGCGTGAGCGGCGGCAGGACGGACACCGCGAGGCGTGCCCCGTCGTCGGTGCGCACCTGCGTCTCGGTCGCCGGTGCGGCGGCCACCGTCGTCATCGGGTACTGCCCTCCAGCTTCCGGGCCTCCGCCGCCTCACCGGTCCGTACCGCCGCGGCGCGCTCCGCCGCGAGGATCTCGCCGAGCCGGACGAACGCCTCGCGGGTGGCGGTGGAGTGCTCCGCGCCGATGTCGGCGACCTTCGCGAGGATCTTCAGGAAGCCGTTCGGGCGGCCCACGAAGTGCATGCCGACCTTGGTACGGCCCCCGTCCAGCGGTTCCAGGACGAAGTCGCTGGTGCCCCGGAACACCCCGGCCACGTAATCGACCGACAGCAGCCGCTGGGGCTCGACGGCCCGGGTGCGCGCGGTGAACCGCAGCTTCGGGCCGCCCTTGTCGACGCCCTTGGTGTGCACCGTGACCGCGACCTCGCCGCCCACCTCGTCCGGCGAACCGGACACGGTGGCGAAGGTGTTGGCCGGCACCCACCAGCGGCCGGCGCCGCGGAACTCGGCGATCAACGCCTCCCACACCGCCTCCGGCGGAGCGTCCACGATCGCCTCGTCGATCAAGTCGTAAACTGTCATGCCGATTCTCCTGTCGGGGTGTTCCGGATGGCGGTCCGGGTCTCGCCGGCCGGGGCGTCCCGGATCAGCCGAAGAAGCCCTGACCGGGGGTGAGGATGCCCGCCGGGTCGTAACGCCGCTTGGCCGCGACGAGGACCTTCCAGCGGGCGCCGAAGTGGGCCCGCCAGTCCGCCGAGGTCATGTTCGGGATCGCGCCCACCAGATACCGCTTGGCCCCCAGCGCGACCGCCTTGTCGTACAGGCGGCGGTTCTGGTCCAGCATCCGCGCGATGTCCGCGCCCGGGGCGGGGAAGCGGAGCACGTCGCACAGGTACGCGGTCGGCTCGGAGGGCTGCACCGACAGCGGGCGGGTCAGCTTCGACGTCGGGTACGGGTAGTAGAGCAGGAAGCCCGCGCCCAGGTCTTCGCTGTTCAGCTCGGCGGTCAGCAGGTCCGCCATCGCCTTCGCCTTCGAGGCCGGGACGAACAGGCTCAGCCACGGCTTGGGCTGGCCCCAGAAGTCGTTCTCCTTGAGCCACGCCTCGTCGCCGTCGGTACGGAACACGGCCTCGCGGAAGGACAGGTCCTCGATGGTCGCGGACGCCCGCACGTCGTGCAGACCGGTGAGCAGCGCGGTGCGGTTGGGCGCGGTGCTGCCCTTCCAGTACGCCTGGCCCTCCAGCTTGTACCACCAGCCGGAGTCGTCCGGGGTGCGGGCGATCTCGCCGACCTGGCCCTCGAACCGCTTCTCGGCCATGAGCTTCTCGGAGTCGGCGAGGAACGCGGTCACGTCGTTGTAGTAGAGGGTGAAGACGGTCATCTTCGGCGGTGCCGGGATCAGGGCGACCTCGGCCCGCACGATGATGCCGACCTGGCCGCCGCCGCCGAGCGCCGTGTTGAACAGATCGGCGTGGCAGCTGGGGCTCGCCGTGATCAGCTCGCCCGTGCCGGTGACGATGTCGATCGACTTCACGGTGTCGATCTGCAGCCCGTACCGCGCCACCGTGGAGCCGATGCCGCCGACGCTGAGCGTGCCGCCTATCGACAGGTGCAGGTAGTCGGTCAGCGCCGGCGGGGTCAGGCCGCGGGCGAGGGCGGCGTCGGTGAGCTGGGCCCAGGTGACGCCGGTCTCCACCACGGCGGACGAGGAGCCGATGCGTACGATCTTCGTCAGACCGCGCGCGTCGATCGCGATGCCGCCCTGCGGCACCTGCGCCTGGCCGTAGCAGGAGTGCGACTCCTCGTCGCCGTTCTGCCCGCCGCGGCCGTTCATCGCGATCTTCAGCCCGTTGGCCCGGGCGTAGTTGACCATCTTGACGATGTCTTGCACCGAGCCGGGACGCAGCACCGCCCAGCACGCGCCGGCCACCATGTGGCCGAAGTCGTGGTTGAACGTGGAGGTGACACCCGCCGAGGTCTCCAGCGTGCCGTCGAGCGCCGGCAGGCTCGCCGCCGTATGGGCGAAGGAGTCCGACTCACGTGCCCACGCCTGGTGCGCAGTGCTCCAGCCGATGACGGTGGCGGCCGCCATGCCTCCGAGGATGCTGCGCCGCGTGAAGGGGGTGCTGCTGCTTCTCATTCGGTCTGTCTCCCGTCCATTACGTGTGGTTCAGGGCCGGCAGGCCGGCGCCCGCGAGGGTGGCGAGCTGGTACTCGGAAGGGGTGAAGCGCTTGGTCTGGCGGCGGAAGCGCCAGGTGTACGTCGGCCAGATCGACGGGTTGCGCCCGTGTGCGTCGAGGTACCAGCTCTTGCAGTTGCCTGCGTTCCACACGGTGCCATCGAGGCGGGCCTGCAGCCGCTCGTTCCAGTCGTCCTGGACCGTCTTTCGAACCTCCACCGAGGCCAGGCCCTTCTGGTCCATGACCTTCAGCGCGTCCAGCACGTAACCGATCTGCGCCTCGATCATCACGACCTGCGAGGAGTGCCCCAGGGTGGTGTTCGGGCCGAGCAGCAGGAACAGGTTCGGGAAGCCGGCGACGGTGGTGCCGCGGTGCGCGGCCATGCCGTGCTCCTGCCACACCTCGCGCAGCGACCTGCCCTCGCGGCCGGTGATCCGCCCGGCGACCGGACGGTCCGTGGCCTTGAAGCCGGTGCCCAGGATGATCGTGTCGATCTCCCGTTCCGCCCCGTCGGAGGTGACGATCGAGTGGGCGGTGACCTTCGCGATGCCGTCGGTGACCAGGTCCACGTTGGGCTGCTGGATCGCCGGGTACCACGTGTTGGAGAACAGCAGGCGCTTGCACGCCATCACGTAATCGGGCGTCAGCTGCGCGCGCAGCGTCTCGTCGGCGACCGACTTCTTCAGATGGTCGCTGGCCATCTTCTGCATTTTCCCGGCGACCTTGGGCCGCTTCATCACGAAGGCCAGGATCTCCCGGCCCCACATGTTGAAGTTGCGCCGGAAGTTCTGGTAGCCGGGGACCCCGCGCAGCAGCTTGGACTGGAGCGGGCTCGTCGCCTTGTCGTTCTTCGGGCCGATCCACGGCGGGGTGCGCTGGTAGAGGTCCAGGCGCCCCACCTCGGGCTGGATCTTCGGCACGAACTGGATGGCGGAGGCACCGGTGCCGATGACGGCGACGTTGCGCCCGCTCAGGTCGTGGTCGTGCTGCCAGCGCGAGGAGTGGAAGACGGTGCCCGCGAAGTCGGCGAGGCCCGGGATGTCGGGGACCGCCGCCTCGCTGAGATAACCGGTGCCGCTCACGAGGACCTGCGCGGTGTAGTCGCCCTGCGAGGTCTCGATGTGCCAGCGCCGGGTCGTCTCGTCCCAGCGGGCCCCGAGCAGTTCGTGGCCGAAGCGGATGTGCGGACGCACCCCGAACCGGTCGGCGGTGTCCCGCAGGTACGCGTACAGCTCGTCGCGCTTGCCGAATGTGGACTTCCACTCCGGGTTCTGCGCGAACGAGAACGAGTACAGGTGGGACATCACGTCGCAGGCAGCACCCGGGTAGGAGTTGTCCCGCCAGGTGCCGCCCACCTCGTCGGCGCGTTCGAAGACGAGGAAGTCGTCCACGCCCTTCTGCAGCAGCCGGATCGCCATGCCGAGGCCGGAGAACCCGCTGCCGATGACGGCGACGCGCAGATGCCGCTGCGGTCCGCCGCCGCCGGCCGGGCGGGTGTCCTCGTCGCTGCGCGGCGGCTCTAGAGTGCTCGTCACGTCAGCCTCCTAGCGGCGCGCGATGGTGACGCGGAAGTTGTTGAAGAACTTGTCCTCAAGCGTGTACGCGAAGATGTCGAGGTAGCGCTCGAAGCGGGCCACGACCTCCTCGCCCTCCATGGCGACGGCCTCGTCACGGCGCTCGGCGAGGAGCTTCAGCCACGCACGGCAGGCCACCGCGAACGACTCGCGCTCGTTGACGATCTCGACCACGTCGAACAGGCCCTCGGCGGCCTGCGTCAGCTCGTGCAGGTGCGGGATGTGGCAGTTCTCGAACTCCGAGCGCTGCAGGAACTTCAGGTCGTCCAGCAGCTGCCGGTTCATGGGCAGTGCCTCGGCCGTCATGGTGTGCAGCACGAAGTGGGCGCCCGGCTTCAGGGCGGCGCCGACCTTCTGGAAGAACACCCGGTACTTCTTGGTGCGCTCACGCGGCGGCAGCGTCGAGGAGACGAAGTGCTCCAGGGCGTTGATGCAGAACGCGGCGTCGTACGGGTCGTCGGTGGTGTGGTCCTCCCAGGACTCCACCCGCGTGGTGATCCGCGGGTTGTCCAGGCCGGCGATGAACTGCTCCTGCGTGCGGCTGAGCGTCAGCCCGACCGCCTGCTCGACGCCGTGCACCGTGGTGACGCGGTTGAGCATGGTGCCCCACCCGCAGCCCACGTCCAGGACCCGGCGGACGCCGGCCGCTCCCGCCAGCTCGACGAACTTGTCCAGCTTGCGCTCCTGGGCCTCGTCGAGGGCCTCGGTGAGACCCTCGCCCTCCTCCCAGTAACCGCCGGAGTACATCATCGTCGGGCCCAGCAGGAGGCGGTAGAAGTCGTTGCTCACCTCGTAGTGGTGCCTGATCGCGTCGACCTCGGGGACCGACTGGTTTGCAACCGTGGTCATCTTCGTCCTCAACTCCCGTCCGGCTCATGCTCATGGCGTGGTGCCTGCGATGTCATCGCGAGACGAAGAAAACCCCCGCGTCGCAAGAGACGTGCAACACGGCGGGCGCTCCGGCTGTTGCGCGCCGGTTGCGTGCGTACGGGTTCCATGCGTTTCGAAAAGGCCAAGCCCCGCGGAGGAAGGACCTCACCTCATGTCTCTGCCCACCATCGAAGAACTGGCGAGCCAGCTCGAGGCCGTGTCCGGCGCCCAGAAGGTCGACCCGGACCACCCGCTCCAGCACATCCCGGACGTGGACTCGCTGGACCTCATGGAGTGGCTGTACGGGTTCCAGAACAGCTACCCGGACATCCCGGCCGACGAGTCGCTCTTCGCCGACCTGGACGACACCACGACCCTGCGCCACGTCTACGACCGCATCCTGGCGCTCGTGCCGGCGCAGGCCTGAGCGGGCGCGCATGAACGGCTTCGACATCACCGGATGGGGCATATCCGTCCCCGAAAAGGTGGTCACCAGTGCGGAGCTCGCCGAGCGCTTCGGCGTCGACGAGCACTGGATCACCAGCCGGTGCGGGATCAGTGAACGGCGCGCCGTCGGGCCCGGCCAGACGACAGCCTCGCTGGCCGTCGAGGCCGGCCGGCGCGCCCTCGCCAAAGCGGGCCTGAGCGGCGGCGACATCGCTCATCTGATCGTCGCCACCGCCACGCCCGAGCAGCCCTCGCCGGCGACGTCCGCGTTCGTCCACCACGAACTGGGCATCGCCGGCAGCGCGCACGACGTCAACTCCGAGTGCGCGGGCTTCGTCTACGGGCTCGTCTCCGCGATGGCCCTCATCGCGATCGACCCCCGGCCGATCCTGCTCATCGGCTCCGACACCCACACGCTGACCGCGAACCCCGCCGACCGGGACCTGTCGATCCTGGTCGGGGACGGCGCGGGAGCCGTCGTGCTCGTCCCCGCGGCCGACAGCAACGTCCTGGCCTGGAACCTGGGCGCGGACGGCAGCTGCACCGGCAGCCTCAAGGTCCTCGCGGGCGGCAGCCGTATGCCGACCACCGAGGAAACGGTGCGCCAGGGTCTGCACTACGCGCAGATCAACGGGAACGAGATCTATCTGAACGCCGTGCGGTACACCGTCCGTACGGTCCGGGAGACGCTGAAGAACGCCAAGGTCGAGGCGGCCGACGTACGCCACGTCATCCCGCACCAGGCGAACATCCGCATCATCAACTCGATCCTCAGCCACACCGGACTGCGGCCCGAGGCCCTGGTCGCCAACCTGCACAAGTACGGGAACACGGCGTCCGCCTCCATCCCGATCGCCCTGGCCGAAGCGCTGGACGAGGGCCGCATCGAGAACGGCGACCTGGTCCTGTTGGCCGGCTTCGGCGCAGGCATGACCTGGGGCTCCATGCTCCTCGAATGGCGCGGAGGGACACGATGAGTACGCAGAAGCCCGCCGGCACCCGGCCCGAGCACCCCGTCGCCCTGGTGACGGGCGCCTCCGGCGGGCTCGGCCAGGCGCTGGCGCTCGAACTGGACGCGCTCGGCTGCAAGGTGGCCGTCCACTACAACAGCGCGAAGGACGCCGCGCTCGCGGTGCAGGAGAAGCTCACCAACGACTCCGTCCTGGTGACCGGCGACGTCGGCTCGTACGAGGCCGTCACGGCGATGCACGCGCAGATCGCCGAGCAACTGGGCCCGGTCGACGTCCTCGTCAACAACGGTGCGATCCGCCGTGACCAGGTCATGGCGATGCAGAAGCCCGAGGACTGGGCGGCGGTGATCCAGACCAACCTCATCGGCTCCTTCCACACGGCCCGGGTGTGCGTCCCGCACATGCTGCGCAAGCGGTGGGGCCGGGTGATCAACGTGGTCTCGCCCTCGGGTCTGATCGCGACGGCCGGGCAGACGGCGTACTCCGCGTCCAAGGCCGGCCTGATCGGCTTCACCCGGACCCTGGCCGCCGAGTGCGGACGGCGGGGCGTCACGGTCAACGCGCTCTCGCCCGGATTCATGATCACGGGCATGACGCAGACCCTCCCCGACCACGTGGTGGAATCGATGGAGAAGAAGGCACCGGTGCCCCGCTTCGTGACCGTGGAAGAGGTCGCGCGCAGCTCCGCCCTCTTCCTCGACCAGGACTGTATGACCGGCCAGGTCATCAGCATCGACAGCGGCGTCACCATCACCTGATATCCCACCCCGGGGGGCTTTCCGAGGAAAGCCCCCCGGGAAAAAAATTCCGCACGAAACGTCCGCGGAATGCTCCTGCGAACCGGATTTCGCAGGAGCATTCCGCGGACGTTTCCCTGCCCGGCCAGGGCCTACGCTGCCGGCGGGAGCAGGGGTGCGTACGCGCTCATCAGGAGCGGGTCGATGCCGGCCGGGCCGCCGTACGGGGCCACCGCACGGGGCGCCTCGCGCGCCGGGTCGGGCTCGCGGAGCAGGCCCAGATAGAGCGTCTGGGTGGACGGGGCGGGCTCGATGCCGAGCTCGTCCGAGAGGAGCTCGCGCAGCTGCTGGTAGACGCGCAGCGCGTCGGCCCGGTTGCCGGCGGCGGCGTGCGCCGTCATCCGGCAGCGGTGCGCGCTCTCCCGGAACGGCGCCCTGCGCACCGCCTCGTCGGCGTACCGCAGGGCGTGGTGGCTGTTGCCGAGGGCGGCGGCCGAGGCGCTGGAGAGCTCCAGGGCGCTCAGGCGTACCGCCTCGATGCGCTCGCGGGTGGTGTTCACCCACTCGCCCTCGTGGGCGGGCAGGAACGCGCCGCGCAGATTGGCGACGGCGCCGGAGGCCAGTTGCAGGGCCACCGCGTGCGCGCCCTCCCGGCACGCCTGCCGGGCCTCGGAGACCGACGCCTCGGCCGTCTCCACATCGGTCAGCGCGTCGCTCGGCAGATGCAGCAGATAGCGCCCGCTCTGGGCGACCAGCGGCGTCTCGCCGGGCTTCTGGTGCGCGCTGGTCACGAAGGACCGCACCCGGCTGACGACACTGCGCAGCGCGGACGCCCAGGTGTCGGGCAGCCCCTGCGGCCACAGCGTGTCCGCGAGCTGGTCGCGGCTGGTGCCCGCGGAGCGCTCCAGGACCAGCCGGGCGAAGGCGATTTGGGCCTGCGCGCTCGACAGGTGCCGGGGCGGTTCCGCCTCGTGCTCGATGCTGACAAGTCCTACGAGCCGGATCAACACGTCGACACTCCCCCTGCGGCGGATCAGGAACCGAGCGGGGAACACGGCGCCGTTGCTTTCGCATTGCGCCGTTCAGTTCTCGCCATTCCCCGTGATGTCGTCGTGACCCTCGCAGGGCCGTTCAGGCCGTGTCAATTGAGCCCGGGAACATACCGGAGGGAATGAGTGGAAGCCCAAGTTCCGCTGAATCGGGGGTCCATGTTTCTTCCCTTCTCCATGCATTCACCAGGGGATTTCTAGTGAATCCCGAGCGGCTTCGAGCGTAATTCGAGAAGGGCTCCGGCTTCCTTGTTGCGGTCGCGTTGCGGAGCGCGGCGTAGAAATCCTGTCATGAATAGGCCGTCCGCCGGCCGACTGAATCAGCCTGAGGAGACCCACTGTGAACGCAACCGGAGGTTGGGAACGGCTGGCGCCGAAGCTGGCCGCCACGAACAGGCGTGTGGCGGCCCTGGAGTCCGAGCCGGAGCGCCGCAACAGTTTCGTCTCCTACACGGTCGAGCGGGACAGCGCCTACGCCGATCTCGACGGACAACGGCTGCTGATGATGTCCGGCTACAGCTATCTGGGCCTGGGCGGCGACGAACGCGTCGTCGCCGCCGCCAAGGCCGCGCTCGACCTGTACGGCAGCGGCAACCACGGGGTGCGCGCCCTGGCCGGCACGATCCCGCTGCACGAGGAACTGGAGGCCGAGGTCGCGAGCTTCGCGGACCGCGAGGCGTCCATGGTCTTCAGCTCGGGCTACGCGGCGAACGTGGGCACCGTAGGCGGTCTCGTCGGCGCCGGCGACACCGTCTTCATCGACAAGTACGACCACGCCTCCATCGTGGACGGCTGCCGGCTCTCCGGCGCCACCGTCACCCGGTTCCGGCACAACGACGTCGACCACCTCGACCGGCGCCTGGCCGCGGCCTCGCCCGACGGGGTGCGGCTCGTCATCGTCGACAGCGTCTACTCCATGGACGGCGACATCGCCCCGCTGCCCGAGCTGCGCAAGGTGTGCGACGAGCACAACGCGCTGCTCATGGTGGACGAGGCCCACGCGCTCGGCGTCATCGGCGCCACCGGGCGCGGCATCGAGGAGCACTTCGACCACCGGGTGAAGGCCGACATCAAGCTCGGCACCCTGTCCAAGGGCATCCCGTCCATGGGCGGCTGGGTCACCGGACCCGCCGAACTGATCGGCCACCTGCGCTACGCCGCCCGGCCCTTCCTCTTCTCCGCCGCCCTCGCCCCGGCCCAGGCCGCGGCCGCCCTGGAGAGCCTGCGCATCCTGCAACGCGAACCGGAGCGGGTCACCCACATCCAGCACGAGTCCGCCCGGCTGCGCGCCCTGGTCAACGCCCAGGGGCTGCGCACGCAGGACAGCGTGACCGCGGTGCTGCCGCTGATCGCCGGCTCCGACGAGAAGGCGTACGACCTGGCGACCACCTGCCGCCGCAACGGCGTCATCGGCATCCCCGTGGTCACCCCGGCCGTCCCCAACGACCTGGCCAGGCTGCGGATCGCGGTGACCGCGCGGCACACGCCCGAGGACATCGACTTCGCCGCCGAGGCGTTCATCAAGTCCGCCCGCGAGTGCGGCATCATCCCGGCCTGACCGGCCGGTCCACCCCCCCCGGGACACCGGACGGAGACGAGACCGAAGATGACAGCCGCAGCCTCCCACCGCACCCCGGTGGTGATCACCGGGATCGGTGTGGTCACCCCGGCGGGGTGCACCCCCGACGCCCTGTGGGCCGCGCTCCGCGCCGGCCGTTCCACCGCGGCCCCGCTCGACCACCTGGACCTCTCCCGCCACCGGGTCCGGATCGGCTGCCGGGTCAGCGGACTCGACACCCAGGGCCCCGACGCCCTCGTGTCCGCCAAGGACGCGCGGCGCATGGACCCCTTCGCGCTGTACGGCACCACGGCCGCGCTCGCCGCCCACCGCGACGCCGGCGCCCCGGTGCCCGAGCCCGGGCGCACCGCGATCGTCGTCGGCAACGCGGTGGGCGGCCGCGCCACCAGCGACCGCGAGTCCGCGCACTACAGCGAGGTGGGCCCGCACCGGGTCAACCCGCTGATGCCGCTGCTCACCATGCCGAACGCGGCGGCCGCCCAGATCGCCATGCGCCTGGGCTGGACCGGCCCCGCGACCACCATCGCGACCACCTGCGCCAGCGGCGTCGACGCGATCGGGCACGCCACCGCGCTCCTGGCGTCGGGCCAGGCCGACGTGGCGATCGCCGGGGGCTGCGAGTCCACCCTCACTCCGGTCACCCTCGCCGCCTTCGGCAACCTGAACGCGGTCTCCGGGCGCAACGACGACCCGGCGCACGCCTCCCGCCCCTTCGACCGGGACCGCGACGGGTTCGTCATGGGGGAGGGGGCCGGCTTCGTCGTCCTGGAACGCCTGGACGACGCGCTGGCCCGGGGCGCCCGCACCTACGCCCGGATCGCCGGGTACGCGGCCACCTCGGACGCGTACCACCTGTCGATGCCGCTGGCCGACGGGGCGGGCGCGGTCTCCGCGATGACCGGCGCGCTCACCGCCGCCGGGCTCGCCCCCGACGAGATCGCCCACATCAACGCGCACGGCACCTCGACCCCGCACAACGACCGCGCCGAGGCCACGGCCCTCGCCAAGGTCTTCGGCTCCGACGGGCCGCCGGTCACCGCCTCCAAGGGCGTCATCGGCCACCTCATCGGAGCGGCCGGCGCCGTCGAGATCATCGCCGCCGTCCAGGCCATGCGCGCCCAAGAGGTGCCGCCCACCGCCAACCACGAACACCTGGAGCCAGGAATGGAGATCGACGTGGTGCACACCAGTCCACGGCCCGTCGCCCTGGGACCCGCGCTGTCGAACTCCTTCGGCTTCGGCGGCCACAACGCGAGCATGGTGGTGGCGCCGGTATGACGACCACCGCCCAGCCCACGGCCCAGACCGCCGACCAGCCCACCGCCCAGCCCCGCACCGCGATCCGCACCCTCACCGCCGACGAGGTGGTCGCCTTCCGGACCGCCGTCCGCGCGGACCTGCCCGCCGCCCAGGAGCCCGGCGCCTCGCCGGTGCACGCCTTCGTCCTCGCGCACACCCTCGCCGACGCGACCGTACGCGACCTGGCCGCGGCCGAGCCCGAGCCCGTCTCCGTCGTCCACCTCGGCCAGGACATCCGGATCGAGCGGCCCCTGCTGCCCGGCGAGCAGATCACCGTCGCCCTCGACGTGGTCGGCGCCCGCCGCGAACCCAGGGGCACCCGCGTCGCCGTCCGGGCCCGCCTCACCGGCGCCGACGGCACCCCGCGCGCCGAACTCCTCACCAGCGCCCTGCTGATGGGCGCCGCCGCCATCGAGCCCTTCGGCCAGATCCCGGCACCGGCCGCGCCCGCACCCTCCGGCGGAGCCGGTGAACCGGCCACCGCCGAGCACCGGCTCACCCCCGCCTGGATCCGCGGCTACGCCCACGCCTCCGGCGACCTCAACCCGATCCACCTGGACGACCGGGCGGCCGAGGACGCCGGCTTCCCCGGCGTCATCGCACACGGGATGAGCGTGCTCGCCCTGGCCGTCGAGGAGATCGCCGACCGGTACGCGGACGGCGACGTCACCCGCGTCCTCGACGTCAGCGGGCGGTTCTCCGCCCCCGTGGTCCCGGACGTGCCGCTGCGGATCGAACTGGCCCCGGACGCCGACCGCACCCTCGTCCGCTTCACCTGCCGCACCCCCACGGGCATCGCCGTGAAGAGCGGCTGGGCCCGGCTGGCCGGACGGCGGCCATGACCGGCCAGGGCGCCACCACCGGACTGCTCCCCGGCTTCCTCACCCAGGTCCGCGAGCGCCCCGACGCGCCCGCCCTGGTCTGGCACGGCGAGGAGACCAGCTACCGCGAGCTGTACGAGAGCGCCGGCCGCGAACGCGAGCGGCTCGCCCTGCTCGGGCTGCCGGCCGGCGAACCCGTCGGCATCCTCGCCGAGAAGTCGCCCGACGCCCTCGCGCTCGTCCTCGGCTGCCTGCTCGCCCACCGCCCGTTCCTGCTGCCCTCCGCGCACCTGGGCGAGCAGCTGTTGACCCAGCTGTTCGCGCAGGCCGGCTGCCGGCACGTGCTGGCCCCGGGCGGCGAACCGAGGAGTGTGGAGGTCCCGGCCCGCTCGGCGGCGTACCCGGTGCCTCCCCGTACCGCCTTCATGCTCACCACCTCCGGCTCCACCGGGCTGCCCAAGACCGTCCCGCTGGACGAGGGGGCCGTGGACCGGTTCGTGACCTGGGCCGGGCCCGCCTTCGCCATCGCGCCGGGGACCACCGTCCTCAACTACGCGCCGCTCAACTTCGACCTGTGCTTCCTCGACGTGTGGACGACCCTCGCGCACGGCGGGCGGGTCGTCCTCGTGGACCCGGACAAGGCCGTCGACGGACGCCATCTGCTCGACCTGCTGCTCCGGCACGACGTCGAGATCGTCCAGGCCGTGCCGATGTTCTACCGGCTCGTGCTGGACGCCGCCCGCCGGGCCGGCGTGCTGCTGCCTTCGGTGCGCCGCGCCGCCTTCACCGGCGACGTCCTGCCCGAACGGACCCTGGCCGAGCTGCGCGACGTCCTGCCCGCCGCCCGCCTCACCAACATCTACGGCTGCACGGAGACCAACGACAGCTTCACGTACGACGTCGACACCACGGCCACCGTCTTCGGCCCGCTGCCCATCGGCACCCCGCTCCCCGGGGTCTCCGTGCTCGTCCTGGACGCCGACGGCCAGGAGGTCACCGGGCCCGGCGCCGGCGAACTCCACGTGAAGACGCCCTTCCAGACCGCCGGCTACCTCGACCCGGCCCGCAGCCGGGACCGGTTCACCGGCCACCCGCTCGGCCACGACGACGGCACCTGGTTCCGCACCGGCGACCTCGTACGGCGCGACGCCGACGGGCTGCTGTACCTGACCGGGCGCAGCGACTTCCAGGTCAAGGTGCGCGGCGTCGCCGTCAACACCGCCGAGATCGAACAGGTGCTGCTGAGCCACCCCGCCGTCCTGGAGGCCGGGGTCGCCGCACATCCCGACCCGCTCACCGGCAAACGGCTCGTCGCCGGGGTGCGGCGCGCACCCGGCAGCGGGCTCAACAGCCTGCTCCTGAAGGAACACTGCGCCCGCGCCCTGCCCAGGGCCGCCGTTCCCGGGGTCCTGCGGATCACCGATGAACCGCTGCCCAAGACCGCCACCGGAAAGGTCGACCGCACCGCGCTCGACCGGCTGCGCGGACCGTCCCCGGCACCGGACCACTCCCGCCGGCTGACCACCGTAGAAGGAAGGACGTCATGAGCAACACGGCCACCATCAAGCAGTTCCTGATCGAGGAGTTCCTGCCGGACCTCACGCAGGACGAACTCGCCGACGACCAGGACCTCCTGTCGAGCGGAGCCATCGACTCGCTCGGCCTGCTCAAGCTGATCGCCTGGGTGGAGGACCGCTTCGGCCTCGCCGTGGACGACACGGACCTCGACCCCAACAACTTCCGCAGCGTCACCGCCATCGACACCTTCGTCGCGGGCGCCCGCCAGGAGGTGAATGGCTAACCATGCACGACGCGCTCACCGGCCTGCTGGCGCGGCGCACGGTGGCCGAGCACGAGACCTGGCGGTCTCTGTGGGACCGGCTCGGCGACGGCACGCTCCCCAAGGAGCAGGCCGTCGCCCTGCTGGCCTCCCTGACCACCCGGCTCCCCGACCCCGCGACGCTTGCCGCCCTGCACGGCACACTCCTGGAACGGCGCCCCGCGCGCCCCGGGCCCGCCTGGCCCGCGACGGTCAACGTCGTGGGCACCGGAGGCGGGCCCGCCACCTTCAACGTCTCCACCGCGGCGGCCTTCGTCGCGGCCGCCGCCGGTGTGCGTGTCGTCAAGTCCGGCTCCCGGGCCTACACCTCAAGCCTCGGCTCCGTGGACCTCCTCGAACGCCTCGGGGTCCGCCTCACCTCCTCGTACGAGCAGACCGAGGAGCACCTGGAGCGGGACGGGATCGCCTTCACCGGGCCGTTCGTCTACCCGGTCGAGCTCGCCCGGCTCGCCCGCCTCATCGCACCGGTGAGCATGAAGCCGTTCGGGCGCTTCCTCAACGCGCTCGGCCCCCTCCTCGCCGATCTGCCGGTCACCGCCCAGGTCACCGGGGTCTCGCACACCATGCCCCTGGACGACCTGCGCCGCCTCGCCGCCACGGTCACCGGCCGTACGGTGTGGCTGACCAGCAACGACCGGGGCGCCGACGAACTCCTCGGCTTCGCCCGCAACACCGTGCACATCGCGCGGGGCGAGGACCAGGTCCTGGAGCCCGGCGCGCTGATCCCGGCGGACGGCGGCTTCGAGGCGCTGGCCCCCGCGCCCAAGGACGCGGCCACCGACCACTTCCTGGCCGTGCTCGCCGGGCGCGCCCATCCGGCGGCCACCCACACCGTCCGCCTCAACGCCGCCGCGCTCGCCCTCGCGGCCGGCCATCACACCACCTGGCGCGACGCGCTCGACGCCACGGACGACGCCGTCACCAGCGGGGCCGCCGTGGCCCTGGTCGAGCGGCTGCGCTCCCGGCGGACCGCGGCGACGGCGGGGGCGGTCCGCCATGGCTGACTTCTTCACCGGGAGCGGACCCGGCCGGCCCGGGCTCACGCTGTTCCTCAACGCGGGCGACCCGCCGCTGGACGAGCTCGCCGAGGTCGTCCACATGCTCGACGAGGAGGGCGTCGACTGCCTCGAACTGGCGGTGCCCTTCCCGGACTCCTTCACCGACGGGCCGGTCGTACGCCGCTCCGCCCGCCGTGCCCTGGACCGGGGCACCGGCCTGGACGACGTCCTCGGCTTCGTCGCCCGCGTCCGGCCGGGGCTGCGGCGGCTGCGGATCGCGCTGCTGGCCGACTGGAGCCACTCCCTCAAGCACCGGGACCTGGGCGCGGCCGTCAAGGACATCACCGCGTCCGGCGCGGACGGCCTCCTGGTGCACGGCCTGCCGCCCCGGCTGCGTGACGCCTACCGCGAGGCGACCGAGGCGGCGGGCACCGCCGTCGTCACCACCTGCTACCCGACCAGCCCGGAGGAGACCCGGGCCCGGGCCGCCCGCGAGGCCTCCGCGTACGTCTATCTGGTGGCGCACTACGGCCGCAGCGGCACCGCGCCGCCCGCCGGGCACGCCGCGCTCGCCCCGGTCGTCGCCGGGCTGCGGGCCCACACGAACTCCCCGATCGCCGTCGGCTTCGGGGTCAGTACGCGCAACCACGTCGCGGCGGTCGCCGCGAGCGGGGCCGACGCCGCGATCGTCGGTTCCGCGGGCGTGGCGCGCGTGGAGCAGGCCCTCAACGAGGAGGGCTCCGTCACCACGGCACTGCGCGACTTCGTCCGGTCGCTCCAGCCCGGACCGGACGAGACCAGTACGGCCATTACCCCTATCCGAACAAGGAGTTGACCATGATCATCCGTGACCTGGAGACCGTCAAGAGCGTCGACTGGGGCAACGGGCTCAGCCGTCGTTTCCTCACCGAATCCGACGGCGTCGGCTACTCGATCACCGACACCACGGTGCGCGCCGGCACGAAGTCCCGCCTGGAGTACCGCAACCACCTGGAGTCCTGCTACTGCATCGAGGGCTCAGGCGAGGTGGTCGAGCTCGACGGCACCGTGCACCCCATCACGCCGGGCCGGCTCTACTCCCTCGACGAGCACGACGCGCACTACCTCGTCGCCTCCCCGCACGAGGACCTGAGACTCGTCTGCGTCTTCACCCCGGCGCTCCAGGGCGATGAGGTGCACAGCCTCGACGCGCACACCTCGTCCGCCTACTGATCCGCACGGCACCCGCACCTCTGAAAGGGGTCCCAGTGATCCGCTGGAACACCGACCAGGCCGACCTCCGGGCCGGCCTGGCCCGGTGGGGCGAGGCACTCAGCGCCGACCACATCGCCCAGGACGAACGAGCGGAGTTCTCCTGGGAGAAGTGGAAACTGGTGCGCCGGTCCGGCATCCTCGCCCTGCCCTTCGCCGAGGAGCACGGCGGCCTGGGCCAGTCCCTCCTCACCACCATGTACGTCCTGGAAGGGCTCGGCGAGCACTGCCGTGACGCGGGTCTGAACTTCTGCGTCACCACCACGCTCGCCAGCACGGGCGTCCCCCTCATGCGCTTCGGGACGCCCGCGCAGAAGGCGGAGTACCTTCCCCGGATCAGCTCCGGCGAGGCGATCGGCGCCCATGCGATCACCGAGTCGGAGTCCGGGAGCGACGCGATGGCCATGGCCACGCGCGCGGAACGCGACGGCGACGACTTCGTGCTGAACGGAAGCAAGTGCTTCGTCAGCAACGGCCCCGTCGCCGACGTGTTCGTCGTGTACGCCCGCACCCACCCCGACGGCGGCGCTCTCGGCGTGACCGCGTTCCTCGTGGACCGGAACACGCCCGGCCTGACCGTCGGCAAGCCCGTCAAGAAGATGGGCCTGCGCACCTCTCCGCTCAGCGAGCTGTACTTCGACGACTGCCGCATCCCGCGCGACCGGGTCCTCGGCCGGGTGGGCGGCGGCTTCATCGTCCTCGACTACGTGATGAAGCGGGAGATCCTGCTCTCGTTCATCGTGAACGTGGGGGAGATGCAGCACCGGTTCGACCGCTGCGTCGAGTACGCCCGCACCCGCCGGTCGTTCGGAAAGACGATCGGCTCCTACCAGTCCGTCGCCAACAAGATCGTGGACGCCAAGATCGGCCTGGAGTCGGCCAGGAAATGGCTGTACGACACCGCCGAACGCCTTGAGGAGGGCGAGGACGTCACCGAGGACCTGGCCATCGCCAAGCTGATCACCAGCGAGGCCAACCTCGCCGGCTCGCTCACCGCCGTCCAGGTCTTCGGCGGCCACGGCTACATGAGCGAGTACGGACTGGAGATCGACGTCCGCAACGCCGTGGGCGGCACGATCTACTCGGGCAGCAACGAGATCCAGTACAACCGCATCGCGTCCAAGCTGGGCCTGGGCCGATGACCACCCTGTCCCCACCGCGCACCCTCAAGGTCTGCGGCGCCACCAGCACCCGCGACATCGAGGTGCTGGCCGGCGCCGGAGCCGGACTCGTCGGCCTGTGGCACGGCGTCCCCGGCGGCCCCGCGGACCTGCCCGAGCACGAGGTGGCCGCCCTCGCGGCGGCCGTCCGTGCCACCGGCACCCTGCACCCCGTCCTGGTCACCTTCCTCGGTGACCCGGACGCGGTGGCCGACGTCATGCGCCGCACCGGCATCCGCACCGTCCAGCTCCACGCCTACCAGCCGCCCGCCACCGTCCGCGCCCTGCGCACGGCACTGCCCGACGCCGTCATCGTCAAGGTGCTGCATGTCGCGGACGGCACCTGCCCGGAACGCCCCCTGATCGGGGCGTACGAGCGGGCCGGCACCGACCTCTTCCTCATCGACGCCACCACCGCCGACGGCCGCGTCGGCTCCACGGGGCAGCGCCTGGACGAGGACACCGTCCTCCGCCTGGCCGAACGGTTCACCCTGCCGTTCTGGCTCGCCGGCGGACTCGACCGGACCAACCGGCCCGCGTACGAACGGGTCCTGCGCCACCCCCGGCTGCGCGGCATCGACGTCGACACCGCGGCGCGCGGCGGCGACGGCCGCTTCGGCGCACCCGAGGTGGCCGCACTGGCCCACGCCTGGGACACCGGGCCGGGCCATCCCACCCCCCGCACTCCTTCCGCCACGGACACCCCGACCACACGGCCTACGGAGCAGCCATGAGCCTTCCCTTCATCGAGTCCCTGCTGTCGGCCCCGCAGCCCCTGGTGATGGAGGTCAAGCGGCGCGACGCGTTCGGCTTCGACCTCATCTCCGGACACACCCCCGCAGAGATCGTCACCGCTTACGAGAAGGCCGGGGCGCCCTGCATCTCGGTCGTCACGGGACGCTGGTTCGGCGGCACCCGCGAATTGCTCCGCGATGTCGCCCGGCTGACCGAACTCCCCCTGCTCCAGAAGGACTTCATCACCCGCAAGGACCAGCTGGAGACCGCCCGGGAGCTCGGCGCCTCGGCCGTCCTGCTCACCGCCGGACTGCTCTCCGCGTCCGCGCTGCGCGGGCTCACCATCGCGGCGCTCAGCACGGGCCTGACCCCGTTCGTCGAGGCCACCACCGAGGCCGAGATCGAGTCCGTGCCGCACGCCGACGAGTGCGTCATCGCCGTCAACAACAAGGACATCAAGACCCGCGAGCGCGACCGGGGCGACCTGGCCCGCAGCTTCGAGCTGCTGCCCGCCCTGCGTGCGAGCGGCACCCCCTGCCCGGTGAGCGCCAGCGCCATCGACAGCCCGCAGACGGCGGCCCGGCTGCTCGACGCCGGCTACAAGGGCCTCCTCGTCGGCACCGCCCTGCTGCGCAGCGGCGACCCCGGCGAGTGGCTTCGTACGCTGGAGAGCAGCCGGCAGACCGTACAGCCGGCCCTCCACCCCTCGTGAGTGAGTGTCCGCACCGCGCGAAGGGGGCTCCGTGGCCACGGAGCCCCCTTCGCGTTTCACGTCCTCAGGAGACGACGCGGTTGACCAGCTGGTCGCGCACCCGCGCCGGGATGTCCGGGGCGAACCGGCGCAGGTAGTGGTCGATGTGCCGGTCCGCGCCCACCAGGAACGGCAGGTCGAACACCAGCAGCCGGCGCACCGCGAGCAGCGGCACCGGCGAGCGCAGCGGCGCGAAGTCCTCGTTCCACAGCCCCGGTTCGGCGCACAGCGGATGGAACTGGCCGATCATCAGCCCCTGGGCCACGAAGTCGTCCTTGGCGTCCGCCTGCAACAGGTCCAGGTCCGCCGGGTCCGCGTGGTCGAGGTCCGGGAGCATCATCAGTACGGTGAGGAGTTCCCGCTCGTCCTCCGGAAGCTCCGCCGCCAGCCGTTCGTACCAGGTGCGCAGCGCCTCCACGGCGCCGGGCAGCGCGGCCGGGGTGCTCTGCGCGGGCACGGCGAGCAGGAACCGCCCGGCGCGCAGCGAGGGCTGGGTGTACGGGCAGACGGGACCGCTTCGGCCCAGCTCGGGATGGCTCGACACCAGGAAGGTCCGGCTCCACTCCAGCACCTCCCGCAGCGGCCCGAGCTGTCCGGCCGGCACGAGACCGCGGTCCACCTGACCCGGCGTGTAGATCTGCAGCCGGCTGTCGCCCCTCATCGCGGCTCCCGCCACATCGGCCGGAGGCGTGGCCCGCCGTCCGGCAGCACGATGTCCTCGCCCAGCCGGACGAAGCCCTGGCCGCGCGCCGACGCCTCGCCGCCGGGCGAGCTGGCCTCCGCGTAAGCTCCGCAGCCCGCCGCGTCGGCCTCCCGCAGCACCTCGGCGACGAGCGCGCCGAGAAGCCCCCGGCCGCGCGCGCCGCCGCGCACCGCGCCGAACGACGCGTAGTAGTGCGGCCGGTCCGGGTGCCGGGGCGCCTGGAGCTCGGCGATCAGCGCCAGCGAGGCGGCCTCGCGGACACCGAGGACGTCCTCGAAGCGCCCGGCGAACTCCTCGCCCCGCGCCTCCAGTTCGGCCTGGGCGCCCGGCGGCGTCCACAGCAGCACGGCGTCCAGGTCCGGGGTGCAGGTCACCGCGTCGTACGCGAACGACATGTCGAGGAACACCTCGAACAGACCGGGCAGCACCCGCGCCCTGCGTTCCGGGTCCGGGGTGATCCAGCGGGTGAGCGGGTCGTCGTGGAACGCGTCCGCCAGCAGCGCCGCGAGGGCGCCGGCTTCGGCTCGCCGGGCGCGCCGCAGAGCCGGCCGGGGTGCTGTCGGCAAGGGCGGCGGGAACGTGGACAGGTGGGTCACGAAGTTCTCCTCCCGTTCGATGAGGGGTGTGCCGGGCGCGGCGGTCGGACGCGCCCGGTCGCCGCCAGCTGCTCCACCCGGGTGTGCAGCTGGTCGAGGTGCAGTTCGGCTTCGGGTTTGATCAGGACGCTGCGCATCACCCGGGCCGTGGCGGCGTCGGCCAGCACGTCGGGTCTGCGCCGGGCGAAGTCCGCCGCGTCGGTCCGCAGCACGCTGAGGAACACGGGGTCCCGTTCCGCGTGCATGCCGTCCGTGAGCAGCCGGCCGGACGCGGCGTCGACGGCGGACAGCGTCAGCGGCCGGGTCGAGGGGAAGTAGCTGACGATGTCCAGCTGGGGTGCCTGGTACGTCTCCAGCTCCTCGGACTCCTCGATGCGTTCCGCCCATCCGACGGCCGCGCGGCGGCTGCCGGCCAGGATCTCGCCGAAGCCGTCCCGGGTCAGCGGCAGCAGGTGCAGCGTCAGCCAGAGCGCGGCGGCCGCCGCCCCGGCCCGCGAGCACTCCAGGCTGATCTCGCCCAGGTGCAGTGCGGCCTCGGTGAAGTAGGTGTACGGCGAGTCGTGCGCGAGGTGGTCGCGGGCGGCGTCGTCGTTGAAGAGCACCGCCCCGCACCCGTAGGGCTGGAGGCCGTGCTTGTGCGGGTCCACGACGACCGAGTCGCAGTCCGCGATGGCCCGCCACGGGCGTACGTCGATGCCCTCGGGCCGGTCCGAGCGCCCGAGGAGCGCGTAGAACCCGCCGTAGGCGGCGTCCACGTGCACCCGTACGCCGTACCGCCGGGCCAGCGGCACCACTTCGTGCACCGGGTCGACCGCCCCCAGCCCCGTCGTCCCCGTGGTCACCACGACCGTGCCGACCCGGCCGGTCGCGAGCACCTTCTCCAGGGCGTCCAGGTCGATGCGGCCCAGGCCGTCGGCGGGCACCCGGTGGCCCTCGACGCCGAGGACCCCGCACATGCGGGCGTGCGTGTAGTGGCACTCGGCGCTGTACGCGATGCCGCGTCCGGGATGCGTCTGGCGCGCCACGTACAGCGCCTCCAGGTTGGCCATGGTCCCGCTCGTCGTCAGATGGCCCAGGTGCGAGCCCCGGAAGCCGAACATCCCGGCGAGCAGGTCCACGCACTCGCGTTCCATCTCGGTGGTGGCCGGACCGCCCTCGGCGGCGTGGTTGTTCGGGTTGAACAGCATCGCCGTGACGTAACCGACGACCGCCGCGGGATGAGGCGGCTTGACCATCTGCCCCGCGTAGCTCGGATGGAAGAACGGATAGTTGTCGTCCAGCCGCTTGGAGAACGCGGCGAACGCGGCGTCGAACTCCTCGTCCCCGACCAGGTGCGACGGATGCTCCCGGTACGGGCCGAAGCGCTCTCCCCAGTGTTCGGCCACGTCTACGGCACGCGGCAGCCAGTAACGAAGATCCACGGTCGGCCTTCCGGTGGGGGCAGGGGGCAGGGGCGTGGGGCAGCGGACGGCTCAGGTATACGGAGCGGAGCGCAAGCCGACCGCAAGCGATTCCCTGGCGGATCTGGGCCCGGTCTGGACGCGTTCTCAAGCGCCATACCGGATCCCTCGTGCCATAACGGGCGCCCTCGTGCCCGCCCTAGCAGCCCCCGAGAAGCGTGCGAGCCGGCCTTGCTGCACTCGGCGCGTCCGCCGAATCAAGCAGCAGGAGTTCCGTGATGGTGACCAGACGCACTCTGATGACCGCCCTGAGCGTCACCGGCGCCGGGCTGTTCACCGGCGCGGCCTTCACCCCGCTGATGACGGCGGGCGCCGCCCCGCGCGACACGGCCGCCGCGACCGGCCAGGCCGTCCCCGTCGGCCCCGCAGTCCAGCCGTTCCAGGTGCCGCTGCCCCTGCTGCCGGTGCTGACCCCCGCCGCGACGCGGGGCGGCGCCGACGTCTACGACATCACCATGCGCCGGACCCGCGCCGAGATCCTGCCGGACCTGAGCACCGACGTCCTCACCTACGACGGGCACTTCCCCGGCGGCATCGTCCGGGCCCGCTCCGGGCGCCCCGTGGTGATGCGCCAGCACAACCAGCTGGGCGTGGACACCTCGGTGCACCTGCACGGCGCCTCGGTGCCCGTCACCAGCGACGGCGACCCGATGAACACCTTCGCCTCCGGGACGAGCCGCACCTACACGTACCCGAACCAGCAGCCGCACGCCTCGCTCTGGTACCACGACCACGCCCACCACTCGGAGTCCGAGAACTGCTACCGGGGCCTGTCGGGCAGCTATCTGCTCACCGATGACGTGGAGGAGGCGCTGCCGCTGCCGGCCGGGCGCTACGACGTCACCGTGGCGCTGCGCGACGCCCACTTCGGCGACGACGGGCAGCTGCTGTACATCCTGGACGACGCGGCGGGCCGCTCCACGATCCTCGCGAACGGCAAGCCGTACCCGTATCTCCGGGTCGCCGCCCGCAAGTACCGCTTCCGACTGCTGAACTCGTCCAACCTGCGGTTCTTCGCGCTGCGCCTGGCGGACGGCTCGCCGTTCACCCAGATCGGCTCCGACGGCGGCCTGCTGCCGCGCCCCTTCACCACCGACTCGCTGCTCCTGTCACCGGCCGAGCGCGCGGACGTCGTCATCGACTTCTCCCGCTACCCGGTCGGCACCCAGCTCGTCCTGGAGAACACCCTCGGCCCCGGCGACCCGGACCGGACGGGCAAGGTCCTGCGCTTCGACGTGGTGGGCAAGGCGCCCGACCCGAGCCGGGTGCCGTCCGTACTGCGTACACTGCCGCCGCTGCCGCCGGTGACCGGGCGGCGCTCCTTCGACCTGAACGTCGCCGTCGTCGGCGGTGAACCGCAGGGCACCATCAACGGCCGCGTCTACGATCCCGCGCGCATCGACACCGAGATCCCGTACGGCGCCAGCGAGGTCTGGACCGTCACCAACACCAACACCGACGTGCCGCACAACTTCCACATGCACCTGGTGCAGTTCCGCGTCCTGGAGCGCAACGGGAAGTCGCCGACCGGGGCGGAGGCGGGCCTGAAGGACACCGTGTGCCTGCTGCCCGGCGAGACCGTCAAACTCCAGGCGACCTTCGACTCGTACCGGGGCACCTACGTCTACCACTGCCACCTGCTCGACCACTCGGCGATGGGCATGATGGCGCGGATGCGCATCCGCTGATCCGTCGCACCCGGGCACGCCCGTTCGAGTCTCGCTCGACGTTCGCTGGAGGAACGCTCGTGATCCTGTCCAGGGCGGCCTCCGCGCCCGCGGCGGGAGCAAAAGCACCTCTATCCTCGTCAACAGCGCGCCTCGGCACCCTACTTACGAACCGGACAAGAGCGAGGACGTACCGATGACACCCAATCCGTATCCGCAGCAGCAGGGCCCCACCGGCGCGCAGGCGCCGTACCAGCAGCCGTGGGGCCAGCCCGCCGCTCCCGTGCCGCCGCGGGAGGACCGCCCGAACAAGGCCGCGGGCTGGCTGCACATGATCTCGGTGATCACGCTGGGGCTCATGGCCGGTCTGTTCTTCGCCTTCGACGTCTCGGTCATGCCCGGCCTCGCCAACACCGACGACCGCACCTACGTGGCCTCGATGCAGCAGTTCAACGCGGAGATCGACGGCAACGGCCTGTTCGCGCTCATCTTCATGGGGGCCATCGTCGCCGCCGGCCTCGCCGCGTTCCTGGAGTTCCGCCGGGGACGGAAGACCATCGCCCTGTGGGCCGGTCTCGCCGCCGCCCTCTACCTCGTCGTCCTGATGCTCACGATGGGCGTCGAGATCCCGCTCAACAACCAGCTCGCCGACCTCGGCGCCCCGGCCAAGATCCACGACTTCTCCCTGGTCGACAAGTTCAAGGGGACCTGGGAGTCCGTCAACATCTTCCGTACGCTCCTCAACACGGCCGCCCTGGGCTGTGCGGCGTACGCCGCCAAGCTGCACGGCCGCGCGGAGGCGTTGCTGTCCGTCGGCCGCTGAGCCGACGCCTTCCGGGAGGGCCGGTACGGGCACGAGCCCCGTACCGGCCCTCCCGCGCGTTCAGCTGCCGCCGTTCAGGACGAGGGCCCAGCACAGGAGCCCGGTGGCGGCGACGCACAGCAGCGTCCGCAGCACGTTCCCCCGCGCCCAGGCCCCCTCGAACGCCGCCCGCACCGCCTCGGGCCGCGCGATCCCGTCCACCGGGCCGGCCGCGTCCAGCGCGTTGTTCAGCGGGATGTTCAGGCGGCTGGTGACCCCCATCGACGCGATGTAGCAGACGAGCGCCGCGACGGTCGGCACCACCGCGTCCCGGTCCCCGCCGCCGAACTGGAGCCCCACCGCGAGCCCGGTGAACACGAGGGCCCCGATATAGCCGAGCACGAACCACCCGTTGAGGATGGCCACGTTGACCCGCTGCATCACATCGATGAACGTACGGTCCCCCGTACCGCGCAGCGCCGGCATCACGGAGATGGCGAAGCCGTAGAACAGCCCGCTGACCAGCCCCGTCGTCACGGTGGCCGCGATGAGCGCGAGCGTTTGTGCGATCTCCATTGCCTGACCCCTCAGCTTCTGCCGGTGCGGCGGTGCTTGCGCAAGTCAACTCTCCTCTGCGCAAAGGGAATGCAACAGGAAGGTCAAGTGCCGGGGTCCAGCGTACGGGGGTGCCCGCGGCGGCGGGGCGTAATTGTGGCAGCCTGCGCGGGTGGCTCAGCCCGTCACGGCCGGAAGCGGGTCTGGCTGAACGCCTCGCCCCGGCCGAACGCGAGGACCTTCGTCGGCCGGACCGCGAACACCGGGACGATCGCGCCCGGCACCCCGGAGGTCTCCGGCTGGGGTCCCTCCGGCCGGTGCCGGAAACCGCCCTCCACCGCGTCGTACGGCCACCCGATCTTCGCCATCCACAGCTCCGCGAGCCGCTCCAGCGTCCCGCGCTCGGCGACCCGTAGCGCGGGCCCCTCGACGACGACGTCGAGGCCGCGCCCGTACGCGTTGTTGCCCGTCGTCAGGACGCAGTTCGGATTCCGGGTGAGGTTGCGGCCCTTCTGCTCCTCAAGTCCCGTCGAGAAGTGCAGCGCCCCGTCGAGCCACACCGCCGGCAGCGGCGTCACATGCGGCCGCCCGTCGGGCCGTACCGTCGAGAGCCAGAAGACCTCGGCCCGTTCGAGGACGGCCACCACCTCGGCCCACGGGGTCGCCGTGGCACCGGCACTGCTGTAGTCGGGGTGAAGCTCCGCCACGGGTTCGTTCATCATGACTCCGCCCTCGTCCCGGTCCTGGAAACCCCAGTCTGCGCGGCGACCACGGCCCCCACCCGCAAGCACGGCCGCTCGCGGCCCCGGGCTCCCCGGAACAGTCCAGCATGGACCACTGGCGGGGATCGACGCCGTACGGCGTACGAGCATCGAGAAGGGGTGCCGGCACCCCGAAGCTGTTCACCTCGACCAACGTCTCCAACCAGCCGATGCAACGCCTCCTCCAACGCGCCGGCTGGACCCCGGCGGGCCTCCTCCACGGCCTGGACGAGGACGACCCGGAGCTGTTCTACCTGCAAAAAGGGCGCGAGCTTCGGTGAAGCCCGCAGCTACGCTCGTTCCCATGCCGAACTCCCTCCCGCTGACCGCCCCCCTGCTCTCCGCCATGGGCGGCATCCCCGCGCAGGCCGAGCCCCTGGACAGCAGCCCCCGGTCGCGGGTGTGGCGGGTGCGGGCGGGGGACGGGCGGCCCGTGATCGTCAAGCAGATCACCGATGGCGGGGACACCGCCGCCGACGCGGACGCGCGCTTCGCCCGGGAGGTCGCCGGGCTGCGGCTCGCGGGGCGCGGCTCCGTGGCCCCCGCGCTGCTCGCCACGGACCCGGGCGCGCGGGTCATGCTCCTTGAGTACGTGGACGACCTCGGCCGGACCGAGGACTGGATGCCGGGGTACGCCGACGCGCTCGCCCGACTGCACGCCCTGACCGGGCCCGCCGACGCGGGCGCGCTCCCCGCCTGGTCGGGCCCCACGGCCGCCGACGCGGAGTCCTTCCTCGGCCTCGCCCGGGCGCTCGACGTGCCCGTACCGGCCGCCGTCCCGGACGAACTCGCCGGGCTCCTGGAACGGCTCGACCCCGCCGGGCACCACGCCCTGCTCCACGGCGACCCCTGCCCCGGCAACGATCTGCGCACCCCGGACGGTGTCCGCTTCGTGGACTTCGAGCGGGCCGCGCTCGGCAACGGCCTGGTCGAGCTCGCGTACTTCCGCATCGGCTTCCCCACCTGCTGGTGCGCCATGTCGGTCACCGCCGCCCCGCTCACGGAGGTCGAGGCCGTCTACCGGTCCACCTGGCGCGACCTCACGGGCCGCGACGTGCCCGGCGATCTCGCCGACGCGTGCGCGGGCTGGCTGATCCAGGGCGACGCGCTGGTCGAACGGGCGCACCGGGGCACGGCCGACCAGCTCGCCCGGGTGCCCGCCGAGGACTTCGAGTGGGGGTACGTCTCCGCCCGCGAACGCCTCGTCCACCGCCTGGGCGTCGTCGCGGACCTGACCCGCGACCACGACCGCCTCCACGCGCTCGGCGGCCTCGCCTCCGCCCTGGCCACCCGCCTGTTGGAACGCTGGCCGGCCCTCCGCCCGCTGCCCACGCCGGACGAGCGGCCCTGGTACTGAACGGGCTGTCACCCGTACGGGTCGATTCCGCTCGCGCGGGGGCCGGGTAAGGAGGGCCCGTCCACCCCCGAGCAGCCTCCCGGAGGCACCCGTGCCCGAAATGAACGATCCCTACCGGCCCGGCACCCCGTGCTGGATCGACCTGATGGTCCCCGACCAGCAGGCGGCCATCGACTTCTACTGCGACCTCTTCGGCTGGCAGGGCGAGGTGGGCCCGCCGGAGCAGGGCGGCTACTCCGTCTGCACGCTCAAGGGCAAGCCCGTCGCCGGGATCATGAAGGCGATGAACCAGGACGGTACGGTGCCGGATCCGATGCCGCCGACGGCGTGGACGACGTATCTGTCGACCGACGCCATCGACGCCACGCTCAGGTCCGTCACCGAGGCCGGCGGCACGGCCGTCGTCCCCCCGATGGACGTCATGGACCTCGGCCGCATGGCCGTCATCGCCGACCCGGCGGGCGCCGTCTTCGGCCTGTGGCAGCCCGGCACCTTCGGGGGCGCGGGCATCGTCAACGAGCACGGCGCGCTGGTCTGGAGCGAGCTGACCACCCCCGACCCGGACGCGGCGTCCGCGTTCTACTCCGCCGCCCTGCCGGTGACGACGACCCCCTCCGAGATGGAGGGCGCCGACGGCTACGTCGAGTTCCAGGTCGACGGGCGGGCGGTGGGCGGCATGATGGACATGAGCAAGCTCCCGCCGAACGTCACGCCGCACTGGCAGCCGTACTTCGCGGTGGACAGCGTGGACGACATCCAGGCGGCCGCCGTCCGCGCCGGCGCCACGGTCCTGGCCCCCGCCTTCGACATGGTGGCCGGCCGCATGGCGGTCCTGGCCGACCCGCAGGGCGGGGCGTTCTCGGTCATCGCCCCGAGGCCGCACGAGAACGCGGCCTGACGTACGCCGGGCGCGGGGAGGACGCCTTCTCCCCGCGCCCCGACGCCGTATGCGTACGCGCGTGCGAAGAACGTGGAGGTCAGCGGCCGGCGGCGTCCCGTGGCGGAGGCGCGGTGGAGCTGCGCGGCACCAGGCGAGGGACCTGTGCCGCGTGCGACGTGGCTTCCCGGTGCGTCATGACGTCGTACAACGTCTCCGTGACGTCGGCCCCGAAGGAGAACACGTCGTGTTGCATCGCCGACAGCGTGGGCCGGGTGAGCTGGCACAACTGGGAGTCGTCCCAGGCGAGGAGAGAGAGATCGTGGGGCACCGACAGGCCGAACTCCGAGGCGACACCCAGTGCCGTGACGGCCATCAGGTCGTTGTCGAAGACGATCGCCGTCGGACGCTCCGCTGCCAGCAGTAGCGTGCGGCATGCCCGGCTGCCCTGGTCGGCCGAGAAGTCGGCGACCACTGTGCGCGCCTGGAGGCCCAGCTCCTCGGCCGTTTCGGTGAAGGTCCTGGTGCGAATGGCGCTGTGACCCAGTTCAGCCGGTCCGCTGACCCGGGCGATGCGCCGGTGGCCGAGCGCGGCGAGGTAGCGGACGGCCTCCGCGGTCGCGGCCGCGTCGTCGGTCCATACCGAGGTGAAGGGGCCGGCCAGGGAGGGATGACCCACGACCACGGCGGGCAGGCCGATCTCCGAGAGCGCCGGGATGCGCGGGTCGTCCACCCGCAGGTCGACCAGGATGCTGCCGCTGACCCGGTTGGCCTGCCACCACTCCCGGTGTACTTCGATCTCCTCCTCGGGCTCCACCAGTCTCAGCAACAGGGAGCAGGAGTGGCGGGTCAGTACGCTCTCGATACCGGAGATGAACTCCATGTAGAAGGGTTCGAGGCCCAGCATCCGGGCCGGCCGGGCGATGGCCAGGCCCACCGTGTGCAGGCCCTGCCCGGACAGCGACTGGGCGGCCTGGTTCGGGCTCCAGCCGAGGTCCCGGGCGGCTTGGAGGATGCGCTCCTTCGTCTTCGCGGAAACACCCGGCTTGTTGTGCACCGCGATGGTCACCGCGGAGGGCGAGACGCCCGCCAGCCTGGCAACGTCTTTGATCGTCGCTTTGCGCCGGTCGCTGGGGGACGCTGCCGTTTGACTCACCGGAGTTCCGCCTTTGTGTCGTGGTCGTGCCTGGGGCGGGTGCCGGACGGGCCGGTGGTGATAGAGCGTGCGAGCACCGCGCTTCTCCACCCTAGCCGTTGCCGTCCCGGTGGACCGAGGCACGGGTGATCGTTCCGGGACCGATCCACCGCTCAAGCGTTTTACCGCACTTCCCCGCGCCCACCGGTCCGACGACGTCCCGCCGGTTCAGCGGCGGCCCCAGGTGTAGGTGACCGTCGCGCCCGCCGCGACCTCGGTGGTCAGCCGCACTCCCGGTGCGACGATCGCGGTCGTCCGGGCTTCTGCACCGGGGTTGTGCACGATCAAGGCGGTGCTGCCGTCCGGGTTGCCGAAGGCGGACGTCTGGAGCGGGGTGGTGTCGCCTTCCGGGGCTGCGACGTTCGCCGCTATCCGGACGGATCCGGGGCGCGTGAAGCGGGAGAAGTGCGACAGCGTGTAGTAGTTCGTGTTGTACCTGACGGCCCCGCTTGCCGAGTCGACGGTCACCGCGCCGTCGCAGCCGGTGCAGCCGCCGGTGTGCGGGCCGTGCTTCTCGTCCAGGGCGAGATTCCAGAAGATCATGCTGCGCGACCAGTTGTTCATGGCGCCGATGGTGCGGGTGATTCCACCGCCGCTGCACTCGGTCTCGAAGACGTCCTTGTCCGGGAACGCCGCCTTGAGCGCGGTCTGGGCGCTGGGGTCGCCGTAGTAGCAGTGGTAGGCGGTGCCCGCGATCCACTTGCCCGCGCGGGAGTTCAGCAGGTCGTGGGGGTAGGCGAGCTCCGGGTCCTCACCCGCGTCCACGTGGGCCTGCACGTCGAAGGGGTGCTCGGCCCAGTTGTGGTCGAAGCCGAGGATCTTGGTGCGCAGACCTGCGGCCTTCAGCGCCGGACCGAGCTTCTCGATCACCTTCGCCTGCTGTGCCACGGGCAGGTCGGTGCCCGGATAGTCCGCGCGCAGCAGGGCCTGGGGCTCGTTCTGCACGGTGAGGTAGTCCACCGGGACGCCGGCCGCCGCGTACGCCTGGACGGACTTGACCAGGTAGCGGGCGTAGACGTCATAGATCTTCGGGTCGTCGATGAGCTTGCCGTCGATCATCGAGCCGTTGGTCTTCATCCAGCCGGGCGGGCTCCAGGGACTGGCGATGATCCGCAGGCGCGGGTTGAGCGCCTTCGCCTGCCGGATCAGCGGCAGGATCTGGGCGCGGTCGTGGGCGACGGAGAAGTGGGTGAGGCCGAAGTCGGTCCGCCCGGGCGGCATGTCGTCGAAGCTGTACTGCGAGGTGGCGAAGTCCGAGGCGCCCAGGGGCTGGCGCAACATGCTGAAGCCGTTGCCCTCCCGGGGGCTGAACAGCTGCTTCATCAGCGCGTCCCGGTCCTTCTTGCCGAGGCGGTGGAGCACGGCCGCCGAGGAGTCCGTGATGGACGCGCCGAAGCCGGTGAGCTTCTGGAAGCGCAGGTCCGGCTCGACGTACACGGTGGTGTCGGCGGGTGCGGACGCCGGTGTCACGGCGGCGGGTGCGCCCAGCTGCGCGCCGGTGGTACGGGCATCGGTCGTCCACTGCCGGACCCCGGCGGCGGCTTCCGCGCCCGGCACCCGTGCGCCGGCGGGGTGGGCGGTCGCCAGGACGGTCAGCAGTGCACAGCCGGCAGCCAGTACGGCGGCCCGGCGGCGGTCAGAGGTGGTGCTGTGGATCATGTCGCTCCCGGTTGAGTTGATAGAACGTTCTAGTAATAGTGCATCTGAAAGTCAGTACTGTCCCGGATCTGCTGTACTAAAACGCTATACTCCACTCTCGCTACCTCCAGCTCCCGCGCTTCTGCGGAGGCCCTTCCTTCCGGACGGAGAACAGTCATGGCCATCAGCACCTTTGACACACCGGCCACTTCTCGGGAGCCGGTCCACGACCGCCTCCTGGCCGCCCTCGATATCGGTGGCACGAAGATCGCCGGTGCCGTGCTGGACGCTCGCGGCGCGGTGCTGTGCCGCGCCGAGAGGCGTACCCCGGCGTCCGACGCCGCTCCGCAGGTGTTCGGGGCTGTGGGCGCGGTGCTGGAGGAGCTGGCCGCGACGCCCGAGTGGGAGCGGGTGGAGACGCTGGGCATCGCCAGCGCCGGCCCCGTCGACATCGCCCGGGGCCGGGTGAGCCCGGTCAACATTCCCGGCTGGCGGGACTTCTCCCTGGTCGAACGGGTGCGTGCCCTGCCCGCGGTGACCGGCCGTGAGGTCCTGTTGTGCGGGGACGCGGTCGCGATGACCGCCGCGGAGCACTGGATCGGCGCGGCGCGCGGCTGCCGGGACGCCCTGTGCCTGGTGGTGTCCACCGGTGTCGGCGCCGGGCTCGTGCTGGACGGGGAGGTCCGCAACGGCCCCACCGGTAACGCCGGACACCTCGGGCACATATGCGTGGACCTCCTCGGTGAAGAGTGCGCCTGCGGGTCGCGCGGCTGCGTGGAGCAGTTGGCCAGCGGTACGGCACTCACCCGGCAGGCTCTTCGGGGCGGCTGGCGTCCGTCGGGCCCGGCCGACGGCGCGGCGCTGGCGGCGGACGCGCGAGCCGGAATCGGTGCCGCTCTCGCCGCCTTCGACACCGCCGCGCGGGCCTTGGCCGCGGGCATCGCGGCGGTCGCGACGCTGGTCGAGATCGAGGTGGCGGTGATCGGGGGCGGCGTGGCCGAGGCGCACGACGTGCTGTTCCCGCCGCTGAAGGAGCACCTGGCCGCCTACGCCGCGCTGCCGTTCGCGGCCGGAGTGCGGGTCGAGCGTGCCGCTTTGCGCGCTGACGCCGGTCTGGTCGGAGCCGCGTTCCTCGCCGCCGGCCGGCACCCGGCCGGCGCTCGCTAGCCGGCGGCGGTGCCCGTACGGCCCCGAGCAGGAGCTCGGTGCCGTACGGGGCCCCGGGCTTGAGGAGATGCGGTCGGATCAGGTGGGGAGGTGCCAGGTCTGCCAGGGGTTGGTGTTGCGGTCCCAGATCTGCAGGCGGGTGCCATTGGCGGTACTACCGCCGGGCACATCGAGGTACCGGCCGGACTGGGGGTTCTTCAGGTGCCCATCGGACTCGGCGGTCCACTGCTGGGCACCCGAGCCGTTGCAGTCCCAGAGCTGCAGCTTCGTCCCGTTGGCGGTGCCCTGCCCGGTCACGTCCAGACACTTGCCCAGCGCACGGAGCGTGCCGTCCGTACCCACCGTCCACTTCTGCGCGCTCGAGCCGTTGCAGTCGTACAACTGCACCGCGGTCCCGTTCCCCGTACCGGCCGCAGCCACATCGACACACCTGCCGCCCACCCCCACAACCGGCCCGGTCCGGTCGGCGGGCGGCGTCGTCGGGCCCCCACCGCCGACCGGAATGCTGACCTGTCCCTGACTCAGGACACGGGAGTCGTAGTAGCCGGCCTTGACCGAGTCGTTGGTGTTGTACGACGCGTTGGTCAGGTAGTCGAGCCACACGTTCCAGTAGACCCACTTGGGCTGTGCGGAGAGCTGGGAGGGCTGGGGGACGCTGCCGACCTCGGCGAGTGCCATCGGCTTCTTGGTTCCGGCGATGTTCGACAGCGCGTTGTACCAGTCGGTGCTGGGGAACTTGCCCCACCACACGTCCAGGCCCACCACGTCGACGTAGGCGTCACCGGGGTAGTAGCTCGCCGCCTGCGAGGCGCCGCCCTGGACGTCCTTGGGAGCCCACACCCAGATGATGTTGTCCAGGCCCTTGGACGTCAGGTAGTCGTGGGTGATCTGGAACAGCCGGGCGCTGCCGTTGGCACCGGAGCGGCCGCCCCACCAGGCCCAGCCCTCGTTCAGCTCGTGCAGCGGGCGGAAGAGGACCGGGATGCCGGCGTCCTTGAGCTGCTGGAAGTAGGTCCCGAACTGGTCGAGCTTGCGCTTGTAGGCGGTGTTCAGGGACGTGCCGTCGGTGATCACCTGCTGCCACTCGGCATCGGAGAGCTTGCTGCCCTTCACCGGGTCGGAGCCGCCCTCGAAGTTGCAGGTGGGCACGTCGGGACGGCAGGCGTGCATCATCAGGCCGGGCAGACTTCCGTTGGTCCACTCGGTCTTGGCCTGGTTGATCACCTTCTGGCGGTTGTCGATGTCGTTCTGGCTGAACCCGAAGTCGCCGTTCCAGATGGCCGGGTACTTCCCGGTGATGTCGTGGACACGCTGGGTCCAGTAGGCGGGGTCACTGTTGGCTCCGCCTTGTTGCCCGGACAGCACGTGGTTGCCGGTGAGGCTCTTCAGGTACGTGAGCACATCGGCCCTGGTCACCTCCGAGGGGGCGGGAGGTGCCGCGGCGGCCCCTGTTCCGCCCGTCGTGAGGGCGAGAGCGAGGGCTGCGGCCGCTGCGGTGCCGGACAGCACGGCTCGGATTCTGGTGCGCGCGGACATGGCTGTGCCTTTCGCGTGGATGTGTGGATCCCGGTCAGGTGGGGAGGTGCCAGGTCTGCCAGGGGTTGGTGTTGCGGTCCCAGATCTGCAGGCGGGTGCCATTGGCGGTACTACCGCCGGGCACATCGAGATACCGGCCGGACTGGGGGTTCTTCAGGTGTCCGTCGGATTCGGCGGTCCACTGCTGGGCGCCCGAGCCGTTGCAGTCCCAGAGCTGGACCTTGGTGCCGTTGGCGGTGCCCTGTCCGGTCACGTCCAGACACTTGCCCAGGGCACGGAGCGTGCCGTCCGTCCCCACCGTCCACTTCTGCGCGTTCGAGCCGTTGCAGTCGTACAACTGCACCGCGGTCCCGTTCCCCGTACCGGCCGCAGCCACGTCCACACACCTGCCGCCCACCCCCACAACCGGGCCGGAGCGGTCGGCGGGCGGTGTCGTGGGGCCCCCGCCACCGGTCGGGACGCTGACCTGGCCCTGGCTCAGGACACGGGAGTCGTTGAAGGTGGTCTGGAGGCCGGAGGCGGAGTTGGCGGATGTGAGGTACTCGGCCCAGATCATGAACCAGGCCCAGCGCGGCTGCGCGGCGAGCTGGGACGGTGTCGGGACAGTGCCCACCTCGGCCAGGGAGATGGGCTTGCCGTGGGAGACATTGACCAGAGCCTGGTACCAGTCGTTCGTCGGATAGCCCTTGTTCCACGGGTCGAGGCTCGCGACGTCGACGTAGTCGTCGCCCGGGTAGAAGCCGGACACGCCTGCGGAGCCGTTGTTGGCGTCGGTGTCCTTGACGTTCCACACCCAGACGATGTTGTCCAGGCCCTTGGACGTCAGGTAGTCGTGGGTGATCCGGAACAGCCGGGCGCTGCCGTTGGCACCGGAGCGGCCGCCCCACCAGGCCCAGCCCTCGTTCATTTCGTGCAGCGGGCGGAAGAGCACCGGAACGCCGGCGTCCTTGAGCTGCCGCAGGTAGGAGACGGCCCCTTCCAGCTTGTTCTTGTAGGCGGTGTTCAGAGACGTGCCGTCGGTGATCAGTTGCTGCCACTCGGAGTCCGAGAGCCGGCTGCCGTTGATGCCGCCGTCGAACTCGCAGCTCGCCACGTCCGGGCGGCACATGTGCCAGGTCAGGCTGACGAGCGAGCCGTTGTCCCACTCGGTTTTGGCCTGGTTGACGAGAGTCTGGCGGTTCGCCACGTCGGAGGCCCGGAATCCCAGTTCACCGCCCCACAGGCCCGGCCACTTGCCGGTGAGGGAGTGCGCCTGCGCGGTGTACTGCGACGGATCGCTGAGCGGCTCCTTGTTGTGGACACCGCTCACCACGTGATTGCCGCTGATCTGCTTCAGGTAGTCGACCACCGCCTGGGGCGTGGACGGACCGGCGGCCTTCGCTGTCGGCGCGGGCGGCACGGCGGCCTGTGAGGGGGCGGCGGCCAGCCAGCCGGCGACGGCCAGAGGAAGGGCCGCGAGTGCGGCCAGGTGCTTGCGCGTAAAGATCTGCGATCTCAAGGGGGCCCTCTCGGGGGGCGCGCATGACATCGATGTCCTGCGCGGCGGATGGGGGAGGAGCGACGCCTGGAAGCTAGGGCGGGGTGCGGGGCGTGTCAATGCATTCGACGACTCTTATATAAAACGCACTAGTTCCCCTGATCGACCTGTCGAACCGATCGATCGACGCCTCTCCGCTGGTGAAAGGGCGATCGGCACCCTACGGCGACCGAGTGGGAGCGCTCCCTCTACTTGAACGGTCTATGGACACGGCTCCTTCCCCGTCCTACGGTGACGCGACCCCTCGCCGGCCCCGCAACTCCCTGCGTCCGCCCTGCCCATGCACCGCTCCGCCCCTCAACGGAAAGGCCCCTCACCATGCGTACATCCATGGCGGCCACAGCCGCCGCCCTGGCGATCACCGCCTTGCTCGCCGTCTGCACCCCACCCGCCGCGTCCGCCTCCGCGCTGGTCTCCGGCCCGGTTGTGGGGGTGGGCGGCAGGTGTGTGGACGTGGCTGCAGCCGGTACGGGGAACGGGACCGCGGTGCAGTTGTACGACTGCAACGGCTCGAACGCGCAGAAGTGGACCGTGGGGACGGACGGCACGCTCCGTGCCCTGGGCAAGTGTCTGGACGTGACCGGACAGGGCACCGCCAACGGCACCAAGGTCCAGCTCTGGGACTGCAACGGCTCGGGCGCCCAGCAGTGGACCGCCGAGTCCGATGGGCACCTGAAGAACCCCCAGTCCGGCCGGTATCTCGACGCCCCCGGCGGTAGTACCGCCAATGGCACCCGCCTGCAGATCTGGGACCGCAACACCAACCCCTGGCAGACCTGGCACCTCCCCGACGGCACCACTCCTCCACCGGGCTCGTGCACACCGGCACTTGGCAGCGGCCAGTACGACACCCCGGTCGCCTTCGGCGGCGAGACGTATCAGGTACGTGTCCACGTGCCGCAGCGCGCCGCGGGTGCCAGGCTGCCGCTCGTCCTCGACCTCCACGGCAGCCAGTCCACCGGCCCCGGGCAGTTGTCGTACAGCAACCTGGCGCCCGTCGCGGACGCGAAGGGGTTCGTCGTCGCGGCGCCGACCGGGGCGACGCCCAGCGGCAGCGGCTACATCTGGAACGTGCCGTACGTGACGTCCGGCGCCACCCGGGACGACGTCGGCTTCCTGCGCCAGGTCATCGACACGCTCACCGACTCCGCCTGCCTCGACCCCAGCCGGATCTACGCCACGGGCTACTCCGGCGGCGGCCGTATGACCTCGGCGCTGGGCTGCCTGCTGTCCGACCGGATCGCCGCCATCGCACCGGTCGCCGGTCTGCGCGCCGGACGGCCGGACCCGGCGAACGGCGGCCGGCCCGAGCCCGCGAGCTGCACGCCCTCGCGGGCGGTGCCGGTCATCGCCTTCCACGGCAGGCAGGACACCACCAACCCCTACGACGGCGGCGGGGACAACACCGCCTGGCGCTACTCGGTCCCCGTGGCGCAACAGCGCTGGGCGGCACTGAACGGCTGCACCGCGGGCCCCGCGGTCACGCAGGTCACCGCACACGTACAGCGCAGCGTCTACAGCAGCTGCCGGGGGCAGGGCGACGTGGAGCTGTACACCGTCTCCGACGGCGGGCACACCTGGCCGGACTCGCCCCAGGACAACGGCAACGGGAAGGTCACCCACGAGATCAGCGCCAACGACCTCATGTGGGACTTCTTCCAGCGGCACCCCATGCCCTGATCGCCTGGTCCGCTACTCGAACGATCTGGTCGACTTCCCGTCGCTCGTGATTCCTGTCCGCGTCCACCTCGTAAAAGATGAACTAAAACGTTCTATGGACACGGGTCGATGTTCCCTCTACGTTGGGCACCTGTCAGCCGCCTCCGCCCGACGACGGGACACCGTCGCTGCGTGGCCTCCCGTGCGGCGTGTCCCATCAAGCACAGCTCAAGCACAAGGAGTTGGATCCGGCATGCGAAGAACAGTCCTGGCCGCCGGCGGAGCCGTCCTCGCACTGACCCTCACGGCGTGTGCCGGATCGGGCGGCGGATCATCCTCGTCCGACACGGCCACCGCGCCCAAGGACTCCGCGAAGGTCTCCGGCACCATCACGGTCCTCACCAACCGCACCGACCAGGTGCAGGACGGCACGCTCAAGGGCTACGCCGAGCGGTTCAAGAAGGAGTACCCGAACGTCACGGTGAAGTTCCAGGGCCTCACCGACTACGAGGGCGACGTCAAGATCCGCCTGAACAGCGAGAACTACGGCGACGTCCTGTCCATCCCCAACGCGGTGCCGCTCAAGCAGTACCCGACCTTCTTCGCTCCCCTCGGCTCCGCCGCCGAGCTGTCGAAGACGTACGACTTCACCGACCGCGCCACCGTCGACGGCAAGGTCTACGGCATCGCCAACATCGGTACCGCCAACGGCTTCGTCTACAACAAAGCCGTCTGGAAGCAGGCCGGCGTCACCGACTGGCCGACCACACCGAAGGAGTTCATCGACGCGCTGCAGGCCATCAAGGACAAGACCGGCGCGACGCCCTACTACACCAACTACCACGACGGGTGGCCGATGACGAACTGGGGCAACGCCCTCGGTTCGCCCAGCTGCGACCCGGCGGCCAACGACAAACTCGCCACCACCAAGGAACCCTGGGCGGCCGGGCAGGATCTGCACACCGTGGACTCGCTGCTGTACGACATCGTGCACAACAAACTCACCGAAGCCGATCCGACCACCACCAACTGGGAGAACTCCAAGAAGCTGATCGGCACTGGCAAGGTCGCCACCATGTGGCTCGGCTCCTGGGCCGTGGTGCAGATGCAGGCCGCCGCGAAGGAGGCGGGCAGGAATCCCGACGACATCGGCTTCATGCCCTTCCCCACCCAGAAAGACGGCCACTTCTGCTCGGTGGTGCGGCCCGACTACCAGTACGGCGTCAGCGCCCACTCCAAGAACAAGGCGGCCGCGAGGGCCTGGCTGGACTGGTACATCAACAAGTCCGGTGACGCCCAGGCTGCCCTGTCCATCTCCTCGGTCAAGGGCACCGCACTGCCCGCCCCCCTGAAGCCCTTCGAGGCCGCAGGCGTCGAGTTCGTCCACCTCGTCAACGAGAAGACGGCCCAGGTGGACGAGATCGACAAGGCGTCCGAGGTCGGTCTGAACGCCCAGGACTACCCGCAGCGCATCGTCGACACGGCGCGGGGCACCACCGGGGGCAGCCTGGACAGCGTCCTGAAGGACCTCAACCAGAGGTGGTCGGAGGCCCAGGCGGCCATCGGCTGACCGGCCACCCGCAGAGACCGGGGGACTCCCGCAGCGGCCGCGCCCGGAGCGCCGACGACATCTCCGGGCGCGGCCGGCCGCCGGAAGGCCCCCACCGTACGCAGCCCACCTGTGCCGCTGACCGCAGCGGCGATCGGAAGAAGGACCGGATGAGCGCACCGCGCACTGCGGGCCGCACACCTCCCGCTCGTAACCTGGCGCCGCCGGACGTGTCCGCCGCACCCGCTCGTAAGGCCGTACGGCACAAGCCCCCCGTCCGGGCGCGCCGCGGCCGCGGAAACCGTTGGTTCACCCCGTGGCTCTACCTGGCCGTGCCGCTCGCCTTCCTGGTGACGTTCACCTGCGTGCCGGTGGTCAGCCTCTTCTCCTACAGCCTCACCGACTGGGACGGGCTGAGCCCGACGAGCGCCTATGTGGGTCTGGACAACTACACGGAACTGTTCACCAGGCCGCAGCTCTTCCGCGTCTTCTGGGTCAGCCTCTTCTACCTCGCCGGATCAGCCGTCCAGATCGGCCTGGCGCTCTACTTCGCCACCGTGCTCAGTTTCAACACCCGCCTGCGCAATCTCTTCAAGGGCATCCTCTTCTTCCCCTACCTGATCAACGGTGTGGCGATCGGCTTCGTGTTCCTCTACTTCTTCCAGCCCGGCGGCACCCTGGACACGGTGCTGCACTGGTTCGGCGCCGGCCCCCACCTGTGGCTGGGCGATCCCGACCTGGTCAACACCTCGCTCGCGGGTGTCTCGGTGTGGCGCTTCATGGGGCTGAACATGGTGCTGTTCATCGGCGCCATCCAGTCCATTCCGCCGGAGCTGTACGAAGCCGCCGCGCTGGATGGGGCGAGCCGCTGGCAGCAGTTCCGGCACATCATCGCGCCGAGCATCCGCCCCATCCTCTCGCTCAGCGTCATCCTCGCGGTCTCAGGAGCTCTGTCGGTGTTCGAGATCCCGTACGTGATGACCGGCGGCGCCAACAACAGCCAGACCTTCGTCATCCAGACCATCAAGCTGGCGTTCAACTTCAACAAGACGGGCCTGGCCTCGGCCGCGGCGGTCGTCCTGCTGGTGCTCGTCCTGCTGATCACCTGGTTGCAGCGGGCCCTTTTCCCGGACGAGAAGGTGGAGCGGTCATGATCACGGTCACCGAATCGGCGTCGACCCCCCGCAGGGCGGACACGCCGTTGCGCAGCCGCCTCGCTTCATTCCTCAAGTACCTCTCCCTGGTGCTCGCGAGCGCCATGGTCCTGGTGCCTCTCGCCGCGGTTCTCCTCACCTCGCTCCGCAGCAGCGGGGAGATGGCGGAGGACGGTGCGCTGGCCCTGCCCGGCAACTGGCTGAACGTGCACAACTACGCGGTCGCCTTCACCGACGGCCACATGCTGCGCGCCCTCGGGAACACCGCGTTCATCCTGGTCTTCTCGGTCCTGGGCACCGTCCTGATCGGGTCCATGACCGCCTATGCCATCGACCGCTTCCACTTCCCGTTCAAGAAGCTGGTCATGGGGCTGTTCCTGGTGGCTTCGCTGGTGCCCAGCGTGACCACGCAGGTCGCGACGTACCAGATCGTCGACGGGATGGGAGTGATGGACACCCGGTGGGCGCCCATCCTGCTCTACATGGGCACCGACATCGTGTCGATCTACATCTTCCTCCAGTTCATCCGGTCGATCCCGGTCTCGCTCGACGAGGCGGCCCGGCTGGACGGCGCGAACTCCTTCACGATCTACCGGCGCGTCATCCTGCCGCTCCTGAAGCCGGCCGTCGCCACCGTGGTCATCGTCAAGGGCGTCGCCGTCTACAACGACTTCTACATCCCCTTCCTCTACATGCCGAGTGACGGCCTCGGCACCATCTCCACCTCGCTGTTCCGCTTCAAGGGCCCCTACGGCGCCCACTGGGAAGTCATCTCCGCGGGTGCGGCACTCGTCATCGTGCCCAGCCTCGCCGTCTTCCTGGCGCTCCAGCGATTCATCTACAACGGCTTCGCCGCCGGCGCGACCAAATGAGCGATCAAGGAGTACGCATGAAGGTCAGCACGCCCCTCACCAGCGGCTGGACCCTGAGCCTCAACCCGACCCGGCACGTCCCCGACGAGGCTCCCGACACCCTGCGCGAGGCGGCCCGACTGCCCGCGACCGTGCCGGGCTGCGTGCACACGGACCTGCTGGACGCCGGGCTGATCCCGGACCCCTTCGTGGACCTCAACGAGACGGAGGTCGCCTGGGTCGGCCGTGCCGACTGGTCCTACCGCACCGGTCTGACCGCGACGGCGGACGCGACCGGACACGAGCGCACCGATCTCGTGTTCGACGGCCTGGACACCGTCGCCGAGGTCCGCCTCGACGGCCGACTGCTCGGCACCACACGCAACATGCACCGTTCCTACCGGTACGACATCACCGGCAGGACGGACCCCGGGCGGGACACGCCTCTCCAGGTCGACTTCACCTCCGCCTACCAGGAGGCGGAACGCGTACGGGACCTGCTGGGACCACGTCCGAACGCCTACCCCGAGCCCTTCAACTTCGTCCGCAAGATGGCGAGTTCATTCGGATGGGACTGGGGGCCCACCCTGGTCACCGCCGGCATCTGGCGGCAGGCACGCCTGGAGCACTGGTCGGTGGCCCGGATCGCCGAAGTCCGCCCGGAGGTCACTGTGGCCCCCGACGGCACCGGGCGCGTACGGCTGCACCTGCGGGTCGAGCGCTCCGCACGCGGCGCCGAGCGCGCCCTGCACGCCGTGCTGGACATCGCGGGCATCGAGACGGGCGTCCACCTGCCGCCGGGTTCCACGACGGCCATCGTCGAGGCCGAGGTGCCGGACCCCGACCTCTGGTGGCCGCGCGGCTACGGGGAACAGCATCTGTACACCTGCACGCTGAACCTCACCGACGCCGACGCGCCCACCGAGGCGCTGGACCGGTGGGAGCGCCGGGTCGGCTTCCGCACCGTCGAGCTGGACACGTCCCCCGACGCCGCGGGCAGCGGCTTCACTCTCGTGGTCAACGGCGTGCGGACCTTTGTGCGCGGCGTGAACTGGATCCCCGACGACGCCCTGATCACGCGCGTCGACGCCGCCCGCTACCGGCGCCGCCTGACCCGGGCCGCGGACGCGGGCGTGGACCTCGTACGCGTCTGGGGCGGCGGTGTCTACGAGAGCGAAGCCTTCTACGACATCTGCGACGAGTTGGGCCTGATGGTCTGGCAGGACTTTCTCTTCGCCTGCGCCGCCTACCCCGAGGAGGAGCCGCTGCGCTCGGAGGTCGAGGCCGAGGCCCGCGAGAACGTCGTCCGCCTCATGCCGCACGCCTCTCTGGTCCTGTGGAACGGCAACAACGAGAACCTGTGGGGCTTCCGTGACTGGGACTGGGAGCCCGAGCTGGCCGGTGCGACCTGGGGCGAGGGCTATTACCTGGACGTCCTGCCGCGCGTCGTCGCCGCCACCGACCCGACGCGGCCCTACTGGGCGGGCAGCCCCTGGTCCGGCTCGCGCGACCTGCACCCCAACGACCCCGGCCACGGGACCAGCCATTCCTGGGAGGTGTGGAACCGCCTCGACCACGCCGCCTACCGCGACGACGTGCCCCGCTTCGTCGCCGAGTTCGGCTGGCAGGCTCCTCCGGCCCACGCCACGCTGAGGCGTGCGGTCACCGATGATCCCCTGACGCCCGACTCCCCCGGCGTCCTGCACCACCAGAAGGCCGAGGACGGCAACGGCAAGCTCGCCCGAGGGCTCGCCCCGCACTTCGCGGCCCCCGCCGACTACGACACCTGGCACTACCTGACCCAGGTCAACCAGGTGCGCGCCGTCACCACCGGTGTCGAGCACTGGCGCGCGCACTGGCCGCACTGCGCCGGAGTGATCCTCTGGCAGCTCAACGACTGCTGGCCGGTCACCAGCTGGGCCGCCATCGACGGCGACGAACGCGAGAAGCCGCTCTACCACGCGCTCGGCCGCCTCTATGCCGACCGCCTCCTCACCTTCAGGCACATCGACGGCCGGCCGGCCCTGACCGCGGTCAACCAGAGCGGTACGCCCTGGAGCGGTGAGGTTTCCCTGCGCCGCCTCGACGTCAACGGCGCGGTGGGGGCCGAGCAGCGCGTCGCTCTCGACGTCCCCGCGCGCGGGGTGACCGATCTGGAACTCCCCGCCGCCCTGACCACGGCGCAGGACCCGCGACGGGAGTTCCTCGTCGCCGACGCGGACGGCCTGCGCGCTCTGCACTTCGCGGTCGCGGACCGGGAGTTCGCGTACCCGCCGGCCGAGGCCGTCGTCAAGGTCACCCCGCAGGACGGCGGCGCTCAGGTGACGGTGACCGCGCACACCCTGGTACGGGATCTGCTGCTCCAGGCCGACCGCCTGCACCCCGAGGCCCGTGCGGACCGCGGCTTGGTGACGCTGCTGCCCGGAGAAAGCGTGGACATCACTCTCACCGGTTGGGACGGCCAGAGCATGGAGGCCCTTCCGAGCGCCCTTCGCGCGGTCAACGGATCGGGCGCACCGATCAGCTTCGGGGACGCGTCGCGGTGAGAACATCTCCGACCGGCGAGGTCCCGTGCCGCCCTCCGCGGACCGGGACCTCGCCGGCCGGAGACCGGGGAACACGGCGGGGCCACGGCGATGACGGCCGCGCCGCTGATGCCCGCCCGTCGCCCGCGCCCAGGTCCTCATGAGCGGCTGGGGGCCACCTCGGCCTCGGGACGTGCCGTACGGCTCCGCCGTCCCGGCAGCAGCAGCGGCGTGCCCAGGATGAGCACCCCCGCCACCGCGAGGGCCGGGCGCGGTCCGGTGACGTCCGCGAGCAGCCCGGCGAGCGCCGTGAGCACGGCGATGGACGCCTGCTGCCCGATCGACCAGGCGGTGAGCATGCGGGCGACGAGGTGCTTGGGCGTGTGTTCCAGCCGGTACGTGGAGAGCACCGGCCCGTACAGGCTCATGTTGACGATGATGGCCAGCTCGACGGCCATGACCGTGAGGAGCCCGACGACACCCGGCCGTACGAACACCAGCCCGATCAGCCAGACCGCGCGCAGGGTGCCCACGGTCCGGAAGACCCGGTCGCGGCCGTAGCGGGCGACGACCCGGCGGGCCAGCCGCGAGCCGATGAGCCCGCCGAGACACGGAGCGGCGAAGGCGAGACCGTACTGCCAGGGCGGAAACCCGAGCCGGCGCAGCAGGAGGACCGCCAGCAGCGGTTCGGTGGCCATGATCAGGCCGCCGACGAGCACCTGGTTGAGGTAGAGCGCCCGCAGCACGGGGTGTCCGAGGATGTGCCGCCAGCCGGCGAGCAGCGCTCCTGCCCCGAGCGGGCTTTCCTCCTTGGGTCGTGGCGCCTCCTCCTTGCCCCGGATCGCGGTGATGCCGAGCGCGGAGAGCAGATAGCTGAGCGCGTCGGCCACCACGGTGGTGACCGGCCCGAAGACCCCGATCGCCGCGCCGCCGAGGGGCGGGCCGACCGCGATGGAGCTCCAGTTCGTGGACTCGAACCGCGCGTTGGCGACGAGCAGGTCCTCCTGGCGGACGAGCATCTTCAGATACGCGCCGCTCGCCGCGCCGAACGCGATCTTCGCCGCGGCGACCACGGCCGACACCGCCAGCAGCTGGACGAACCCGAGCAGCCCGAAGGCGTACGCGACCGGGATCGACGCCATGGCAGCGAACCGGACCAGGTCCATCCCGATCATGACGGGCCGCTTACGCCGGAACTCCACCCACGGCGCGAGCGGCACCGCGATCAGCGCCCCCACGGCGGGCCCGACCGCCGACAACGCGGACACCTGGGCGGGCCCGGCGTCCAGCACCAGCACGGCGAGCAGCGGCAGGGCACCGAACCCGAGCCCCGACCCGTACGCGCTCACGGCGTAGGCGGCCCACAACCAGCCGAACGGCCGCCCCAACGCTCTTCTGCCCATGCCGCCTCACCCGTACAACCCGAAATAACCGGGTGAGAGCTAACCGCTCGACGGAACCGCAGGTCAAACAACCATCGGCGGACCGAGGCACAACCAGCGGTTGTTCACTAGGCTGCCCACCATGGACCTCCAAGCAGTGCGCACCTTCGTCGCCGTCACGGAAGCGGGCGGCTTCCAGAAGGCCGCGGCCGACCTCGCGGTCACCCAGCAGGCCGTGTCCAAGCGCATCGCCGCCCTGGAGGCGGCCCTCGGCGTACGCCTCTTCACGCGCGTGCCGCGCGGCGCCGAGCTCACCATCGACGGCCGGGCGTTCCTGCCCCACGCACGCGAACTGCTGACCGCCGCCGAGCGCGCGAGCGCGTCCGTACGCCCCGGCAGCCGCCCGCTCCGCGTCGACGTGATCGCGTCCCGCACCGCGCAGTCGAGCCTGATGCGCGCCTTCCACCGTGCCCACCCCGGAATCGCCCTCGACGTGATGATGCTGGTCAGCATGGACACGGCCGTCGCCGCGCTCCGCACCGGCGAACTCGACGCGACGTTCCGCGCGGTGGCCGCCCCCGGCCACCCCCTCCCCGACGACATCGCGTCCGCCCGCGTCCTGGACGAACCCCTCCAACTCCTCACCGGCCCCGCCCACACCCTGGCCGACGCCCCCTCGGTGACCCTCACCGACCTGGTGGGCCACCGCATCTGGATGCCGGGCATCGCCCCCGGTACGGAGTGGGGCGCGTACTACGAGGAGCTGTCGGCGGAGTTCGCCCTAACGATCGAGGCGACGGGCCCGAACTTCGGCTCGGACGTCCTGCTGGACACCATCGCGGACACCCCGGCCCTGGCCACGTTCATGGGCGAACACTCTCGCCTCATCTGGCCCGACACCCACGCCCTCCGCCGCATCCCGATCACCAACCCGACCCCGGTCTACCCCCACTCCCTCCTCTGGCACCGCGACAACCCACACCCGGGGCTGGGGGCACTGCGGTCGTACGCGGCGGCGGGGGAGTGCGGGGCGGCGGGGAGTTGGGTGCCGGGGTGGTCCCTCCTCCCGGAAGTCGAAGTCCATCGCCACTCCTGAAATGGGGGGGGGAGGGCGACAACCACTAGAACCCAGGTACGGACAGGGTCCCTTCGTTCTTGTGCTGATGCCGCGTTCGGTTCTTTCGGCCAGTTCTGGACTTTCGAGCGCTTCGGGCCTCAGCCGGCGAACGGCACCCCCGACAGGAGAGAGGGTGAACTGCGGGGCGCGGAGGCACCGGAGCCGCCCGGCCCCCTGGGCCGGGCGGCGGAACCCCCCACAGGGATCAGCCACTCCCCTTTGGTGCTTGTCCGTCACGGCCAGCACCGCCCGAGACTCAGAGCCGCTGATGCCGCCTACGGTCCGTACGGGTTCACCGGCCCGCACGCGAAGCAGCCTCAGCCACGTCAGCTCGGGGCCAGACCGCCCGAGAGCGGCAGCGAAGCAGGGGCGTGTCGGTGGTTGATTGCACCTGCGGGTTTCGGTATCACGCGCGCACACGCTCTAGAAGGGGGGAAGATTTTTCATCGCCCCAGGTCAGCGGGTTTTGGTGGCGGTTCGAATATCACCCCGGGGTGATAAATCGATGGGCCAGTTATCACCCGGGGGTTATAAAGGTACGGCGCTTTGTGTAGTGGGGGCACAATTCGCCGGGTGCGTAGCGCGAAGTGGCCCTCAGATTGTGCACAGGGGGGACAATCCGGGGCGGTGGTCACCGTGGGCGCCTCCAGGCAGCCAAGGGAACGAGTTATTACCCCCGGGTGATAGCGACACGCCGAAAGTGCAGCGGGGGAACACGAAAGTGCACCGGGGGGACAATCGCGGGCGTATGCTGCCGGTGCCTGGTTCCACTGATCTTGAGGAGCGGATTGCCGCGATGACTGCACAGCCCCAGCAGCAGCCGCGCCGGAGGCCGGCTTCGTCCGGAGCTCCTCCGCCTCCCCCGCCCAGCGCGTTTCGGGCGCCCGGGGCATTGCGGCGCACCAATGTGGTCAACCTGCCCGACGGTTACCGGGCCAGTGTCGAGCCGCCTGTCACCAGCGATGGGTTTTTGGGCGAGGCTTTCGTGATGGACAGCCAGGAATTTCTGTGCTGGCTGTCGGACTACTACCGGGACGACATTGTCACCCTGCGGCTGATCATCCGGATGATGGGAATGCAGAGGCCCGGCGGGACGGTCGAAGCGACGCAGAGCAGGCTGGCGGAGCTACTGAAGGTGAAGCAGTCGCAGATCTCCCGGTCGCTCAAGGACACTGGGAGCCTCGGAGTCACCGCGAAGGTGAAGGCAGGGCTCTACCAGCTGCACCCGCGGCTCTCGCTGCGCGGCGGCAGGGTGCCGGTGGAGCCGAGGCCGGGCATGAGGGCGCAGGGCACACTGAAGGTGGACCAACTCTCGCTGCTGGACGCCATCGAGGACAACCCCGATCTGCCCGGGGCGTTCAAAGAACTGCGGCAGTTGCCGGATCCGGAGAAGAAGCCGCTCCGGGAGGACAAGACGCGCGCCCAGGCCCGCGCCGTCAAGAAGGGTAGGACGTCATGACGATCGCTGTGGAGCCCGCGGCCCCCGAATACGTCTGGACGGCCAACAATGCCCTCGTCTTCGCACCCCGAGGCATGCCCCCGGCCGCCTACCCGGTGCTGATCCATCTGTTGGGCCGACAGGAGCCGGGCGGGCGCTGCCTGGTCACCCACGGAACCATCGCCGCCGAGATCGGCATCACCCGGTCCAAGGTCACCCGCGCACTCCAGCATCTCGGCTTCGCGCGGATGGTGTGGAAGGAAGGCAACGGTGCCTACCGGCTCAGCCCGCTGATCGCCGGGTTCCGTACCCCGGCCGAGCAGCTCCAGGCCATCGCGGCCATGAACGACGACGACCGCTTCGACCACCCCGACTTCCAAGAACGCTACGAACAGCAGATCGAGACCCACGAGCAGGAGAAGCAGGCCAAGGCCGCCGAGCGGCAACGGCGCTTGGAGCCGCCCATTGATCTCGCCACCCGCCGGCGAATCTGACCTCTTGCCTTCACCGAAGCTGCGTCGCACCAACTGGTGCGACGCAGCTTCGCGCGTACGGGAGCACGTACAAGCCAGAGCGAAGGCACTGGTGCGTCAGATTGCCGGGCTGGGCCGCAAGGTGCCGGACAGCCGCCACCGGCGATCAGCGGCCGGGGACCAAGGTCCGTCTCGATGCTTGCCCTGCACAACTGACGCACCTCCTGGCGTTTCGTGGCAGTAGTGCCACGAAACGCTGTTGATGAGTCAGGAGCAGCTGACGTTCAGGCCGAGATCCCCTGATCAAGCACCGACGCGAAGTGGCTGGTGACGGTGCCGGGCTCCGCCGTCCGGCCCGGGGGCCGAACGGCTCAGGTGCCTCCGCGCGCCGGAGTCGACGCCGACCCACGTCGCAGGTTCCGCTCTGTGGCCGAGGCCGAACCGTTCCTGAGCGGGGAGGACGGCGTGAATGTGAAGGGGACAAGCACGCCGTGAGACGGGGCGGCAGGATCCTGCGTGCCGGGGTGGGCGGTGCGGCCCTAGAACCAGTTCGCCCAGCCAAAGGTGGAAAGGTAGGCCCGTCGCCCTGCGTCCAACCCTCTGATTCCGCGAAGGAACATGACGGCCGTGGAGGCAAGGAACACCGCGCCGAAGAACCCGACAACGAAGCCTCCGATGATCGCGCCTCTGAACAGCCCCGTCACCACACTGACCACGAGGGTGATTCCCAGCCCGAAGTGCGCGGCAGGCAGGTCGGCCCGGGCCACTTCCCGCACAGCCTTGCGCGACACCCGCATATCGGAGCGATAGCGTTCCCGCGCCGCCTCCGGATCAGTGGTGAACTTGTCAAAACCCTGGTCCACGATTCCCCCGGTTCCCTACCTCGTCAGGTCGCGCCGGACTACCCGTACTGTTCCACCCAGCGACCAACCAGCTGATCCCGGAGGCCGAAGCAACTGTGTGGACCGAAGCCGTTGCAGCCCTACCCGGCACGGCAGTTCTCCAGATTCCCGCACCCGAGCCGTCGCTGACCAACTGCGCGACGGTTCTCGGCCACGTGCTCCCCACGGACCTCGCCGCCCTCCTATGAGAGACAACGGCATCGAGGACGAGTACGGAGACGGCCTCGTCTGGTCATCCGAGCGCCTCGCCGCCGAGAAGCCAGAGTCTGCGCGGGGACGCTTGGTTCGCCACCCTTTACATGCCGTTCGCCCCGCTTCTCTTCTTCGCGGACGCAGGCAACGGCAACCTGTTCGCGCTCCTCTCCACGATCGACCGCCCCGACGTCCTCGCCTGGAACCGCGAGAACGACAGCCGCACCTGGGTGGCCCCCGACCTGGCCACGTACCTCGACTGGCGGCTGACCGGACGGATCGATCTGTAGTGCCAGGCCCGACGTTCCTACAGCACCGCCGTCCACCCTCCACGCGCCAGCGTCGTCACGCCCTCCGGGGTAACGGTGACCTCCGCCCCGTACACCGGCAGCTCGCCCTCCTCGATCCACCGCCACCGCACCCCGTCGAGCAGGTCGTACAGGCGGCGCGGGCCGCCCTGGTGGACGGTGGCGGTGTGGTCGCCGGGGTGCGTGGTGGCGCGGGCCCAGGAGCCGTCGGGGTGGAGCATCCACGCCATGCGGCTGCCGCCGGGACCCGTGCCGGTGCGGTGCTCGATGCCCGGGGCGAGCAGAGTCAGCGTTGACCACACCTCCCACGCCCGCATGACGTCGAGCACGGGGAATGGCGACACGCTCGTCTCTCCGTCCTCTTCGGAGCTGCTCGCGAAGAGCTCGTTCAGCGGGGGCGGGTACGCGTCGCCGGTACGCGTGGCCATGAACGCCGCCCGGTCCCACTCGACCCGCCCGCGCGCACCGCCGTCCTCCGTCTTGTCGGCCGTGATGATCAGGCCGGTGCCCGTGATCGTCGTGACGAGCCGGCCGCCGGGCGCGAGGGCCGCGAGCCAGGACGCGGGGATGCGGGGGACCGACACCATGGAGACGATCCGGTCGAAGATGCCGGGCAGCTCGCCGGTCCCGTCGGCCGTCACGACCACCGGGTGCCGGCTGATCCGGTCGAGCCGTTCGGCCGCCGCCCGGGTCAGGTATGGATCGACGTCCAACGTGGTCACCAGCCGGTCGTCGCCCAGCCGGTGGCAGGCCAGCGCCGCGCTGTATCCGGACCCGGTGGCCAGGTCAAGCAGTCGATGACCAGGCATCAGGCGGCCGTGCCTCAGCATCGAGACGACGAGCCCGGGTGCGGTCGAGGACGACGTGGGATGCCCGGTCACGACTCTTTCCGGGTCGGCCCGGTCCGCGTGCGTGGCCCCCACCTTGGTGACCAGCGTGCGGTCCGCGTACACGGCGCCCGCCCAGCCCTCCTCGTCCGCCGGCCCGTCGACGGCCTGCCACCCGCCTCCGCCGGGCTCGAACCACCGCTCGACCAGCACATGCCGGGGCGTCCCCCGGACCGGCTCCCACCAGTCGGACCCCGGGTGGGCCACATCGGCCGCCAGCGAGGAGAGAATGCCGCCGAGCCCGGCCCGGGCCTGGGACGCGGCGAACCTCTCCTCGGGCCCGGAGAGCCCGTCGGGAAAGCGGAACGCGCCGGGGGAGCGGTAGTACACCGCGCCGACCCGCACCAGGTCCACCGCTCGGTGCTCGGTGGACAGCCCGCCCGTCCAAGCCGCCTCCTGGTCGATCCTTCCGGCCAGGGAGAGCCGCTGCGGGAAGTCCGCGGTGTCCATGCGGAAGACCTCGGCCCCGTGCCGCTGGAGTTCGGTGACGACCCGGTCGGTGGGCCAGTCGTCGTCGGCGGCGATGACGAGGATGGGTGCGGCCATCAGTCCTTCGGCCCCTCGTCCAGCGGGGGCGGGTTGGTGGTCGAGCCGTCGGGGACGGTCGGCGAGTGGGTGTTGGCCATGCATGTCAGCAGGCCCCCGTCGTACGACAGGTTGACCTGGCGCTCGTGGTCGTAGAAATGGGCAGGGACGCGGACCGCCCCGGTCGCCTCGGGCACCCGGGCGAACCGCAGCGCCCAAGGTCGGGTCCGGGGACCGGAAGGCGCCTCCGCGCTGTAGGGGATACGGCCTCCGGGCGGGGTGAGGGGGAACGCTTCGCGCTGCTCGGCGGTTGTCACGGTGTTCTCCATTCAGTCGGACGGGCCAGGGTTGACCAGGGCGCGTACGGTCTTGCCGTTCGTGTGGTGCGGGAGGAACCAGGAGACGCTGCCGCCCAGGCGGTGGACCTCCCACAGGCCACGCCCCCGGAGTCCGCGTACGGCTGCGCCGAAGTCCGGGAACGCCGGGTTGGGGTCGCTGACCTCGATCAGGAGTTGGCGCGTCTCGGTGAGCGCGAGGCGCAGTCGGATGTCCATGACATGCCCGGCGCGAGGGCATCCGTGGACGAGCGCGTTACGGACGAGCCGGTCCGTGATCTCCGTAGCGGCGCCGATGCTGCCGTCCCAGCCGAGCACGGTCAGACAGGTACGTGTGTGAATGCGGGCGAGGCCGCCGGCACTGCTGGTCGGCGGCAGGTCGATCAGCCATTCCTGCACTACGGGCGATTCACGGACCGGCTCCGACGGAACAGGCTTCACGCGCAAGGCTCTTCGGTAAGGGAGAGCGCACACCAGATGACCGCGCCCCCGTCGCCGACTCCCCAGTCGTCCGCGATCGCCTCGACGAGGAAGAGGCCCCGCCCGCACTCTTCGAGGGCGGAGGCATGTCGCACCGTCGGGGCTACGGGCGTCCCGTCCGCCACTTCGATGCGTACCACGCGTGCGGTACGGAGTACCCGCACCCCGATCGCGTCCGCGCGGCCGTACCGCAGAGCATTCGTCACCAACTCGGTGATCAGAAGTTCGACGCTGTCCGTCAGGCGCTCCAGTGCCCACAGCCGGAGGTACGACCGGGCGATGAGGCGCAGTCGGCCGGGCCACCGCCGGTCGCTCTCCGTGAGCGTCGACCGGCCCGGGGGAGTGGCACGGGTGATGCTCACTTCCATGGCGCCGATGACCGCTTCGGTCGCGTCGGGAGGTTCGGGGCGTCCAGGCAAGGGTGCTCGGTGCGCTTCCGCGAGAGTCATGGGCCAGTCCTCCGTGGGGGCATGAAGGGGGAGCGGGAGGAGGGTGCCTCTCGCACAGAAAAGCGAGTTTCTGCACTTCACAGTCACTGCAAGTGCCGATGCGACTACCGTGATGCATTGGAGAGTTACTGTGCAAGCGCGTTGGTGACTCCCGGGGAATTGGCACATGCCTGACCCCCAACAGGGCCTTGTTCAAAGGGGGGTACGGGGTGGGACACTCGGTACACGCCCCCTGCCGAGGCCGGGCACAGTGCGCGACGAGCACCAACAGGGAGAGGGCAGCAGTGGCAGCGAAGCGCGGAGCGACATTCCGGCGTAGGGAGCTCGGCAAGGAGCTGAGGAAGCTCCGGGAGAAGAAGGGGCTCACCCTTGGGGACGTGGCGGGCGAGCTGGGTTTCTCGCACACCAAGCTCGCCAGGGTCGAAATCGGTGAGAACGACCTGCCACGGGTGGGTGATCTGGAAGCGCTCATCGACTTCCTGGATCCGGACCTCCCCAAGGAGGACCTGGAAACGCTGCTTCAGCTGCACCGGGAGTCGCTGAGCAAGGAGCCCTGGACCCCCTACAAGGCGTTCATGCCGTCAAAGATGCCGACGTACCGGGGCCTTGAGCAGGACGCCACGGTGATGCGGGCCTTCCAGCCGAGCTTCGTCTTCGGCCTGTTCCAGACGGAGGCGTACGCGCGGGCGCTCTACCAGACCGCGAAACCGGTCGATGAGACCACCAGCGAGTACATCGATCAGAACGTGAGGCTTCGTCTCGAACGAAAAGAGCTGATCACCCGCTCCGAAGAGCCTCTGGAACTCCGCGTCATCATGGACGAGACGGCCGTCCGGCGGATGGTCGGGAGCCAGGAGGTCATGCTCGGTCAGTACAAGGAGATCGCGGATCTCGGGGAGCTGGACAACGTGACGATCCAGATCCTGACGCATGACGTGGTCACGTACCGCTCGGAGAGCAACTTCATTCTGCTCGACTTCGCGGGTGCGCTCGACCCCGTGGTCCAGGTCGACATGTGGAACACGATCAGTGTCACCGACGAGCGGTTCGACGTGCAGCGGAACGTCCGCCGCTTCGACGCCATGCGCGACAGCGCCCTGCCTCCGGCACGCACAGCCGGGTTTCTGCACCAACTAGCACGAGAGTGGAAATAGCCATCAATACACACGCCATGAACCCCGCCATGTCCGCAGAGCCCGCCTGGTTCAAGTCCTCGTACAGCAACGACTCCGGTGGTGCCTGCGTCGAGGTCGCCCTGCCCGGCGCCGATGCCATGGTGCGTATCCGGGACTCCAAGGACACCGCCATCCCCGGGCTGAAGGTCACGGAGACGGCGTGGGCCGCCTTCACCGCTGACATCAGCATCTGAATCGCCGATCCGGACCCGAAACGGTGGCCCCTCTGCGTCGGAGAGGGGCCACCGCCCACCAGCAGGCAAAACACGTCCGCGTCCCCCTCGATCACCCGGCTAGCCTCGAAGTTTCGTGACGGCTCATCAGGTCAACTGGTGGGCTGTTTCGCTTTGTTGTGACGGGTGCGGGCAGGCTGACGGCCCGGCTGTCGCGTC
>NZ_JBIWCN010000024.1:0-137343 GCF_044761525.1 Streptomyces sp. NPDC097595 | reverse complement strand
CATTTTCTGGGGCTTTCCTCCGGGCGCTTCCCTTCGTTCTTGCGTTTCCGACTCTATCAGACTCTTTCGTGTCCGATTCCCGGTCGAAGCGGGTCTTTCTTTTTGCCTTTCGGCCGTTCCAACCTTACCAGACTCATTTCGCTCCGTTTCCGGTTCGAATTTGATTCCGGCGACCGTTGAAGTGGCCTTGCCTTTCGGCTGATTCGATTTTATCAGAAGCGTTTCGACCGAACCTAATCGGCTTCAACTTCAGAAGGTGGGAATCGAATGGCTCTGCGGAAATTCGATTTCCGGTGAGAGCGAGATAGATATTAGCTGGCCGCACCCGAACTTGTCCAGTTCGAGGCAACCGTTTAAATCTACCTCCCCCACTTCGCCGTGTCAACGGTTTTTTGGGGCGAAGAGGAGACTAGCAGGTCAGCGAGGCCAGATGCACATCAGGCGGCGGTCGGCACCTCGGCGCTTCGTTCGACCACATCCAGGTCGCCCGCCTCGCCGGCGCGGGCCGCTTGTCCGCCGAGCACGTAGACGTACAGGAGGAAGAGCAGCTCTGCGGCCGTGCCCAGTGAGATGCGGGCCCAGGTCGGCAGGCCGGAGGGGGTCACGAAGGCTTCGATGACGCCGGAGACGAACAGCACCAGCGCCAGGCCGATGGCCATGCCGAGCGCGGCGCGCCCCCGTTGGGCCAGGGCCGCACGGCGGGTCTGCGGGCCCGGGTCGATGACGGTCCAGCCGAGGCGCAGGCCTGTGCCGGCGGCGACGAAGACGGCGGTCAGCTCAAGCAGTCCGTGCGGAAGGAGCAGGCCCAGGAACGTGTCGAGGCGGCCCGCCGAGGACATCAGGCCGATGCCGACGGCGAGGTTGACCACGTTCACGAAGAGGACCCAGAGCACCGGCAGACAGAGGAAGGCGCCCAGCACCAGGCACATGGCGGCGGCCTGCGCGTTGTTCGTCCAGACCTGGGCGGCGAAGGAGGTCGCCGGATGGCTGGAGTAGTACGTCTCGTACTCGCCGCCCGGGACCGTCATGCGGCGGAGGTCCTCCGGGGCCGCGATGGCCGACTGGACCTCCGGATGCGTGCCGATCCACCAGCCCATCAGCGCGGCCAGGAGCGTCGAGAGGACGGCGGTCGGCACCCACCAGTGCCGGGAGCGGTAGACCGCGGCGGGAAAGCCCGCCGTGAGGAAGTGCGCGACGTCGCGCCAGGAGGCACGGCGTGTGCCGGTGACCACCGAACGGGCGCGCGCCACCAGCTGTGTGAGCCGTGCGACGAGCAGCGGGTCCGGGGTGCTGGACTGGATGAGGGAGAGATGGGTCGCCGTGCGCTGGTAAAGGTCGACCAGTTCGTCGGCCTCCGCACCCGTCAGCCGGCGTCCTCGGCGCAGGAGGTGGTCCAGCCGGTCCCACGCGACGCGGTGGGTGTGGACGAAGACATCGAGGTCCATGGTCGGCTGCTGCTCCAGGCATGGGTGCGTACCGGGTCGTACGACTGTGGCGTCGCGGGCCAGCTTGGCAGACTGTGGGCCCGCCGGGCAGGGGCCTGCGGACGAGGGGTGGGGCGATGAGTGAACTCGTGACCGGGGACGCGGTCGTGCTGGGGCTCCGGCCGGCGAGACTGCCGAGCCGCGCCCTGGCTCTGGCCATCGATCTGGTCGTGGTGGGAACGGTCTTCGGTCTGGTGGCGCTGGGCCTGGCCTTCGCCGGCGGCTCGCTGGACGACGCCGCCTGGGCCGCGGTGTCCGTCGCCGCCTTTCTGCTGGTCCCGGTGGGCGGCCCGATCGCGGTCGAGACGCTGAGCCATGGCCGTTCGCTGGGCAAGCTCGCGTGCGGGCTTCGGGTCGTACGGGATGACGGAGGGCCCATACGGTTCCGTCACGCACTTGTGCGTGGGGCGATGGGGGTCGTGGAGATCCTGCTGACGTTCGGAGTCGTCGCCGTCATCGCGTCGCTGGTCTCGGCGCGTGGCCGGCGGCTCGGGGACGTCTTCGCGGGGACGCTCGTCGTACGGGAACGGGTGCCGGCGGGACGGGCCGCGGCCGTTCCGCCGCCTCCGCCGTGGCTGGTCGGGCGGTTCGCCGGGCTGGATCTGTCGGCGGTTCCGGATGAGCTGTGGCTCGCGGTACGGCAGTACCTGACGCGGATGCATCAACTCGACGCCACCGTGGGCAGGGCCATGGCGGAACGGCTCGGCGTGGAGGTCGCCGCGCGCACTGGGGCTCCGCCCCCGCCGGGCGTCCCGGCCGCGGCCTACTTGGCCGCCGTGGTGCATGAGCGGCAGGTACGGGACGCGCACCGGGTGTGGCAGGCCGCCCGGGCCGACTCGGTTCATGGCTCCGCCGGTGCCGGTCCGGGGCAGGCGACCGTGCCGGGGCCTCAGGCCGGCGTACGAACGGTCGACGGTGCCGTACGGCCCGGTGCCGGTCAGGCCGACGAGGGTGCGGGGCGTCCGCCTGCCACCGGGTTCGTGCCGCCCGCCTGAGGGTCAGCGGTCGGAGGGTGGGGATTCCAGGTCTTCCAGTTCGATGCCGGGGGCGGAGAGCACCACGTCGCCGGCGAGGTGGACGGTGTGCCGTTCGCCCGTGTCCAGGGCGCTGACCTGGTATTCGTCCACCTTCAGGGGGCCGTTGTCAGTGGGGTGCGCTTCACTGTTCACCAGGGCCCAGGACTGGTCGAGGGTACGGGGGGCGAGGACCGGGTCCGTGAAGGTGACGACCCGTACGCGGGTCTCGGGGGAAGCGGGGGTGAGGCGCAGCAGACGGGCGGTCGCGACGAGGAATGCGGGGGAAGTGCCGTTGAAGGCGTGGGCGCGGACATTGCCTTCGGTGGCGTGCGCGCCCGTCGGGTCGGTACGGACCCAGGTGAGGCCCTCCAGGGCGGCACCGCGGACCTGCCAGTCGGCGGAATGGAGTTCGAGTCGGAGGGGGCGGCCGAGTTCATCGAGGGTGAGGTCGACGGATCCCAGGTGACTGCCGGACGGGGCGGTCGTTTGGGAGATGTAGCGCCAGCCGGACGGGCCGGGCGCGCAGTGGAAGTGTTCTTCGCCGAGAGGGGTGTGGTCGTGGACGTCGTGGAGCGAATATCGGCCGCGGGGCATGGGGTCCTTCGAGTCCTCGGCTCGTGCGGGTGCGGTACGGCGCAGGCCCCCGACACGGGGGTGCGGGGGCCTGCGTTCGTCGCTGCTGCTGATCGGCCCGTGCCGCGCTGAGCGCCCGGCACCGGACCGGATCGGCCGGACCGTTCGAGGTCCGGCCGGTTCCGGGCCGGTAGGGAGATCAGTAGCGGTAGTGGTCCGGCTTGTACGGGCCATCGACCTCGACACCGATGTACGCGGCCTGCTCCGGGCGGAGCGTCGTCAGCTTCACGCCGAGCGCGTCGAGGTGGAGACGGGCGACCTTCTCGTCCAGGTGCTTGGGCAGCACGTAGACGTCGGTCGGATACTCCTCGGGCTTCGTGAACAGCTCGATCTGGGCCAGGGTCTGGTCCGCGAACGAGTTCGACATGACGAAGGAGGGGTGGCCGGTGGCGTTGCCCAGGTTCAGCAGGCGGCCCTCGGAGAGCACGATGAGGACCTTGCCGTCGGAGAACGTCCAGGTGTGGACCTGCGGCTTGACCTCGTCCTTGACGATGCCGTCGATCTTCGCCAGGCCGGCCATGTCGATCTCGTTGTCGAAGTGACCGATGTTCCCGACGATGGCCTGGTGCTTCATCTTGGCCATGTCCGAGGCCATGATGATGTCCTTGTTGCCCGTCGTCGTGACGAAGATGTCGGCCTGCGAGACGACGTCATCGAGGGTGGCGACCTGGTAGCCGTCCATCGCGGCCTGCAACGCGCAGATCGGGTCGATCTCGGTGATGATCACGCGGGCGCCCTGGCCGCGCAGCGACTCCGCGCAGCCCTTGCCCACGTCGCCGTAACCGCAGACGACGGCGGTCTTGCCGCCGATCAGGACGTCGGTGGCGCGGTTGATGCCGTCGATCAGGGAGTGGCGGCAGCCGTACTTGTTGTCGAACTTCGACTTCGTCACCGCGTCGTTCACGTTGATCGCGGGGAAGAGGAGGGTGCCGTCGCGGTGCATCTCGTACAGGCGGTGGACACCGGTCGTGGTCTCCTCCGTCACGCCACGGATCTCGGAGGCCAGCTGCGTCCACTTCTGCGGGGACTCACCCAACGTGCGGTTCAGCAGCGTCAGGATGTACGCGTACTCCTCGCTGTCCGCCGTCGCCGGGTCCGGAGCCTCACCCGCCTTCTCGAACTCGACGCCCTTGTGGACGAGGAGGGTGGCGTCACCACCGTCGTCCAAAATCATGTTCGGGCCACCGGTCGGGGTGTTCGGCCAGGTCAGCGCCTGCTCCGTGCACCACCAGTACTCCTCCAGCGACTCGCCCTTCCAGGCGAACACCGGCACACCGGCCGGCGCCTCGGGAGTGCCGTCCGGGCCGACCGCGATCGCCGCGGCCGCGTGGTCCTGAGTGGAGAAGATGTTGCAGGAGGCCCAGCGGACCTCGGCGCCGAGGGCGACCAGGGTCTCGATCAGCACAGCGGTCTGCACCGTCATGTGCAGCGAACCGGTGATCCGAGCACCCGCCAGCGGCTGCGCTGCGGCGTACTCCTTGCGGATCGACATCAGACCGGGCATCTCGTGCTCGGCCAGGGTGATCTCCTTCCGCCCGAAAGCGGCGAGGGAGAGGTCGGCGACCTTGAAGTCCTGTCGATTGGCGACCGTCGTCATAACGGGCTGCTCCTCGTTGTGAGGTCGAGGGTGGGTAGGGCGGCTCTGCGGCGGCGGGCACACGAATGCCCGGGCGCTCGCAGCGCAGTCCGTCGGAGGCCCTCTCTCCCTCGGCCGGTCCGGCGTACGGACCGATCGACCGCCATCAGCAGCGACGTCTGACACTGCCGTCGAATCTACACCGAACGGCGCAGCCGCTCCCAGTCCACCGGGGCGGGTCCGGGGCGGGAGCGGCTGTGTCGGGTACGCGATGGCGGGTCCGGTGCGGTCAGTGGCCGGATTCCCTCGGGCCGGTGTCCTCCGTGCCCGGGGTGTCGGCCGGCTCGGCGGCTCCCGGTTCGGGGGCTTCCGGGCCGGGGGTCTCCGCGTCGGGGGCGGTGTGGGTGCCGCCCGGGGCCTTGGCCGGGTTGGTTCCGGCCGCTGCCGCCGCCGCGTTGTAAATGTCCGGCTCCAGGTAGATCACCCGGGCGATCGGGACAGCGGCGCGGATGCGGGACTCGGCGGCGTTGATGGCGTTGGCGACCTCGTCGGCGGTGTCGTCGTGCTGGACCGCGATCTTGGCGGCGACCAGCAGCTCTTCCGGGCCGAGGTGGAGCGTACGCATGTGGATGATGCCGGTGACGGTGTCGCCGTCGACCACCGCGGCCTTGATCTTCTCGACCTGGTCGGCGCCGGCGGCCTCGCCGAGCAGCAGGGACTTGGTCTCGGCTGCCAGCACGAGCGCGATGGTGATCAGCAGGATGCCGATGCACAGGGTGCCGATGCCGTCCCACACGCCGTTGCCCGTGCCGAGGGCCAGGCCGACGCCGCCGAGGGCGAGGACCAGACCGATCAGCGCGCCGAAGTCCTCAAGCAGTACGACAGGGAGTTCCGGGGCCTTCGCGCGGCGGATGAAGTCCGTCCAGCTGAGCGAGCCGCGCGTTTCGTTGGACTCCTTGATCGCCGTACGGAAGGAAAAGCCCTCGGCGATGATCGCGAAGACCAGGACGCCGACCGGCCAGTACCACGCCTCCAGCGCGTGGGGGTGCCGGATCTTCTCGTAGCCCTCGTACACCGCGAACATGCCGCCGACGGAGAACAGGACGATGGAGACGAGGAAGGCGTAGATGTAGCGCTCGCGGCCGTAGCCGAAGGGGTGCTGCGGGGTGGCCTCGCGCTGGGCCCGCTTGCCGCCGAGGAGCAGCAGGCCCTGGTTGCCGGAGTCGGCGAGCGAGTGGACGCTCTCCGCGAGCATCGACGAGGACCCGCTGAACAGGAACGCCACGAATTTGGCCACTGCGATCGCGAGGTTGGCGCCGAGTGCCGCCACGATCGCCTTGGTTCCGCCTGACGCACTCATGGGTGCCTGGTGTCCCTTCTTCGGTCTGCGGCTCCGACGGCCGCGGTGTGGCGGCACATTGTTGCAGCCGTCGTCACGGACGGTGCGTCAGACCACCACTGTCGCACGGAACAGCGTGCCCGCTCCGGACGCTTGTACCCGCTCGCCCGCCGGTACGAAGACCGATTCGCCGGGCGCGAGGGCGAGGTCACCGGCGCTCGGGATACCCGACGTGCACAGCAGGATCTGCGGGGTGGGCGCGGTCAGGTCGACGGGGGCGGCACCGGCTGACAGGTCGAAGCGGGAGAGGCGGAACTCGTCCACCGGCGTCTCGTACAGCTCCTCGCCCGACGGGGACGCCTCCGGGCGCAGGATGCCCGGGTCGGTCGCCTCGAAGCGGACGATGCGCAGGAGTTCGGGGACATCGATGTGCTTGGGCGTCAGGCCGCAGCGCAGCACGTTGTCCGAGTTGGCCATGATCTCGACGCCGAGGCCGTCGAGGTACGCGTGCGGGACGCCGGCACCGAGGAACAGCGCCTCGCCGGGCTGGAGCCGTACGTAGTTGAGCAGCATGGCCGCGATGACGCCCGCGTCACCGGGGAAGTGGTGGGCGATGCGGGCGTACGGGGCGTAGGCGCCGCCGATCCGTTCGGCCGCGGCCGCGGCGGCGGTCACCGTTTCAGCCATCTCGTCCGGGTCCGCGGTGAGGATCGCCGTCAGGACCTCGCGCAGCGCGGCCTCCTCGGGCTGGGCGCGGAGCAGGTCCGCGTACGGCTTGAGGGAGTCGACGCCCAGGCCCTCCATCGCCTCGGCCGCCTCCAGGGGCCGACGGAATCCGCACAGGCCGTCGAAGGGGGTGAGCGCGCAGATCAGCTCGGGCTTGTGGTTGGCGTCCTTGTACGTGCGGTGGGGGGCGTCGATCGGGACGGACCGGCGCTCCTCGTCCGCGTAACCCGCCTTGGCCTGGTCCAGGTTGGGGTGCACCTGGAGGGAGAGGGGGGCGCCCGCGGCGAGCAGCTTGAGGAGGAAGGGCAGGCGGGGGCCGAACTTCTCAACGGTCGCGGTGCCGAGTTCGCGGGCCGGGTCGGCGTCGATGACCTCGGTGAGGGACTGCTCGGCGGAGACGGAGGCGGTGCCGGTTTCGGCGCGGGTGATCCGGGAAGGGGCGCCCGGGTGGGCGCCCATCCACATCTCCGCCTGCGGCTCGCCGGTGGGGGCGATGCCCAGCAGGGCGGGGATCGCGGTGGTCGAGCCCCAGGCATACGGGCGCACGGTGTTGGAGAGCCGGTCCATGGATCAGTCCTTGTGTGGCGGTGTGCGGTGCGGTGTCGCCGCGCTGTGTTGACGTGGTACGAGGTGGTCAGGCACCGGCCGACGAGGCGAGCGACAGGTAGACCGCGGCGAAGTCGGTGACGGCGAGCAGCTCCGCGAGGGATTCGAGGGTGCTGCCCTCCTCCGGTTCGAGCTCACTGATCGCGGTGTCGTGGCCGAGGGCCAGTTCGCGGGCGGCGGGGGCGGCGCTGAGGCCGCCGGTCGGGCGGTCGCGGAGCAGCACCACCCGGGCGTGCAGGGGCTCCGACTCCTCGACGCGGTCGCGGAAGAAGTCGTCCGGGTCCGCGCCCGCGGCGAACGCTCCCGCCAGCAGGCCCCCGTGCCTCGGAAGCGCCTCCGGGAGTGCGGCGGCGAGGGCCGGGCGGCCCGAGAGCTCCGCCAGGACCGCGGCGAACCGGCGCCCGACGGGGCCGGCCGCCTCGCCCTCCGTCCAGATCAGCGGGAGGCTGTCGGCGAGTTCGGCGGCGAGGGTCTTGGCCGGGTTGCTGTACGTGGCGACGGCCGGGCCGCAGCGCTCCGCCGTACGGTCCAGGCGGTCCGCGACGCTCTGGAGCGCTTCGGCGGGGGCGGTGACCAGGCCGACGCGGTCGAGCAGGGCGAGGAGCGGGGTGAGCAGGGCCCAGAGGGTGCCGGGGCCCGCGGCCGATGTCTCGGCGTCGTACTCGCCGTGCGGGGCGGAGGCCATCGGGACGACGAGGCCGTGCACCCCGTGGACCGCCTCCCGCAGCGGGGAACGCAGGGGCGCGACGGCCACGACCGTGCAGCCCCGGCGGTACGCCTGCTCCGCGAGGAGGGCGAGGCCCGGTTCGGAGCCGTCCGCCGTGGCGATGAGCAGCAGGTCCACGGAGCCGGCCCAGCCGGGCAGGGTCCAGCGGAGTGCGCCGGGGGCGGGGGCGACGCCGGTCGGGGGGATGCGGGTGACCGGGGCGGAGGCGCCGGCGAGGGCCGCGATCAGGTCCGCGACGCCGGTCGCGGCCGTGCCGGGGCCCGCGACCAGGACGGCGCGCGGGCGGCCCTCCGGGTTCAGCTCGGTGATCCCGGCCTCCGTCGCGTGCCGGGCGGCGGTGCGGACCCGGGCCCCGGCCTCGGCGGCGCCGCGGAGCAGGTCGCGGCGGTCGGCTCGGGCCAGGGCGTCGGGGGCGTCGAGCAACGACTCGTCGAGCATGGGGCGGTCCTCCGGTGCGGGTGCGGGGCGGCCACTTCGGGCCGCTTTCGCCGGTTGAGCCGGTTACGCGGGGCGGCGGGCCTCGTCGACGAGGAGTACGGGGATGCCGTCCCGGACGGGGTAGGCGAGGCCGCAGTCGGTGCCGGTGCAGATGAGTTCCGGGGTGTCGGCTGCCGTCTGGTCGTCCAGGGGGGCGTGGCAGGCGGGGCAGGCCAGGATCTCCAGGAGGCCGGCTTCGAGCGGCATGGGGTTTCCCTTCGGGCGGTCTGTTGTTGGGGGCCCTTGTGGGGGCGGGGTCAGCCTACCGCTGGGGTGGGGTGGGGGCCGTGTCGTGGGGGCGGGGTGGTCTGCGGTGCGGGTGCGTTGCGCCTGCGGCGGGCCTGTTCCCCTCCCCGCCCCTTCCCGAAACCGGGGCGCTGCCCCGGGCCCCGCTCCTCAAGCGCCGGAGGGGCTGGGTTTTGCGCCGGCGGGGCTGGATGGTGCGGCGGAGCCGGGGTGGGCGAGTTCTATGCGCGGATCAGCGCCAGGACCTCGTCCCGCACTCGCCTCATCGTCTCCTCGTCCTTCGCCTCCACGTTCAGGCGCAGCAGGGGCTCCGTGTTGGACGGGCGGAGGTTGAACCACCAGGCGGGGGTGGTCACCGTGAGGCCGTCCAGGGTGTCCGTGGTGGCGTTCTCCTCGTGGGTGTAGGCGGTTGCCACCTTGGCCGTGCTGGCCTTCTGGTCGGTCACCGTGGAGTTGATCTCGCCGGAGGCGGCGTAGCGGTCGTACTGGGCGACCAGGGCCGAGAGGGGGCCCGGCTGGCCGCCGAGGGCGGCGAGTACGTGGAGGGCGGCGAGCATGCCCGTATCGGCGTTCCAGAAGTCGCGGAAGTAGTAATGGGCCGAGTGCTCGCCGCCGAAGATCGCGCCGTGGGCGGCCATCTCGGCCTTGATGAAGGAGTGGCCGACCCTGGTGCGGACGGGGGTGCCGCCGTGTTCGCGTACGACCTCGGGGACGGAGTGGGAGGTGATCAGGTTGTGGATGATCGTGCCCCGGCCGCCGTTGCGGGCCAGTTCGCGGGCCGCGACGAGGGCGGTGATCGCCGACGGGGAGACGCCTTCGCCGCGTTCGTCGACCACGAAGCAGCGGTCCGCGTCGCCGTCGAAGGCCAGGCCCAGGTCGGCGCCCTCGGCCAGCACGCGGGCCTGGAGGTCGACGATGTTGGCCGGGTCCAGGGGGTTGGCCTCGTGGTTCGGGAAGGTGCCGTCGAGCTTGAAGTACATCGGGACGAGGTCCACGGGCAGCCCGGCGAAGACCGTGGGGACCGTGTGGCCGCCCATGCCGTTGCCCGCGTCCACGACGACCTTGAGGGGGCGGATCTCCGTCAGGTCCACCAGGGAGAGCAGATGGGCGGCGTAGTCCGTGAGGGTGTCGCGCCCGGTGACCGTCCCCGGGGTCGCGACCGGCTCGGGGGCGCCCTTGTCGGACCACTCCTCCACCAGTGCGCGGATCTCGGTCAGGCCGGTGTCCTGGCCGACCGGTGCCGCGCCCGCCCGGCACATCTTGATGCCGTTGTACTGCGCGGGGTTGTGCGAGGCGGTGAACATCGCGCCGGGCAGGTCCAGCGCCCCGGACGCGTAGTACAGCTGGTCCGTCGAGCAGAGGCCGATCATCGTGACGTCGGCGCCGCGTCCCGCCGCGCCCCGGGCGAACGCCCCGGACAGGGCCGGGGAGGTGGGGCGCATGTCGTGGCCGATCACGATCGCGTCCGCGCCGGTCACCTGGACGAAGGCGGCCCCGAAGAGTGCGGCCAGCTCCTCGTCCCACTGGTCGGGCACGACTCCACGCACGTCGTACGCCTTCACGAGCTGTGACAGGTCTGCGGTCACGGGCCGGTCCTCCTGGGGGGTTGCTTCGGACCGCCCAACGTACCCGGCGGCCGGCGGTCCCTCAGGAGTCGGGTGAGCGCAGGACGCGGAGGTGCCCCCTGCGGGCGACCTCCATCGGGTCGGCGGTCCGGCGGCCGCCTCCCTGGGGGCCGTCGCCGCGCTCCTGCGGACGCGCGGCTTCCCGTACGGCGTTGGCCAGGGCTTCCAGGTCGTCCCCGCTGGGGCGGCTGGGCGCGGAGGGGTCGGAGAGCCGGACGACTTCCCAGCCCCGGGGCGCGGTCAGCCGCTCACTGTGCTCGGCACAGAGGTCGTAGCAGTGGGGCTCGGCGTAGGTGGCGAGCGGGCCGAGGACCGCAGTCGAGTCGGCATAGACGTACGTCAGTGTCGCGACGGCAGGGCGGCCGCACGCGGTGCGCGAACAGCGACGTACAGGGCTCACGATGTTGGACGGTACCGCACTCTTGAGCGGGCTGCGACGACTCTCCCCCGGCTCACCCCTCCGTGTCGCCCTGTGACGTCCGGCACACGCGCCCCCCGGGCAACTCCCCTGACCTGCGCGGGAGGAGAGGGCGAGGACCCTGACGGCAACGATTCCGGTCACCTCTGTGCCGCGAACCTTTCACAAGGCGTCGGCCCGGCGGTCGCGAGCGGGGCCGGAAACGGGCTCCGGTGTGGCCGGATCGCTCAAGAGCGGACAGGGCGGCGTGGGCGCGCTCGCCCTCCGGCCGGGCGGCCCGTCGGGGGTTAGGCTGCGTCGGTGATGGACAGTTCCGTACCGCCCAGCCCGTCCGAGCCGCGTCCGCGGCGCCGGGACCGACACGGCCGCGGTATGCGCGGGCCCGTCGCCCCGCCGCAGGTGCCGCTGTCCGCGAGCCGTGCGGACAACTTCCGCGATCTCGTCCAGGACTCGGTGGAGCGGCTGGAGCGGCGCTGGCCGCAGCTGGCGGAGGTCGACTTCGTCGTCCTGGAGGTGCCGGAGACGGCGGAGGAGACCGTTCCGCTGGGCGACGCGCTCTCCGCGGAGAAGGGCCGGCCCGCCCGCATCACCGTCTACCGGCGCCCCGTCGAGCTGCGCACCAAGAGCCGGGACGAGCGCGCCCTGCTCGTCCACGAGATCGTGGTCGAGCAGGTCGCGGAGCTGCTGGGGCTGGCGCCCGAGTCGGTCGATCCCCGTTACGGGCAGGAGTAGCGGCCCTTTCGGCCGCCCCCCTCCCGGCCGCCCCGCTCAGTCGTCCAGCACCGACAGGTCCTGACGGGCCGCCGGGACCTCCACCGTGCCCCGGTCGTCCGGCAGCGTCTGCACGGTGAACATCTGGATGCCGTTCACCGTCTCGGTGAGCGTGCGCGCGGCGTGCACCGGGCCGCCCGACTGCGTCTCGACCGTCAGGGCGTAGGTGCCCTTGAGCCCTGTCGGCACGGGCGGGGTGACCGCCGTGGTCGTACCCGCCGCGATCTTGTACGTCTTGCTGACCGGCGTACCTCCGCCGCTGCCGGCCGACGCCGTGACCTTGACGGTGGCGGCTGCGCCGGGGGCGGTGAGGGAGAGGACCGAGCCCTTGGACCGGTTGTCGGCGACGGATGCGCGTGCGCCCACCGGGCCGGTCGCCGGGATGAAGGCGACCTCCTGCTTGTCGCCCTTGCCCCGGACCACGCGCAGGGCGGCGACGATCGGGGTGGCCCTGCCCTTCTCGGAGGGCACCAGCATCAGCGAGCCCGCCTCGCCGCGGGTGATGTCCTTGAGGTCCATCCCGGCGGTCATGTGCGACTTGACGTGCAGTTCCTCGTGGCCGGCCGGGGTGACGGCGCCGGTCTTGCCGAGCAGCTTCAGGTCGAGGTCGGCGTCGTCGTCGCCCGGGGCGAAGGCCACCAGGCGTACCGAGGTCGCGTCGGCCGGGATGCCGGGCAGCACGACCGTGCCGGCCGGTTCGGCGGAGGCGGTGAGCCAGTCGCTGCCGGTCGTGTCGTCCGCCGCCCTGACGGCCGCGCCGACCCTGCCCGTACGGGTGGTGACGTGGACGGTGACGTCGTCGGCGGCCTTGCTCGTGAGCGTCGAGATCAGGACCCGGACGCCGGAGCCCGCCGGGACCGTGATGCCCTCGCCGACGTCGGACTTGAGGGAGCCGTCCGGGCCGTACAGCTCGATGTCGGCGACGGCGGCGGTGTCGTCCGGGTTGGTGAGGTGGACGTAGTCCTCGCGGGACTTGGCGGTGCTCGCCGCCGGGAACCAGAAGTCGGTGTCGGGCACGGTGCAGCCGATGCCGAGCAGGCCGCGGCCGTCGCCCGCCTCGATGGTGGTGGTCTGCTGGGCGGTCCAGCCGGGGGCGAACCGGCCGGTCGCGGTGCCGATGAGGGCGGGCGAGTCCGCGCCCGACGCCTCGCCGGTGGCGGGCTTGCCGGGCTCCTTGAGGGAGACCACCGGCTTGTCCGCCTTGTCCTTCTTGCTCTTGTCCTTCTTGTCCTTGTCGTCGGACTTGTCGTCGGACTTGTCGTCGGTCTTCGTCTCGCCGTCCTTCGCGGAGGACAGGAGCTCGGCGGCGCCGGCCGTGGTGGAGCCGCCGCTCGTGCCGGACGGCGTGAAGGCCGTGTACGCGGTCTCCGAGAGGTCGGAGAGGCCGGGCGCCGGGCAGAGCAGGCTGGTCCGTTCGACGGGCAGCCGTGCGGCCGTCCCCGCTTCGGCCGTACTGCCGCCGGACGGCTCGTTGAGCGCGGCGAACCCGGTGACGGCGGCCAGGGCGACCGCTCCGGCGATGAGGGACAGGGCGCTGGTGGACTTCACTCGGACTCGCCTCGCGATGCGTTACCGGTCGGCCACGGGTTCTGGCCCGGGGCGGGGTTCTCGGGGTTCTGCGGGTCGTACGGGTGCTGCTCGCCGTACTGCCCGGCCTCGGGGCCGTACCCGTTCGGGTCATAGGACTGCGGGTCGTACGCGGGCGGGTCGTAGGGGGCCGCGTACTGGCCGTCCTGGTACTGAGCGCCGTCCTGGTACTGGCCCTCCTGGTACTGGGGGTAGCCGTACGGGTCGTAGCCGCCGGTATCCGGCTGCTGCTGCCCCTCGGCGTACTGCGGGTCCTGGTACTGACCGCCGTCCTGGTACTGAGAGCCGTCCTGGTACTGCGGATAGGCCGGATCCTGCGGATAGGCCGGGTCCTGGTACTGGCCCTGCCCGTTGTCCCAGTCGCCGTACTGCTGCTGCGGTACGAAGACGTTGTCGTCGTCCTCCGTGGCGGCGGCGTCGGTTTCGGCGCTCTGCTGGGCGGGAACGTACGCGGGCTGCTCGCCCGTCTCGTCCAGGTCCGGTTCCGGGACGCCCTCCGCGCCCTCCGGCTCGGGGGCGCCATCGGCGGCCTCGCTCTCGGCCAGGGCGGCGGCGCGCAGCCTGCGGGCGCGGCGGCCCTCGCCGGCGACCGGTTCGTCGGCGACCGCCTCGGCCTCCTCCGGCAGGTCGTCGTCGATCTCGCGGCGGCGGCCGGGCAGGGCCATGACCACGAGGACCACGGCGAGCGCGATCTGCGCCCAGATCCACACGGTGTGGGTGAAGGGCTCCTCGTACGTGAGGTCCAGGGTGCCGCCCTCGGTGGGCAGTTCGAAGCCCTGGGCCCAGCCGTCGACGGTCTTGGCGGTCAGCGCGCGGCCGTCGAGCGTGGCCTGCCAGCCGGGGTCGGCCGCGTCGGCGATCCGCAGCACCCGGCCGGAGCCGCCCGCCGGGATCTTTGTGTGCGCCTCGACCGGCTGGGAACCCACGGGGAGCGGCTCGTCGCCGGCCTCGGACGGGACGATCATGACCCGGGCGACCTGCCGGTCCACCCGCCACAGGGCGCTGCCGTCGAGCTGGCTGAGCCGGCTCAGGCCCGGGGTGGCGTCGAGCACCCGGCTCATCTGCTGGGGCGCTCCGTCGCGCACGAGGACGTAACGGATGGCGAAGCCGCTGAGCTGGCTGCCCTGGTCGGCGCCGGAGCCGGCGACCAGGTTGGCGACGACCTTGTCGAGGTGGCCGTTGCCGCCCTGGGCCTCGGCCAGCTCCGCGTCGCCGAGCCGGGCGCCCGAGCCGCGGACGAGGGTGTAGTCGACGGAGGCGGACGAGGTGCCGCCCAGGACCAGGGTGCGCGGCTGGTCGCGGGTGCCGCTCTCCTCCGCGACGAACGCCGGCACCTGGACCGGGTCGCGGCGTTCCAGCGGGCCCGCCGCGCCGCCGATCATCCAGCCGGCGGCGGCCAGCACGGGGGCCACGCCCGCCGCGAGGGCGATCAGGGCGGCGACCGGCTGGCGCCAGCCGAAGCTCAGTTCGGCGACGCGGATGCGGGCGCCGTCCGCGCCGACCAGCGCGGCGGCGATGAGGGCTGCGCCGTAGACCAGCGTCGCGGGGCCGGCCCAGCCGGAGCCGTTGGCGAGCCCGGCGAACGCGAGGGAGACCAGGGCGGCCACCCAGGCGGTCCGGACGGCGAACTGCCGCTCCCCGCGCAGCAGGGCGGCCAGCGCCGCGAGCACGATGCCGAGGAGCAGGACGCCGCCCGCCGCCTTGGGCCCGCCGGGGCTGATGCCGAGGAGGTCCAGGGCGGAGGCGGAGCCCGTACCGGTCTCCAGTCCGGCTTCCTTCAGGAAGGCGGACGGGCTGCTCAGCAGCGAGAGCGACCAGGGCGCGAGGACCAGGACCGGGGTGCCGACGGCGGCGAGGAAGCGGAGCGCGTACGCCGTGATGTCGCCGCGCCGCAGCACCAGGACGCCGAGGCCGAGGACCACCGCGAGCGGCCACACGATCGGCGTGAACGCCATGGCGAGGGTGAGGAGCAGGGTGTACGCCCAGGTGGCGCGCCAGCTGCCGCGCGCGCCGCCGGAGGCGCGCATGCCGTGCGCGGAGACGGCGGTGCGCGCGATCAGCGGCAGCAGGACGGCCAGCACGGCGGTGCCGAGGCGGCCGGTCGCCAGGGCGCCGGTCGCCGCGGGCAGGAAGGCGTACGCGACGCTCGCCCAGGCCCGCAGCAGCCGCGAGGGCAGCAGCGGGCGGGTGACGAAGTACGCGGTGAGTCCGGCGAGCGGGACCGAGCAGACGAGGAGCAGGGTGAGCGCGAAGCCGGTGGAGCCCAGGAACAGCGCGGACAGGGCGGAGATGACGGCGAGGTAGGGCGGGGCGGTCTGGGTGCCGCCCGTGCCGACGGCATGCCAGCCGTCCGCGTAACGCGCCCACAGGTCGGAGACGTCGCCGGGGGCGGGCAGCAGGGCGCCGCCGGCCAGCGCGCCGCCGCCGATGAGGTCGCGGCAGGCGACGAGGGAGACCAGGAGGAGCAGGGCGAAGAGGACCGGTCCCGGCTTGCGGCCGACCTTCTTCAGCCGGGCGAACTGGTCGATCTCCAGGTAGTCGGCGTCGTCGCCGCCCGGTCCGGACTCGACGGCGCCGTGCCGGGAGCCGTCGGCGTCGGAGCCGCCGCCGAAGTTTCCGGCGACCTGGTCGACGGTGGCGCGGATGGTGGCGCCGGGTGCGGGGAAGAGGCCGCCCAGTTCGGCGGCGTCGACGGCGCCCTTCCCCCGGGCGCGGCGGGCGGCCAGGATGCGGCCGGGGCGCAGCAGGGTGCTCAGGAGGCCGGTGACCTCGTCGAGTGCCTGGCCCGGGACCTTGCCGACGAGGTAGGCGAGGGTGCGCAGCAGGGTGCCGAGGACGAGCCGGAGCATCACCCAGGGCAGCTTCTTGCCGCGCGCGTTGACGAGCATCGTGTAGACGGCGCCCGCCTTGTCCACGCGGTGCGGGCTGGCGATGTGGCGGCCGGCGCAGTCGATGGGGCGGCGTTCCCGCGCGGACGCCTCGGCATGCCGCAGGACGGCGTCGGGGGCGACGAGGACCCGGTGGCCGGCCATGTGGGCGCGCCAGCACAGGTCGACGTCGTCGCGCATGAGCGGGAGCCTGCGGTCGAAGCCGCCCAGCTCCTCCCAGACGTCGCGCCGGATGAGCATGCCGGCGGTGGAGACGGAGAGGACGGTGCGGACCTGGTCGTGCTGGCCCTGGTCCTGCTCGCGGCGGTCGAGGCCGGTCCAGCGGCGGCCGCTGTTGGCGATGGAGACGCCGACTTCGAGGAGCTGGCGGCGGTCGTACCAGCCGCGCAGCTTGGGGCCGACGATCGCGGCGTGCGAGTCGTTGTCCGCGACGCGCAGCATCTCGGCGAGGGCGTCGGGCGCGGGCGCGCAGTCGTCGTGGAGCAGCCAGAGCCACTGCACCGGCTCGCCGTGCGGCAGCTCGGGCATCTCGTACGCCTCGTCGCGCCAGGTCCGGGTGACCGGGTCCCAGCCGCTGGGCCGCTTCAGGTAGGGCAGGTCGTCCGGGGTGAGGACGCCGGCCGTGCGGCTCGCCTCGTCGACGGCGGTGCCGAAGCTCGTACGCCGCGCCAGGTGCAGGACGCGGTCGGCGCCGAGGGCCTCGGTGACCAGGCGCGCGGAGTCGTCGGCGCTGCCGGTGTCGGCGGCGACGACGTTCTGCACGGGGCGTTCCTGGCCGAGCAGTCCGGCGAGCGCGTCGGGCAGCCAGCGTGCGCCGTCGTGGGAGACGAGCACGGCGGTGACGACATGCCGGGGGAACTCGGGGGCGGCGGCGGCCGCGTACGGCGCCGTTGATTGGCTGTGCACGGACATCGAGGTACGGGCCCTCCGGCCGGGTCCGGGGGACGTCCCCCCGGGGGCTGCATCGGTGTACACGCGCGCTCTGTCGGGTCGTTGGCGCGTCTCGGACGGGGCCCCACACTAACGGTAGGGATAACCGGGGTGGTGCGGAGCGGTTGAACGAGGGCGCGAGCGGGTAGCGGCCGGCGCGGATTCCGGGTGGGCCCGGGCATGGCGGTGTGGCTTCGCGGGTACGGCGACGGCCCGCCGCCTGCGGGTGCAGGCGGCGGGCCGTGGGGGTCGTGCGCGGTGGGCCGGTCCGGTCAGACAGCGGCCTTCTTCAGGCGGCGGCGTTCGCGCTCGGAGAGGCCGCCCCAGATGCCGAAGCGCTCGTCCTTCGAGAGGGCGTACTCCAGGCACTCGGACCGGACTTCACAGGCGAGACAGACCTTCTTCGCCTCGCGGGTCGATCCACCCTTCTCGGGGAAGAAGGACTCGGGGTCGGTCTGGGCGCACAGCGCGCGCTCCTGCCAGCCGAGCTCTTCGTCCGCGTCCTCGACCAGCAGTTGCTGGAACAGCTCGGTCATGTGCGCCCCTCGTCTGTCTCTTGCGTCCCGTGATGCGGCCGTTACCGAATCGGCCGAACGACACGGGTGAAATTACAAGCGTGTAGCTCTGGCTGGTCAAGCCCGGATCTGCTATTGGCCTCGGTATTCACCCTGCGGCACCAACCGTAAGCGTTAAGTGTTCAAATCACCAAAAACCTGACATATGCCATGGGCGCTACCGCACCCCCACCCGCCATGGAGACAAACCGCTGCGGACGCGGACACGTTTCGATTCGATCACTGAAGCGACCAAGATCACATTCGGGTCACGGCGCCGCGCTCACGTTTGGCAGCGCGGTTGATGCGCCACCTGTCCCCGCTACGCGCCGCTAAAACCTTTCTCCGGGCGGAGTAACCGGAAGAGGTGAAACATTGCCGCCAAACCGGGCATTGGGTTGACACCGGGCGGCTCTCCGGTTCTCCTTGATGGCATGCCAGTGACCTCAGCGATGCACGCGACCCGCGCCCGTGGGTCCCGCAGCGCTGTCCAGGCTCGCTGTCGCTGTTCCAGCTGTCCCAGCTGTTGATGCCGCCGACGCCGTCGTAGCCCTCCCGCTCCTGCCCGGCACCGCTCGTCCGCCCCTCCCCCGCGCGACCCTCCGGCCTTCCGGCCGTCGGCGCTCCCGGACCTCGCGACGAGCCCCCGCACCGCACGCCGCACTCGCACCCCGCCGAGGAACCACGCTCCATGAACAGCAGCGACAGCGACCTCCAGATCGCCGGCGACCTCCTGGAGGTCCAGCACCTTCTCCGCCCCGCCCCCGAACACCCCGCCACCGTGGCGGAGTTCGTCGGCCTCGCCCGTCGCATCGCCGCCGACCGCGACCGGTGGGCGCCGCTCGTCTCGTACGACGCCACCACCCGCTGGTACCACCGTCTGCGCACCGGGCCCGGCTACGAGGTCTGGCTGCTGAGCTGGGTCCCCGGGCAGGGCAGCGGGCGGCACGACCACGGGCCGTCCTCCGGCGTCCTGACCGTGCTCGACGGCGAGCTGACCGAACGTACGGACCGGGGAAAGCGGACGCTGGGCGCGGGCGCGCAGCGCGTCTTCGCCCCCGGCTACGTCCACGAGGTAGTCAACGACTCCCTGGAACCGGCCGTCAGCCTCCACGTGTACTACCCGGGCCTCACCGACATGCCGATGCACGCCGCGCAGTGCGCCCCCGCGGCCGCCACGGCCTGAACGGCCCCCCGCCGCACCCAGAGCTTCGCCTGACAGACTGTTCGCATGCGCATTGTGGTTCTGGCCGGCGGTATCGGTGGTGCTCGTTTCCTGCGGGGTCTCAAGGAGGCCGCGCCCGACGCGGACATCACGGTCATCGGCAACACCGGTGACGACATCCATCTGTTCGGGCTCAAGGTCTGTCCCGACCTCGACACCGTGATGTACACCCTCGGCGGTGGCATCAACGAGGAGCAGGGCTGGGGCCGCACCGACGAGACGTTCCGCGTCAAGGAGGAACTCGCCGCTTACGGCGTGGGCCCCGAGTGGTTCGGGCTCGGCGACCGCGACTTCGCGACGCACATCGTCCGTACGCAGATGCTCGGCGCGGGCTATCCGCTCAGCGCCGTCACGGAGGCGCTCTGCGCCCGCTGGAAGCCGGGCGTCCGGCTGCTGCCCATGTCCGACGACCGCGTCGAGACGCACGTGGCGATCGAGGAGGACGGCGAGAGCCGGGCGGTGCACTTCCAGGAGTACTGGGTGAAGCTGCGGGCCGCGGTGCCGGCGCGGGCGGTCGTGCCCGTCGGCGCGGAGCAGGCGAAGCCGGCGCCCGGGGTCCTGGAGGCGATCGCCGAGGCCGACGTCATCCTCTTCCCGCCGTCCAACCCGGTCGTCTCCGTCGGGACCATCCTCGCCGTGCCGGGCATCCGCGAGGCCATCGCCGAGGCCGGGGTGCCGGTCGTCGGCCTCTCCCCCATCGTCGGTGACGCGCCGGTGCGCGGGATGGCCGACAAGGTCCTCGCGGCGGTGGGCGTCGAGTCGAGCGCCGCCGCCGTCGCCGAGCACTACGGGTCCGGGCTGCTCGACGGCTGGCTCGTGGACACCGTGGACGCGGGCGCGGTCGAGCGGGTGGAGTCGGCGGGCATCCGCTGCCGGTCCGTACCGCTGATGATGACCGATGTCGCCGCCACCGCCGAGATGGCCCGTCAGGCGCTGACCCTCGCCGGGGAGGTCCGCGCGTGAGCGCCGCCGACGCCCCCTCCTACCGGGTGTGGGCCCTGCCCGGGATGCCCGAGGTGCGGGCCGGGGACGATCTCGCGAAGCTGATCGCGGCCACCGGGCCGGGGCTCGTGGACGGCGATGTCCTCCTCGTCACCTCGAAGATCGTCTCCAAGGCGGAGGGCCGGATCGTCGAGGCCACCGACCGGGAGGCGGCCATAGACGCCGAGACGGTACGGGTGGTGGCGCGGCGCGGTCCGCTGCGGATCGTGGAGAACCGGCAGGGCCTGGTCATGGCCGCCGCCGGTGTCGACGCCTCGAACACCCCCGCCGGGACGGTCCTGCTGCTCCCCGAGGACCCCGACGGTTCGGCCCGGGCGATCCGGGAAGGGCTGCGGGCGGAGCTCGGCGTCGAGGTCGGCGTCCTCGTCACGGACACCTTCGGACGGCCCTGGCGCAACGGGCTGACCGATGTCGCGATCGGCGCGGCCGGGGTGCGGGTGCTGGACGACCTGCGGGGCGGGCAGGACGCGTACGGCAATCCGCTGAGCGCGACCGTGGTCGCCACCGCCGACGAGCTGGCCGCCGCGGGTGACCTGGTCAAGGGCAAGGCGGACGGCCTGCCCGTCGCGGTGGTGCGCGGGCTCGGGCATGTCGTGGACGCGGCGGACGAGCAGGGGGCCCGGGCGATGGTCCGGGTCGCGGCCGACGACATGTTCCGGCTGGGGACCTCGGAGGCGGTCCGGGAGGCGGTGACGCAGCGGCGTACGGTGCGCGAGTTCACCGACGAGCCGGTGGACCCCGGGGCGGTGCGGCGTGCGGTCGCCGCCGCCGTGACCGCGCCGGCGCCCCACCACACGACGCCGTGGCGCTTCGTCCTGCTGGAGTCCCCGGAGTCGCGGACCCGGCTGCTCGACGCGATGCGGGACGCGTGGGTCGCGGATCTGCGGCGCGACGGCAAGAGCGAGGAGTCGATCGCCAAGCGGGTGCGGCGGGGCGAGGTGCTGCGCCGGGCGCCGTATCTGGTGGTGCCGTGCATGGTGATGGACGGTTCGCACGCGTACGGGGACGAGCGGCGGGACGGCGCGGAGCGCGAGATGTTCGTGGTCGCCGCCGGGGCGGGCATCCAGAACTTCCTGGTGGCGCTGGCCGGGGAGCGGCTGGGGTCGGCGTGGGTGTCCTCGACGATGTTCTGTCGGGATGTGGTGCGGTCTGTTTTGGGGCTGCCGTCGTCCTGGGACCCGTTGGGGGCGGTTGCGGTGGGGCACGCGGTGGCGGCCCCCGGGCCGCGGGTGGGGCGGGACGCGTCGGACTTCGTCGTGGTGAGGTGAGGTTGGCGCGGCCGCGGGGGGTTTCGGGGCTCTGCCCCGGACCCCGGTCCTCAATCGCCGGACGGGCTTGAGTGCACCGCCAGGCGGGCTGAACCGGGCTCGGGGGTTCTACAGGCGTGCGATGTCCCTCGGCTGGAAGCGCGGCGCCCGCCTTGGTGGGGTCGCGCCCGAGAGCAGGATCAGGCGGGTTGCTCGGTGGCGTTGGCCCTCGTAGGGGGTGAGGAGGGTCAGCATTTCTTCGTCGTTCGCGTGGCGGTTGCCGGCCAGGGCGTGGCCGACGATGCCGGGGAGGTGGAAGTCGCCGACCGTGACCGCGTCCGGGGCGCCGTTGGAGCGTTGCAGGGTTTCCGCAGCCGTCCAGGGGCCGATGCCCGGGATGGCCTGGAGGCGGGTCAGCGCGTCGGGGAGGTCCATGGTGGCCGCCTCCTCCATGCGGCGGGCCACCCGGACCGTGCGCAGGATCGTCGCCGAGCGCTTGCTGTCGACGCCCGCGCGGTGCCAGTCCCAGGACGGGATCAGCGACCAGGTGCGGGCGTCCGGCATGACGTAGAGGCCGAACTCCTGCGGGCCGGGCGCCGGCTCCCCGTACTGGCGTACCAGGAGGCGCCAGGCGCGGTACGCCTCGTCCGTCGTGACCTTCTGCTCCAGGATCGACGGGATCAGCGACTCCAGGACCAGGCCCGTGCGCAGCAGCCGCAGTCCGGGGCGGCGGTGCTGGGTCTGGGCGAGGAGGCGGTGGCGCGGGGTGAAAGCGGCCGGGTCGTCGCCCTCGCCGAGCAGCGTCGGCAGCTGGTCCAGCAGCCAGGGCGCGCCGGGCCCCCAGGCGGACGCCTCGATCCGGCCGTCGCGGGCGACGACATGGAGCGTGCCGGGGCCCTCGGGGGTGCGGCTGGACCGGCGGACGGAGCCGTCGGCGACCATCCGGAACGTGGGGTCGGCGGGGCCCCGGCGCAGGGGGCCGAGGACGAGGCGCAGGTCGAGCGGGCCCGGCGGGGTCCAGACACGGGTCTGCGCCGCCGGTACGGGCGTGGCCGCCGCCTGGTGCGGGACGGGCGCGCGCCGGGCGTTGCGGGGAGCGAATCGTCCTGCCACGGAAGAGGTCCTCGGTCGTCGGGGCTGCCTGTCGAGGGTACGGCGATTTCCGGCCACCCGGTCCGCGTACGGGCCGGAGCCGGGTCGCTCACTCGTCCGAGGAGAACCGCACCGACGCGTCCGGGAGGCGGGCCCCGCACCAGACGCGTACGCCTTCGCGGAGCTCGTTGTCGGCGCCCACCTCCGCACCGTCGCCGACGACCGCGCCGGCCAGCACCGTACGGCTGCCGATCCTGGCGCGCTCGCCGACCAGGGAGGCCGTGACCACCGCGCCGGGTTCGACGACCGCGCCCGCGAGCACGGTGGAGCCGTCGATCCGGGCGCCCGCGCCGATCACCGCGCCGGCGCCGATGACCGTACCGCCGGAGAGCTTGGCGTCGGAGGCGACCGAGGCGGTCGGCAGGACGAGGCGGTCGCCGCAGCGGCCCGGGACCGCCGGGGACGGCGCGCGGCCGAGCACCAGGTCGGCGGAGCCCCTGATGAACGCCTGCGGGGTGCCGAGATCCAGCCAGTACGTGGAGTCGACCATGCCCTGGAGGTGGGCGCCGTCTGCGAGGAGGCCGGGGAAGGTCTCGCGCTCGACGGAGACGGGCCGGCCGGCCGGAATCGTGTCGATGACCGAGCGGCGGAAGATGTACGCGCCGGCGTTGATCTGGTCGGTGACGATCTCCTCGGGCGTCTGCGGCTTCTCCAGGAAGGCGGTGACGCGGCCGGTGTCGTCGGTCGGCACGAGTCCGAAGGCGCGCGGGTCCTCGACCCGGGTCAGGTGGAGGGAGACATCGGCGCCGGAGTCGGCGTGCGAGGTGACCAGGGCCCGGATGTCGAGTCCGGTGAGGATGTCGCCGTTGAAGATGAGGACCGGTTCGTCCGGGCCCGAGGCGAGGCGGTGGGCGACGTTCCGGATGGCTCCGCCGGTGCCGAGCGGTTCGCGCTCGGTGACGTACTCGATGTGCAGGCCGAGCGAGGAGCCGTCGCCGAAGTACGGCTCGAAGACCTCGGCGAGGTACGAGGTGGCGAGGACGATGTGCTCGACCCCGGCGGCCCGGGCCCGCGCCAGCTGGTGCGTGAGGAAGGGGACGCCCGCCGCCGGAACCATGGGCTTGGGTGTGTGCACCGTGAGGGGGCGCAGCCGGGTCCCCTTGCCGCCGACCAGGAGGATCGCTTCTTTTGCCTCTGTCACAGCACTGTCTTCGCTTCCTGCTGGGCCGGGCGTCATTACGGCTGGCCAGTGTATGCAGACGGGTGAGGCGCGCCTTCGGACGGCGGTCCCCGGTTCCTTGTAGAGACGCGCTCCCGGGCAATCGGTTGCGCATCCGGCGGGCCGGTGTACGCGGCTGTCGCGGGGCCCGCCGCCCGGCGGCCCGGCCGCGTACGCTTCCGCCCATGAACGCCAGCGACCGCACCCCTGCCGACCTGCTGCGTTCCGCGCTCGCCGCGGACCCGGCCCGCCCTCTGGTCACCTTCTACGACGACGCCACCGGGGAGCGCGTCGAGCTGTCGGTGGCCACCTTCACCAACTGGGTGGCCAAGACCGCCAACCTGCTCCAGGGCGATCTGGCGGCCGAGCCCGGCGACCGGCTCGCGCTGCTGCTCCCCGCGCACTGGCAGTCCGCGGTCTGGCTGCTGGCCTGTGCCTCGGTCGGCGTGGTCGCCGAGGTGCAGGGCGACCCGGCCGCCGCCGACCTGGTCGTCTCCGGCCCGGACACGCTGGACGCGGCGCGGGCCTGCCGGGGCGAGCGGATCGCCCTGGCGCTGCGCCCGTTGGGCGGGCGGTTCCCGCAGGCGCCCGAGGGCTTCGCGGACTACGCGGTGGAGGTGCCGGGGCAGGGCGACCGCTTCGCGCCGTTCGCCCCGGTGGACCCGGACGCGCCGGCGCTGACGGTGGGCGGGGCCTCGTTCACGGCGGCGGAGCTGGTGGCGCGGGGCCGCGAGGGCGGGGCGGCGCTGGGCCTGGGCGCCGGTTCGCGGCTGCTGACGGGGCGTACGTACGACAGCTGGGACGGGCTCGCCGCCGGGCTCTACGCGCCGCTGGCCACCGGGGGCTCCGTGGTCCTGTGCCGCCACCTCGACCGGCTGGGCGCGGAGGCGCTGGCGCAGCGGGTGGAGAGCGAGCGGGTCACGCTGACGGTATGACAAGCGGCACGAGGGGGCACCCGTCCGGCCCATCGTGGGCCGAGCCCCCCGTGTCGGCGCTCGACTCCGGTACATGATCTGCCGTACAGACCAGCCGAGGCACAACCAAGCGTGAGGTTCAGCCGTCTACTTCTGCGACCGGCGGCCCAGCGCGCCGCCGAACGTGAAGGATGGACGCAGACGTGACCGAAAGCGCCGGCACTCCGGGCGACCCCGACGACTCGGCCGCGGGCGAGGACCGGACACCGGACGCACCACCACCCGGTAAGGCGAGCGAGCCCGGCGACGAGGGCGAGCCCGCCGAGAAGGGCGAGCCCGGCGCGGCTGCCGCCCCCGGAGGTGAGACCCGCAGCGGGTCCGGCAGCGGTCCCGGGCCCTCCCCGGAGGAATCCCCGGAGGGCTGGGGCGAGCGCTCGGGCCCGGACATCACCGTCAAGCGCAAGCGCCACTGGCTGCGCTGGACCGCGATCGGCGCCTCGTTCGTCGTGCTCGTCGCGGCGGGCGTCGGCTGGTGGCTGTACAAGAAGCTGGACGGCAACATCCGGACGGACACCTCTGCGGCGGCCGAGCTGAAGCAGTACGAGAAGGAGCGGCCGGTCTCCGTCGTGCACGACGCGGAGAACATCCTGCTGATCGGCTCGGACAGCCGGGCCGGCGACAACCGCAAGTACGGCCGCGACGACGGCGGCAGCCAGCGCTCGGACACGACGATCCTGCTGCACCTGGCGGCGAACCGGAAGAGCGCGACCGCGATGTCGATCCCGCGCGACCTGATGGTGAACATCCCGGCCTGCCACAAGGCCGGCGAGACCACCACCAGGGCACAGTTCGCGCAGTTCAACTGGGCCTTCGAGATGGGCGGGACCGCCTGCACCATCCGGACCGTCGAGAAGATGACGGACATCCGCATCGACCACCACATGGTCATCGACTTCAACGGCTTCAAGGACATGGTCAACGCGGTGCACGGGGTGGAGATCTGCCTCAAGAAGCCGGTCGACGACAAGGACGCCCATCTCAAGCTCGACGCGGGCCGCCACAAGCTCAACGGGGAGCAGGCGCTCGGCTACGTACGAGCCAGGAAGTCGCTCGGCAACGGGAGCGACACCGACCGCATGGACCGCCAGCAGCAGTTCCTGGGGGCGCTGGTCAACAAGGTGCAGAGCAACGGCGTCCTGCTCAACCCGACGCGGCTCTACCCGGTGCTCGACGCGGCCACCAAGGCGCTGACCACCGACCCGGGCCTGGACAGCCTGAAGGACCTCTACGACCTGGTGCGGGGCATGCGTGACGTCCCCACCGAGAAGGTGCAGTTCCTGACGGTGCCCCGGCAGCCGTACCACCTCGACAGGAACCGGGACGAACTGGTGCAGCCCGACGCGGACAAGCTCTTCAAGCGGCTCCGCGACGACAAGCCGGTCACCGTGGTACCCGCCGACAAGAACGACAGCGACGGCAAGAACCCGGGCTCGGCCGACGCCTCCGGACCGTCGCCCACACCCACGTATTCGGGGAACAATGCCGCGACCGACCTGTGCAAGCAGTAAAGCAATGGCCAAACAGACACCAACATTCCGCGCGCAATGGGAAGAATGCCCGGTTGTAAGGGCCGTGGAATGTGTCACGCGCGTCGCTGGACATCGAATGAGACGGATAGTGTGACGCGATCCGGTGCTACCGGCCGTCCGGCCGTGCACTTCTGGAGAGAGAAAGACTGAGCGCCTTTTCGGGGGAGGCGCCTCGCGTGGCACCGACGGAGGACTCGAGCAACCGTGGATGCGCAAAGCCGTGGGCGGGCGGAAGACATGGATCCCGCAGACCAGTGGGTTCTCAACCCGGACACCGGCGATTACGAACTGCGACTGAACCACTCCGGAGGGAACACCCCCCGGGCCTCGGTCCCTCCGGCCCAGCGCGGGCCGTCGAGCACTCCTCGCCGTGCCCCCGCGGGTGACTCCCCGCGCCGCGCCGCCGAGGTGCCGCGCCAGGGCGGGCGCCGGTCGGCGAACGGCCCGCGCGGCCAGCAGCGCCCCGAACCGGGCGACTCCGGTCAGGGGCGGCGTAAGCGCAAGGCTCCCAAATCGCGCAAGAAGAAGGCGCTGCTGTGGACGGGCGGCGTGATGGCGTTCGTGCTCGTGGGGGTCTCGGCCGGCGGCTACTGGCTCTACCAGCGCCTCAACGGCAACATCAACACCGTGGACATCGGCGACAACGGGAACAAGGACGTCGTCACCGCCAACGCCCCGATCAACATATTGATCATCGGTACGGACAAGCGCACCGGCAAGGGCAACGAGGGCTACGGCGACAAGGGCAGCGTCGGCCACGCGGACACGAACATCCTGTTCCACGTCTCCGAGGACCGCACCAACGCCACGGCGATGAGCATCCCGCGCGACCTCATCACCGACATCCCGGACTGCAGCTACACGCAGGAGGACGGCTCCGAGAAGACCATCCCGGGTCTGCAGCACGTCCGGTTCAACCGGAGCCTCGGCGAGTCCGGCCGTAACCCCGGCTGCACGATGAAGACGGTCACGGAGCTGACCGGGGTGAAGATCGACCACTTCATGATGGTCGACTTCAACGCGGTGAAGACCCTGTCCACGGCGGTCGGCGGCGTCAACATCTGCCTCGACCACGCCATCGACGACCCGAAGTCGCATCTCAAGCTGCCCGCCGGTCCGAACAAGGTCGAGGGCGAGGACGCGCTGGCGTTCGTACGGACGCGGCACGCCTACGCCAACGGGAGCGACCTCGACCGGATCAAGGGCCAGCAGCAGTTCATCGGGTCGATGATCAAGCAGGCCAAGTCGGACGACACGCTGACCAGCCCGACGAAGCTGTTCAAGGTGGCGGACGCGGCGACCAAGGCGCTGACCGTCGACAAGCCCATCGGCGACGTGAAGAAGCTCAGCACGCTCGCCAAGGAGATCACCAAGACGGACACGAAGAACATCACGTTCGTCACCATGCCGGTGATCGACAACCCCGACGAGCCCAAGCCCGTCACGGTCGTCCCGCACCCGACGCAGGCCGAGCAGCTGTTCTCGATGCTGCGCGACGACACCTCGCTCACCGAGGTGGCCGCGCAGAAGAAGAAGGCCAAGAGCAAGCAGGACGCGCTCCTCAAGGGAACCAAGGCGGCCGCGGCCGACGTCCGGGTCGATGTGTACAACGGTGGGGACGTCGCCGGCGGTGCTCAGCAGACGGTCAGCTGGCTGCAGAACACCAAGGGCGTCCTGAAGTCCACCAACAAGGCCAACGCGCCCGAGAAGATCGCCAAGACGACGCTGGAGTACGCCCCGAACCAGGCGGACCAGGCCCGTGCCCTCGCGGAGATGATGGGCCTGCCCGGCTCCGCGATGAAGCCGGGCACCACCGACGCCGAGGGGCTTCAGGCGATGGTGCTGACGCTGGGCAAGGACTTCCAGGCGGCCGGTACGCCCATCACGGCGCCGAAGAAGATCGACATTCCGAAGTCCAGCGCCGAATCCGCGGGGTGCTCCAAGTGACACCGCGTCACCGCACCATACGAGTCTGAGCAGCAGGGGGGTCCTGGTGGGACGGAGCAGCACGCCCGGGGAGGGGACGCGGTCGCGGACGCACTCCCGCCGTCAGGGCGGGGACGAGGGCGGCGGCGACCGGGACGGCGCGCGCCCCGGTGACGCCGGGACGGGCGAGGCCGGCGGTGGCCGTGCGAGCCACCGGCGCGGCAAGTCACGTAAACGGGCCGCGAAGAAGTCCCGGAAACGCCGCGTGTTCAAGTGGATAGCGATATCCATGGCGGTGCTCGTCCTGGGCACCGCCTCCGCCGGGTACCTCTACTACCGGCACCTCAACAACAACATCCGCAGCAGCGCCCGCAGCGGCGGCGAGAGCGGTGTGAAGAAGACCGCGCCGAACGCCAAGGGCGAGAGCCCGCTCAACATCCTGCTGATCGGCTCGGACAGCCGGAACAGCGCGGAGAACGTGAAGCTCGGCGGCAGCAAGGACACCGTCGGGGACAAGCCCCGGGCCGACGTCCAGATGCTGCTGCACATCTCGGCGGACCGGAAGAACTCCTCGCTGGTCAGCATTCCGCGCGACACGATCCTCCACATCCCGGAGTGCACGGACTCCAAGACCGGTCAGAAGTACCCCGCGACGGACAGCAGCCCGATCAACGAGTCCCTCCAGCGCGGTGGTCCCGGCTGCACGCTGACCACCTGGGAGAAGCTCACCGGCGTCTACATCGACCACTGGATCATGCTCGACTTCGCGGGCGTGGTGGCCATGGCGGACGCGATCGGCGGGGTCGACGTCTGCGTGAAGACGGGTGTGTGGGACAAGCCCACCCGTCTCGTTCCCGGCGGCTCCGGGCTCAAGCTGCCGGCGGGCACGAACACGGTGCAGGGCAAGCAGGCACTTCAGTGGCTGCGTACCCGGCACGCCTTCGGCAACGACCAGAACCGCGCCAAGGCGCAGCACATGTACATGAACTCGATGCTGCGCACGCTGAAGAAGCAGAACCTCTGGTCCGACGCGGGCCGACTGATGGACCTCGCGGAGACGGCCACCAAGGCCCTCCAGGTCTCCGACGAGATCCGTTCGGTCAAGAAGCTCTACGACCTGTCGATGCAGCTCAAGAGCGTGCCGATCGACCGCATCACCATGGCGACGATGCCGACGGCCGAGTGGTCCCAGGACCGGAACAAGCTCGTTCCCGTCGAGAAGTCCGCGGAAGCCCTGTGGCGTCTGGTCCGTGAGGACGTCGCGTTCGACAAGAACGGCAAGGAGAAGAAGAAGCCCTCGTCGTCCTCGACCCCCTCCGGGCCCCCGGCAGCCGCTCCGGCGACCCTCGGGATCTCGGTGGTGAACGGCACGGGTGTCGGCCAGGCGCCCAAGGACGGGCGGGCCACCGAGGTCGCCGACCTGCTGCACGGCAAGGGCTTCGCCGAGGCCGACACCTCGAAGGACCTGGACCCGAGCAAGGACACGGCGGTGCGGTACCCGCAGGAGGACGGGGCCCAGGGCAAGGCGGACGCGCAGTCCGTCGCCCAGGCCCTGGGCCTGCCGACGACCTCGGTCAAGGCGGACCCGAAGGCCGGCGGGCTGACCGTCGTCGTCGGTGCGGACTGGCGCGAGGGCACCGCGTACAAGGCCCCGAAGGTCGAGGCGGGTGATCTTCCGGAAGGCGCGGACGACATCAACGCCGCCGACAAGGGCCAGTGCATGGACATCTACTCCGTCTACCGGTGGGACGGAAAGAGCTGACGAGCGGTACGCGAGAGGGGGCGCCCGGTCCGGCCGGGCGCCCCCTCTCGTCGTACGCGGCTCAGGCCACCGGCGCGCCCGGCTCGGCGATCGCCGGACGGCGGCTCGCGATGACCTTCTTCGCCAGCGCGCGCGGGCTCGTCAGGAAGCCGTAGCCCCAGGACATGTGCATGGTCGCGAGCGCGACCGGGATCTGCGCGCGGGCCTTCAGCGACAGGCCCTTGCCCGCCGGGAGGGAGCCCGCGACGATCGCCGCGGCATACCCGCCGGGGACGATCAGCGCCCACGGGGTGACCGCGGCGCCCACCACGAGGCCGGCCGCGATGGCGACGACGGCGGTCGGGGGCGCCAGGTAGCGCAGGTTGATGGAGCCGGCGTGGTAGCGGGCGACGACGTGGCGCCAGCGGCCGTAGTCCTTGTACTGCTTGGCGAGCGCCCGTACGGAGGGGCGGGGGCGGTACTGGACGCGCAGCTCGGGCGAGAACCAGATCAGGCCGCCGGACTCGCGGATGCGGAAGTTCAGCTCCCAGTCCTGGGCCCGGATGAACTCGACGTTGTACCCGTCGGCCTTCTCCAGCGCCTCCCGGCGGAAGACGCCCAGGTAGACGGTCTCGGCCGGGCCCGCCTGGCCGCCGGTGTGGAAGGCCGCGTTGCCGACGCCGATCTTCGAGGTCATGGCCGCCGCGACGGCGTCCTCCCAGGCGTTCTCGCCCTCGGCGTGCATGATCCCGCCGACGTTCTGCGCGCCCGTCTCCTCCAGGAGCCGGACGGCGGTCGCGATGTAGTTCGGCGAGAGCATGCCGTGGCCGTCGACGCGGACGACTATGGGGTGGCTCGACGCCTTGATCGCGGCGTTGAGGGCTGCGGGGGTGCGTCCGGTGGGGTTCGGCACGGTGTGGACGCGGGGGTCCTCAGCGACCAGCTCGGCGGCGATCTCGTCGGTACGGTCCGTGGAGGGGCCGAGCGCGATCACGACCTCCATCTCGCCCGCGTACTCCTGCTCCAGGATGTGGCGTACGGAGTTACGGAGATGGCGCTCCTCGTTGAGCACCGGCATGATCACGGAGACGGCGGGAGGCTGCGCGGCAGACATGTGGTCCTCGGGTGGTCCTCGGGGGCGCCGGGGGCTCGTACCCCACCAGGCGGTATTCGGCCGCCACGTTACCGCGAATGGGGGACGGCGGCGCGCGCCGCCGGGTGGCCTCCCGGGATGAGGATCATATGGGCCTACCGTGCGAACGGTCCCCCTCGCACCGCGGAGGTGTCCCTCGTGCCCACGCCGCCCCGCTCCCCCCGTCCCGCCCGGCCCCGCCCCGCGCCCGCGCGGCGCCGGCGGCGGAGAAAGCAGGACGAGCGGCCGCGCTGGGGCATGCGGGTGGCGACCGGATTCTCGGTGCTGGTGCTCGGCGCGGGCGGCATCGGGCACGCGGTCGTGACGAATCTGGAGAGCGGAATCGACCGCGTCGATCCGTTCAAGGACATGAAGAACCGGCCCGCGGGCGGGCGCGGCATGAATCTGCTGCTGGTCGGCACCGACGGCCGCGAGAAGATCAGCAAGGACGAGAAGCGGAAGTACCGGCTGGGCGGTGCGCCCTGCCACTGCACGGACACGATCATGCTGGTCCACCTCTCGGCGGACGAGCAGCGGGCCAGCGTCGTCAGCCTCCCCCGGGACAGTTACGCGGAGATCCCGGCCCATCGGGACCGTACGACCGGCGAGGAGCACGCGGCGCATCCGGTGAAGCTGAACGCGGCGTACGCGGAGGGCGGCCCCGGTCTCACCGTGAGCACCGTGGAGCACATGACCGGCGTCAAGATCGACCACTATCTGGAGGTCGACTTCACCAGCTTCATGACCACGGTCGACACCCTCGGCGGGGTGAAGATCTGCACCACCCGCCCGCTGAAGGACTCCTACACCGGCCTGGACCTGGCGCCCGGCCCCCACACGCTCGACGGCGGCCAGGCGCTCCAGTACGTACGGTCCCGGCACATCGACGGGGCCGCCGATCTGGGCCGGATGCAGCGCCAGCAGAAGTTCATGGCCTCGCTGATCAAGCAGGCGACGAGCAGCGGGGTGCTGCTGAATCCGGTGAAGTTCCGCGAGGTCGCCTCGACGATGCTGAAGTCCGTACGGGCCGACCGGGGCTTCGACACGGAGCAGATGCTCTCCATCGGCCAGGCGATGCGGGGCTTCTCGGCGGCCTCGTCCGAATTCGCCTCGGTGCCGATGGGCGATGTCGCCTACCAGGTGAAGGGGATCGGTTCCACGGTGAAGTGGGACCCGGTCAAGGCGAAGCAGCTCTTCACCGCTCTGCGCGAGGACAAACCCCTGACCACCGCCCGGCCCGCCGAGAAGGCCCCCGCGAAGAAGGTGGACGTCCCGCCGAAGCAGATCCGCGTCCAGGTCTACAACGGCACCGCGAAGGACGGCCTGGGCACCAAGGTCGACGCCGCGCTGCACGCCACCGGCTTCGACACGACCCGGGCCCCGCTCACCGCACCGCAGCACGGCCTGAAGCGCACCCTGGTCACGTACGACCCGCGCTGGGACCGGTCCGCGAAGACTCTGGCGGCGGCGCTGCCGGGGGCGGAGCTGCGGGCGGTGCCGGGGCAGGGGGCGACGATGCGGGTGACGGCGGGCGAGGACTACCGCACGGTCGAGCGGGTCCACGCGGAGGACCCGGAGCCGGGCAGGTTCGGCGCGGTGAAGGGGGACGAGGTGACGTGCGCGTGAGGCGGGCGATTCCAGCCCGTCCGGCGCGTGGCCATCCCAGCCCGTCCGGCGTTTGAGGACGGAACCGGTCAGGGCTGAACCCCGCGCCTCTCGGTCCCCGCTCGCCCCGCGCCCTCAGTCCGCAATGCCCTCGGCAATCCGCTTCTCGCGCAGCTCCCTGATCGCGCGCCGCCGCGCCAGGCGGTGCGTGCGGCGGATCTGGGCCTCCTGATAGCGCCGCTTGTCGCGCTCGGTCTCCGGGATCACCTGCGGTACGGGGCGGGGCCGGCCGTCCGCGTCGACCGCGGCGAACACCAGGTACGCGCTGCCGACCTGCGTCGCGGGCGTCGACTCGTTCCAGCGCTCGGCCATGACCCGCACGCCGACCTCCATGGAGGAGCGGCCGGTCCAGTTGACCTGGGCGCGGACGTGCACGAGGTCGCCGACGCGGACCGGCTCCAGGAAGACCATCTCGTCCATCGAGGCCGTGACGGCGGGGCCGCCGGAGTGCCGGCCGGCCACCGCGCCCGCCGCGTCGTCCACCAGTTTCATGATCACGCCGCCGTGCACCGTACCCAGCAGATTGGTGTCGCTGCCGGTCATGATGTGGCTGAGGGTGGTCCGGGAGGCCGCGGTGGGCTTGCCCGGAATGTCGCTCTCCGGGCGCGGAGCCTGATCTGTCATGTCGTCCACCTTATGCGGGGGCCCGAACGCCGTCGCAATGCATCAGCTTCGCAACAGCCCTGGTGCGATTTTCCTCCCACCCTGTAAGAGGGGCGGCCCCGGCCTGCACACTGGTCCGTATGAACGATTGGCCCGACGGCTGGACCGACGACAACCGCAGCGGTAACCGCTACGGGCAGGGCAGCGCGAGCGAGCGGCCCGAGAGCGCCCGCTCGATGCCGCACGTCCAGCGCCGCCCGGCCCCGCCGCCCCAGCGCCCCGCGCCGCCCAGGCAGCGCCCGGTGCCGCAGCAGCCCTCGGGCTACGACGGCGGTCACCCGCAGTACGACGAGGGTTACGACAGCGGGTACAACACGGGCCAGGTCTACGGCGGCGGCAACGGCCCCGGCTCCGGCGGCGGCGACCGGAGCCCCGCGCAGGGCCGCCCGAGACCCGCGCCCAACTGGGGCCGCCGGATCAAGATCGGCGCGCTGGTCCTGGTCGTCGCGCTGCTCGGGGTCTCCGTGGGCACGTACTTCTGGGCCGACTCCAAGCTGAACCGCGCCGTCGACCTGTCGAAGGTCATCGAACGGCCGGAGGCGGGCAAGGGGACGAACTACCTGATCGTGGGCTCGGACAGCCGCGAGGGCATGACGTCCGAGGACAAGAAGCGGCTCCACACGGGCTCGGCCGACGGCAAGCGGACCGACTCGATGATGATCCTGCACACCGGCGACAACGGCCCGACGCTGGTCTCGCTGCCGCGTGACTCGAACGTCGAGATCCCGTCGTTCGTCGGCTCCGAGTCGGGCAAGAAGTACCCGGCCACGGGCAAGACGACGAAGCTGAACGCCGCGTACGCCACGGACGGGCCGGAGCTCCTCGTCCGTACCGTCGAGTTCAACACGGGTCTGCACATCGACCACTACGTCGAGATCGGGTTCGGCGGCTTCGCCAAGATCGTGGACGCGATCGGCGGGGTCGAGCTGGACATCCCGAAGGCGTTCAAGGACAAGTGGTCGGGCGCGGACTTCCCGGCCGGCAAGCAGACCCTCGACGGCCAGCAGGCCCTGGCCTTCGTCCGCACCCGCCACGCCTTCACCTCGGACCTGGACCGTACGAAGAACCAGCAGAAGTTCCTCGCGGCGCTGGCGAGCCAGACGGCGACGTTCTCCACGATCATCAACCCGTTCAAGCTGTACCCGACGATGGGCGCGGGCCTGGACACGCTGATCGTGGACAAGGACATGTCGCTCTGGTCGCTCGGCAAGATGTTCTTCGCGATGAAGGGCGTCACGGGCGGCGACGGCACGTCGATGAACATCCCGATCGCGGGCAACGTGGGCGGAAACCTGGCCTGGGACAAGGCGAAGGTGAAGCAGTTGGTCGAGCAGCTGAAGAACGACGAGAAGGTCACGGTCACGGGGAACTGAGGGGCGGGGCCCGGGGCCCCGCCCGGGGCCCTACACCGTCCCGCGCGCCAGTACCGCAGCGTGCGGAAGGGTCAACAGCCCGTCGTCCGCGAGGAATTCGCCGCACAGTGCGTCGTACTCGCGCTTGGCCGCCGCCACGCCCTCCGGGCCGGCGCTCGTGACCATTCCGCCGATCGCGCCGATACCGGCCGCAGGGCCCGCCCACCAGTCCTCCGGGGCGGCGCGGTGGTCCCAGGTGTGCGTGGCGGCCTCCACGTCCGCGAGCCCGGCGGCCTTGAGCAGCGCGGCCAGGCCGTCCGGGGTGCGCGTGAAGTTGTGTTCCTCGTCCACCATGGCCAGCCAGTCGGGCCTGGTGAGCCCGGCGGCCTGGGCGGCCCGGCCCACGAGTGCCTGGCCCGGAGCGCCCGGCAGCTGCCAGACGGTGACGGCGATCGTGGCTCCGGGGCGGGCGACCCGGCGCATCTCGACCAGGGCCTCCAGGGGGCGGCCGACGTGGTTGAGCACAAAGTTGGCGACGACCGCGTCGAACTCCCCGTCTGAGTACGGCAGCTGGGGCAGCACCCCGGAGCGCACCTCGGCCCCGGGCGCCGCGCGCCGGGTCGCCTCGACCATGCCGGGCTCGGCGTCCACGGCCCGGACGGCCGCGCCGCGCGCGAGGGCGGCGGCCGTCACGTTGCCGTTGCCGCACCCCACGTCGAGCAGGCGGGTCCCGGCCGCGACACCGGCGGCGTCCAGCAGGGCGGGCACGGTGTGGACGCAGAGCCGGGCGGCGGTGCGGGCGTAGGCGTCGGCCTGCCCGCCCCATATCCGCCGCTCCATCACGTCGAACGCGGTCATGCGGTGTCTCCTCCGGTACGGCTGCTGGTCGGGGTCTGCGGTTCGGTCTCGTTCAAGTCCTCGTGCAGGGCGTTGAGTATGCGCCCCGTGGGCCCGCCGTGCGCGGAGTTCTCACCGAGGAACCATCCGGGCAACCGCCCCGCCACCTCGTCCGGCTCGTCGCCCCGGTCCGGATCGTCCAGCCCCTGGAGCATCGCGAAGGCGGTCTCCCGGGCGACCTCGCGGGCGATTTCGCCCAGGTCTTCGGCGGTCAGCCCGAGCCGTAAGGCGCGCTCGACCGCGCCACCCGCCGCCCCGTCTCTGCGGTAGGCGGCGACCCAGTCGGACGCGGTGGTGCTCCAGGCGTCGATGTCCTGCCACACCATCCGCAGGAACCGGAACCGGGCCAGCTGCGGCAGCCCCTCCTCGGCCTCGGACTCGGCCCACCCCTCGGGGTCCTCGGCCCCGAGCGCGTCGAAGAGCCGGGCGAGGGGGCCTATGTCCTCAGGGCCCTCAGGCACTGCGGAAGTTACGGGACAGCCAGGGGCTGAGCATGGCGCGCGGCACCAGTTCCTTGTACGTCTCGTCCCCGGGCAACGGCACGACGAGCCACTGCCCCGGCGGGAAGAACCGGCCCTTCACGTACGCCATACCGCCGTACACGGACCGCAGGAACGCCGGCACGGAGTCCCGGGGCACGTCCTCGAAGACCACCCCGTCGACGGTGATCCGCGCGTCGTCCTCCGGGAAGACCTGCACGGTGACGGCCGGGACCCCGCCCAGCTCGATGAACGCCTCGTGCGGCAACGACCCGTCCGCGTCCGCCACGGCGAATGCGCCCGCGGACTCCCGCCGGGAGGTCTGATCGGCCCCGATGTCGTCGGTGACCGTCACCTCCAGGTTGTACGCCTCGGCGACTTCCCGTACGGCGGTGACGGCGGCCTCGGTGGTGGGCAGGTGGGGGCGAGTCATGCGGTGTGGGCCGCGTGGGCGACGAAGGCCGCCCACGCGTGCGGGGCGTGCGCGAGGTGGGGGCGGTGGACGTCCTTGGAGTCCCGGACGAGGACGGTGCCGGGCGCGGCGGCAACCTCGATGCAGTTGTTGCCACTGCTGCTGTCGCTGTAGCTGCTCTTGAACCAGTTCATCGCAGAAGCGTTCCCGGCAGAGGGGTTGTCGGTCATGTCTCTCCCAGCACTTGCTTGATCAAGGCCAGTGAATCCGCTGGCGTGAGGGCCTGGGCTCGGATCATGCCATACCTCAGTTCTAGGATTCGGAGCTGCTTCGGGTCAGTAACCGGGCGTCCGTTGAAGGCACCCCATGAGCGGCCGACAGCTGTGGCGTCCCCGAACTTCAACACCTCGATCCCACCGTCCAACCCAGGATGTGTCTCGCAGTTGAGGGGCATGATCTGCAAGGACACGTTCCTCATTTGCGCAATGACGAGCAGGCGCTCCAGTTGCCTTCGCCATTCCGCTTTGCCGCCGATAGGCCGGCGCAGCGCAGCCTCTTCCAGAACAAAGCTGAGCGTCGGGGCCGGCGTGCGATCGAAGATCGCGCGTCGCGCCATTCGGGCCGCGACCCCGCGCTCCACCTCATCGCACGAATAGGACGGCTGCCGGGTCTCCAGCAGCGCACGGGCATGCCCCTCTGTCTGCAAGAGGCCATGGACGCCGTGCTCGGCGTACACCGCCACCTCCACGGCCCGAGCCTCCATCTTGGCCAGGTCCCGAACCTTCCTCGGATACCGCACCACCGCCAAGTCCTGCTTCATCACAGCGATCTTGCCGTGCGCGCCCAAGAGGTCGTCCGACTTGTCCAGGTACTCGGGCCGGGGAATGCGCCTGCCGCCCTCGACCTTGTAGATCAGGTCCTCCCCGTACCCGATCAGCACTCCGAACTCCGCCGCCCGCATCCCCGCCGCCTCGCGCCACGCCTTGAGCTGGCGGCCCACGGCGGCGACTACCGCCGCGCCCGACTCGTCCTCGGGATCGACGTCCCAACCGTGCTCTTCCGTCTCGTTGTTGGCGCTCATCCGTACCCCACTTCCGACGCGCGTGCCTTTGCTCCTCAACCGATGACCGTCCCCACCCGTCACGCCGGACAGCCGGGACAACGCCGGACAAGCGCCGGACATTCACCGTAAGCAGGCGCGGGCCACCGGATCGCGGGTTTCCACGACGCGGTGCGCCAGGTCGCGGAAACCCGCGACCCGGTGCGCCGCACGACGCCAAATGCTTTGAAAGAACCTTGAGAAAGAACCCAACCGTTCCTATTCAGTGAGCAGGAGTGAGTCTTGGATCCACACCCTGGCACTGCGGACATCCCGAACGGTTTTGGGTGTCCTGGTCGCCCGCGTTCTCGCCGCGTCCGGTGGCACGGATCGTGTCCGTGGTCCGGGGATGCGGGGGCGGGGCCCCTCACGCCCTGGGGCACCTGGTGCGGCCTGGACGGTCCGATGCCCGTGCGCATCGCTCCGGTGCGCACGGGGCGGTGTCGTCCGACGCCGGATCGGGTGTCCGAGGGCGCGTCGCCCGATCGCGATACCGGCGGCATCGTGACGGGACATCTTCCGGCGGGGCGTGGTCAGTGGCTTCTGCCAGTGCTGACCACCCCACATCGAGGTGTAGGCGGGGTCGACCGCGATGATCGCGAGACCGTGTTCGGTCGCCATGGAAACGAGGCGGGCCTTGAGCCTGCCGGTGGGCATACCGGAGATCAGCTGCCGGAAACGCTTCCTACGGCCGTACTTCTCCCGGGTCTTCTCCGCCGCGAAATCCAGGTCTTCGATGGCAATGGCGGTGACGCCGGTCCGGGCGGCCCAGTGCAGGAGGCGGGTGAGGGCGTGGCGGACCTGTGCGTCACGGTGTGCGGCCGTTCCGGACAGGTCGTAGCCGAAGCGTTGGGGTTCGCCGACCGGGTTGCCATGGGCGTCGAGGAGGTAGGCGGCGAAGTGGCCGGCGTTGGTGTCCACCCCGATCACACCCCCGGCCCTCGCCGCCTCCAGAGGCATCGTCTGTACGACTGGTTTCTGCCAGGACGCGGTCAGGTACCAGCGGTCCCGGCCGGTGTCGTAGTGGATGCGGTAGGCGACGGCACGGTTGCCTTCGACGCGGTCGGCCCACTCCGCACCCCGGTGCGCGAAGGCGACCGGGGTGGTGAGGGTGTAGCGGCCGTGCGCGGTGTTGGCGAGGTGGGACAAGAGGGCGGGGAGCTTGATGCTGACCCGGCCGTCCGGGGTGACGCGGATCGTTTCGTTCCCGTACCGCTTGCCCGACTCACCGTCCGCCGCCAAGAACCACCGCTCCGCCTCCCAGCGTTCACGCCACTGCTCCTCGCTCAGCCCGGCCTCTTCGAGGTGGTGGCGGGTGTTCAACAGGTGCTTCCCGCCCCGCACGACGCGGACCCGCCCCGACCGCCAGTCCGCGACAGCGGCAGTGAGCCGGTCCTCCAAGGCTTTGAGGCGGCGGGACTTGTGGAACCACTCACCCCGGGACCGGTAACCGCCCGGCGCGCGCTTCGTGCCCTTCGAGCCGACCGGGAGCGACAACCGGTGCCGCAGCGTCCTGATCCCGGCCTCCAGGCTGCGGATGTGCGCGGCCAGGCAGCGCCGGGCCAGTGCCCACTGATCATGTGACGCCTTCGTGATCGCCCCGGCGATCCGCGACGACGACAACCCCGTCAGCCCGCGCTTACGCACAGCCCACGACTCAGCACTGTGGTTCAGGCCGTCCGCGCACCGGGCCTTCAGATCCCGCGACGCCAGCCCACCCTGATACGCACCCACCGCCCGCAACACCAGCTCGTCCTGGCCGGTGAGGTGCTTGAGACGGCCCCGCACCGCCACCCCCGACGGCCCAGCCACCACGAACGGCGCCGCCAACTCCCGCACACCGCCCACCACCACACCCCCACCCACGACCGGCACACCACATCATTCGTAACAACGAGCAACCCACCACAAGGTCACCCATTCGATCCCAGAACCTGCATTCCCCCACACCCCCACCACTCACTCCCAAGCACCACAGCTCACTCATGCGCACTCAGCCCACACCAGTTCAGAACCCCACCCACCCGAACCCGGTACGAACGCTGATCACTCGCGTGGGTGACAAATGGCAACTGAGCTGGATTTGGAGTCGGTTGTCGGGCATATGCTCGCGGCACCAACCCCAGACACGAGTCGGCCCCGACCGGGACAGCGAATCCCGGCCGGGGCCTGACCACCGAGGAAGAATCGAGCTTCCCGATGACTGCCCAGCAGGCTATCGCGCCCCCGTGCGCCCCGCCCGGTTCCCCCGGGGCTCCCCACGACGTCACACCGACCTCCGGTGTCATCCACGTCAACTCCCGCCACACGTCCGGCTTCACGGTCATCGGCAACCACCTCGCCCAGCACGGAGACCTCTCCCTCCTCGCGATCGGGCTCGCCGTTCACATCCAGTCACTGCCCGAGGGCGCGAAGATCGGCGTCAAGGTGCTCGCCGCGCGCTTCCCGGAGAGCGAGATGCGGATCGCGGCCGCGCTGCGCGAGTTGGAGGCGGCGGGCTACCTGTGCCGCATCCGCGTACGCCTGCGGGACGGCCGCGTACGCACGCGTACGGAGTCGCACAACCGGCCGTACGCCGCGCCGCCCCCGGCCCCCCGGGAGCCGTACGCCGCCCCGCGCACCACGACCCCGCCGCCCGCCGAGCCGGACGACCGCATCCGCGCCGCCGCCCCAGCGCCCCCGCCCCGGCAGCAGCACCCCACCCCGAAGCCGCTGCCCCGGCCCACCGGCCTCCACCGGTCCGCCGCCCTGCTCCTCGCGGACCTCCGCCGCCACGCGCCCGTGCTGACGCTCTCCGAGGCGGACGTCGCCGCGCTCACCCCGGGGGTTGCCGCCTGGCTCGAACGGGACACGCACCCCGACGCCATCCGCCGGGCCCTCACCACGGACCTCCCGGTCCCGCTCGCCCACCCGGCGCGCCTCCTCCGCCACCGGATCACGGCCCTCCTGCCACCCCCGCTCCCGATCCCCTTCGCCCCGCCCACCGTCATCCCCCTCCAGAACTGCGACGACTGCAACCGGGCCTTCCGCGCCCCGGAACCGGGACAGTGCCGTGACTGCCGTAGACCCTGAAACGCCGACGCGCCCGAGAACATCACCGACCCCATCGTCGAACTCACCGCTCAGGGCCTGGGCAGTCGTCCGGCCGCACAACAGTGGAGGAACCTGGTGGCCGTGGACACCTCTTTCTACAAGTCCGCCATGTCGGAGGAGATCCGGGACGAGGGCAGGGCCGAAGGCCGGGCGGAAGGTCTCCTGCTGCTTCTCGGCGTTCGCGGCATCGCCCTCACCGACGCGGACCGCGCGAAGATCGCCGCCTGCACCGACCCGCGGCTCCTGCACGCATGGCTTCAGCGCGCCGCGACGGCCTCCTCCGTCGAGGAGGTCTTCCGCGCCGGATGACGGAAGCTCCCGCCGCCGGTGTCAGACCTCTGTGCGAGGCTCTGCCCCATGGAACCTTCCAAGGTGATCGAGACGTTGTGGGGCCGGATTCAGGACCGGGACTGGGCGGGTGTCGCGGAGTTGGTCGCGGAGGACGCCGTCGTCGAGTGGCCGATCAGCCTCGAACGCATCGTCGGCCGGGACAACTTCGTCGCGGTGAACCGCGAGTATCCGGTTGGCTGGTCGATCCGCGTACTCAAGGTGGTGGCCCAGGGCGAGGACGTCGTCTCCGAGGTCGAGGTGCCGCACGACAGCCTCGGCGTCTTCCGTGCGGCGTCCTTCTGGACCGTCCGCGACGGGCAGGTCGTCCGCGGTACGGAGTACTGGACGAGCCTGGGGGCGGACCCCCGCCCGGAGTGGCGGACCGGCTTCGTGGAACCGATGTAGTACCGCTGGCGGGAACACCCCTTACGAAAGGCGGCCCCGTGTCCGAAGCAACCGTCGCCGACGTCGTCGCCGAGCTCGCCGCCCTCGACGACCCCAAGGCCCGCGCCGTCAACGCGCGGCACGGGGACGATCACGGGGTGAACCTCAGCAAGCTGCGCGCCCTCGCCAAGCGGCTGGGGAAGCGGCAGGAGCTGGCCGTCGAGCTGTGGGAGACCGACGACACCGCCGCGCGGCTCGTCGCGTTGCTGGTCTGCCGGCCGAAGGCGTACACGCACGGCGAGCTGGACCGCATGCTGCGCGAGGCGCGGGCGCCGAAGGTGCACGACTGGCTCGTGGGCTACGTGGTGAAGAAGAGCCCGCACGCGGAGGAGCTGCGCCTCGCCTGGACGGAGGACGCCGATCCGGTCGTCGCCAGCGCCGGGTGGGCGCTGACCGCCGACCGGGTCGTGAAGCGGCCCGACGGCCTGGACCTGGGCGCGCTGCTCGACGTCATCGAGGCGGAGATGCGCGACGCCCCGGACCGGCTCCAGTGGGCGATGAACACCTCCCTGGCCCAGATCGGCATCGAGCACCCGGAGCACCGCGCCCGTGCGCTGGACATCGGGGAGCGGCTGGGTGTGCTCAAGGACTACCCGACGCCCAAGGGGTGCACATCGCCGTACGCGCCCTTGTGGATCGGGGAGATGGTGCGGCGGCGTGGCGGCGAGTGAGCGTCAGTCGCCTCGGCGCGGCATCGGCACCTCCCACGCGACCAGTGGGCCGGAGACCGCTACGGAGAGCCACAGTGGGCCCGCTCCACCTTCACAGCGCTGTCAGTGCGGTGTAGGCGCCTTCCGCACGTCGCGATTCCTGCACGTCCGGTGGGGCCTGGGCCAGGAACTCATGCGTCGCCCCGTTGAAGCGGATCGTCCCTCCGCTGAGCACCGTCACATAGTCGGCGTCGTCGGCAAGGTCGGCGACGTCGTGCGTGGACATGAGGACCTTCACCCCTTCCCCCTCCGCAACGGCGGAAAGCACATCGCGGAAGGCGCGCCGCTGTGTGGGGTCCATGCCTGCTGTGGGCTCGTCCAGCAGGAGTACCCGGCATTCGTGGACCAGCGCGGAGGCCACACCGACGCGTCGAAGTTGACCACCGGAGAGGCTGTTGGCCTTGGCATCGGCCTTGTCCAGCAGGTCGACGGTGGCAAGAGCCGTATGCGACTGTTCCCACGCATCAGAGCGGTTCATGCCCTTCAGCCATCCGCTGTAGGCGACCTGCTCACGGGCGGTCATTCCGGTCATCGGGGTGATGTGCTGAGGCATCCACGCGACATGCTTGCGGTACTCACGGCTACGAGAACTGACCCCGTCCACACCGATACGCCCCGTCTGCGGCCTGATCACCGATGCGGCGAGTTTCAGTGCGGTGGACTTCCCGGCACCGTTGGGTCCCAGAAAGATCGTGACGCCGTCCGGCACACGGTAGGAGAAGTCGTCCACCACGGGCCGGTACCTACGTCCGTAGCGATAGGTGCAGTTGGTGAAGACGATGCTCACAGCGTGTCCCTGGAGTAGTGGGTGAGAACCAGACCGAGTGCGAGCGCCGCCGCCGCACACGTCTGGGCGAGGGTGTTCCCTGGCGGCTGGGCCGTCACTGCCCACTCGTAGTAGTCGAGGCTCGTCCGGCGCCCGAAGAAGATGACGGCGAAGGTCCATGCCAGGGGCAGGATGATCCCGGAACGACTCACGAGCGCACGCGCGCACAGCATGAGGCCGGCCAGGAAACAGGTGCTGCGGCCGGACGTGAGAACGTCCTCGGAACCGGTCACCCAATTCCCGACCACAGCCAGGACGACAACCACCGCCATCGTGGCGATGATCAACCCGGAGTCCATCCACCGCACCCGGCGGACACCCGACTCCTCGGCGGAAGGCAGCCTGTTGTCCAGCGTCTGTGCCAGCGCACCCACCATGATCAGAGGGACAAAGAAACTGATCGGCGTGAACCCTTCCGTCGCAAGAGCCTCCGCGACCCCGAAGCTGGGAACGATCACGGTCGAGTCCTGGATCACGAGCGCGGCCGCGGTGAAGGCGACCATCCCCCAGACGAGGTAGGGATGGACCCGCCGGGCTTTGAGCCACCAGATCACGGGCGTCCCTCACATGCCTTCTTCGTGGTGGTGCGGTACCAGGTCTTCTGCTTGCCGGCGGGGAGCGCAGAAACCCTGTGCACCTCTTTCATGATCTTCTCGTGCTGCTCGCGCGTGTAATAGGGGTCCTGCTCCGCCACCTTCGCGTACTCGGGATTTCCGCCGAGTTTCAACGAAAGCCAGAAGCTGACAGTGCGCTCCGCCCCGGCGGTCGGTATGTCACAGGGAAACCGCACCGAGTCCTCAACCACATCGGCGACCAGATGACGGTCCCGGTGTGCGACAGCCAGAGGAAGGTAGCGGGTGGACTCTGTCGGCCTCTGCGTGAAGCGTCCGTACATCAGCTGATCGTTGACCGTGGCCGGCGGATGCTCGATGATCCCGTAGGTTTCCAGCATCGCGTAGGTCTTCTTCATCTCCGCCCGAACCGCACCGATATCACCAGATATCTGCTCGGGCATACAGACTCTCGGCTCACTGCCTCGGCAGACCTTCTCTGTGGCGACATTCACCGAAGGAAATGCCTTCCAGTCCTTCGCAATGCTGTACGAGGTGAAAACGGATGCAGCCACCACCACGCAGGCCAACCCCACCTTGAACACCACCCTGGCGTTCAGCCACATCAGCGCCACCGCGAGGCCGAGGCCCGCAGTGGGGAGAAAATTTGCGGCTATCGAGGCGAGCGTCGCGGTTTCCCCGAACCCGAGCATGCCAGCATAGTTGCCCATCATATGGGACAGGTACAGAGGCTCGACCGACTGCGAAAACGACACGATGACAAAGACCACAGACACCAAGACTGGGACGGCGATCAGAGGTCTCACCCTCTGCCCGATGGTGAAGCCGATCAAGGCGTGCGCGACGGCCAGAGCCATGCCCAGTAGCAGGGGTGGCAACGCCACGAGGGTGGGCAGCGTCGGCGACTGAATAAATGCCATGCCGACGGGGACGATGAACATCAGCCAGCCAAGCCCGACGATCGGGGCCAGGGCGCTCGCGATGATCTGCCAGGTGCGCCGGTAGGGGGGTGCGTCCCACACCCCTGACTCCTTCAGTCGCGCCCCCTGCCAAGCCGCGGCTGCGGAGACCAACGCGTAGGTGACCGCATACATCGGCTCCAGCGGCCGCTCCACAAGCAGCGGGGCGTACGGAATCGGAAAAAAGGCGATCAGCCGCGACGTATCACTCGTGTAGTAAAGAATGACGAGTCCGACACCCAGAGGAAAAGCCGGAAGCGCGCTGGAGGTACGCAGGAGGGTCTTGATCCGCATCATTTTTTCCAGGTCGATAGAAGCCAAATGGCGCACGGGATGCGAGCCCCGTGCGCCACCGAGAAGCGAGAGGGAAAAATCAGTCCGCCATGGAAGTGTCCTGCCGAACCTCAGCCACATCCAGCAGGCAGCATGCGTCGCCGCTTCCGACCTTGTCTGCCTCGAAGTAAAGCTTTACAGAGCCCGAAGGGACGTCAGTCCACTCGCCATTACTCCAGTGCGTGGCCCCCTTGAAGCATTCGCTGAATATTTTCCGGTCGAGCTTCTTATCCGATGCCCACGACTTGTCCACCCACATGAGGATGTCCACGGTCTGATGGCTGGAGCCGGCATACTGGGCATAGCAGGAGCGGAACTGCAGCTGGCTGTACGTGCCCTGCTCGTTCCAGCGGTCGGACGTCTCGCCATCGGTCCAGCTGCCTATCCAGCTGTTCCAGTTGGCCGACGCGTTGGTGGCTCCGAGAAGCGACAGTGCGCTGACGCCCGCCAGAACGGCGCCGAGTCTGTTCAAATAGCGCTTGTTTCGCATGGAATCCCCCCCAGGGATGAAAGCGGTCAAGAACGCCCGAAGCGTAAGTGCTGCACACCTTCACCACAAGGATTATTTTCAGACCAGGCGGTCGAATTCAGGCCATGAGCGGCTGCGGGGTATCCAGCCCGTACATGCCTAAACCGCTCCGCGCCAGACGGTCATGTCACCCTGGACGAAGGCGAACTCCGGCAGCGCGGTCGACTTCGTCGCGATCACGTACAGCGCGATGTCTCCCGAGGCGTTCTTCACGCAGATCTCGCTTCCGTTCGCCACGCCGGCCAGCGGAAGGCTGCGCATCTTGCTGTGGTTCAGGAACATGCGGCACTCGTCGAGCGTGGCGCCCGGCTTGCCGTACATCAGCATGAACACGCTGGTGTCGCTCTTCAGTTCGCAGCCGACCGACTGGCAGCTGAAGCGGATGTCGCCCTGCTTGCCGTTCAACCACTTGCGCGGGTTCGCGAGGTTCACGGAGTGCTTCGCGTCCACCATGATCGGGGCGTACGGCTCCGCCTGCGGCTCCCGGGGCGTGGGGGACGTGCTCGGCTCGGTCAGCGCGTCGGCGACCTTGCCCGCCGAGGCGGACCCCTCCGACTCCGGCGTGCTCTTCCGCGCCTCGGACGACGGAGTGACCGACGCCGACGCACTGGCGCCGGCCCGGTCCGCTCCCCCGCCCGTCGGCCCCATCGCCCGCCAGGCCAGGCCGAGGACCAGCAGCGCGCTCACCACGCCGACGGCCGACACCAGTGCGACGCGCCGCCTGCGCGCTTCGCGCGCGACCGGTGCGGGCGGAGGTCCGGCCCAGGGGTCCGTCCGCACCGGGGTGCGCTCGGGCACCGGGGTCGGAACCTCCGTGCCGCCGATCTCCCGCCACACCGCGGGCGCCCCGTCCGCCTCGCCCAGCCGCTGCCGGCACCACTCCACGATCTCCGCCGGGGCGGGCCGCTCGGCCGGGTCGGCGGCCAGGCAGCGGGCGAAGAGCGGGCGCAGGGGCTCGGGCAGCAGGGTCAAGTCGGGCTCGGAGTGGATGATCCGGTACAGCACGTAGACGCCAGGTCCGTCGCCGTAGAGCGGCTTGCCCAGCGCCGCGTACGCCGCCGTCTGGGCCAGGGCGAAGACATCGCTCGCCGCCGTGGCCCCCTCCCCGGACGCCTGCTCGGGGGCCATGTACGCGGGGGTGCCGATCGGGTGGCCCGTCGTGGTGTACGAGGTCCCGTCGGCGGCCAGCGCGATGCCGAAGTCGATCACGCGCGGCCCGTCGGAGGCCAGCAGCACGTTGGACGGCTTGAGGTCCCGGTGGACGATGCCCTCGGCGTGGATCGCCTGGAGCGCCTCGGCCATGCCCGCCATGAGCCACAGCAGCGCGGGCACCGGCAGCGGGCCCTGCCGCGTCACGGCCTGGGTGAGGGAGGGCCCGGGCACGTACAGCGTGGCCAGCCAGGGCGTCGCGGCCTCCGCGTCGGCGTCGATCAGCTCGGCCGTATAGGCACCGCGCACCCGCCGGGCCGCCCGGACCTCCCGGCCGAACCGCCTCCGGAAGTCCGGGTCGTCCGCCAGCTCCGGGCGTACGACCTTGATGGCCACGGCCCGGCCGCCCTCGGTGTGCGAGAGGTAGACCCGGCCCATGCCGCCCGCGCCGAGCCGGGCGGCGAGCCGGTAGCCGGCCACCTCGGCCGGGTCGTTCGCCTGAAGCGGCTCGAAGACATCCGCCACGTCCATCGGCCCGCTCCCCCACTGTGATGCACTGGCCAAAGACCGCAGCCTAGCAACGGCTTGACGCCCAGTTGATCACCGCACGCATGCGACAGCCCCCGGCCTCACGGCCGGGGGCTGTGCGCTCGTAAAGCGTCCCGTTACGGCAGGTTCCGCGCCATCACGATGCGCTGGACCTGGTTCGTGCCCTCGTAGATCTGGGTGATCTTGGCGTCGCGCATCATGCGCTCGACCGGGTAGTCACGGGTGTAGCCGTAGCCACCGAGCAGCTGGACCGCGTCCGTGGTGACCTCCATGGCGACGTCCGAGGCGAAGCACTTGGCGGCCGCGCCGAAGAACGTGAGGTCGGCGTCGACGCGCTCGGACTTGGCGGCGGCCGAGTACGTGAGCTGGCGGGCGGCCTCCAGCTTCATGGCCATGTCGGCCAGCATGAACTGGACGCCCTGGAAGTCCGCGATCGGCTTGCCGAACTGCTTGCGCTCCTGGACGTACCCCTTGGCGTAGTCCAGCGCGCCCTGGGCGACGCCGAGGGCCTGGGCCGCGATGGTGATGCGGGTGTGGTCCAGGGTCTTCATCGCGGTGGCGAAGCCGGTGCCCTCCTCGCCGATCATGCGGTCGGCGGGGATGCGGACGTTGTCGAAGTAGACCTCGCGGGTCGGGGAACCCTTGATGCCGAGCTTCTTCTCGGGGGCGCCGAAGGACACGCCCTCGTCGGACTTCTCGACGACGAAGGCCGAGATGCCCTTGGAGCGCTTCTCCGGGTCCGTGACGGCCATGACCGTGTAGTACTCGGAGACGCCCGCGTTGGTGATCCAGCGCTTCACGCCGTTGAGGACCCAGAAGTCGCCGTCGCGCACGGCGCGGGTCTTCATGCCGGCCGCGTCGGAGCCCGCATCCGGCTCGGAGAGGCAGTACGAGAACATGCCGTCGCCCTTGGCCAGCGGGCCCAGGTACTTCTTCTTCAGGGCCTCGGAGCCGGACAGGACGACCGGGAGCGAGCCGAGCTTGTTCACGGCCGGGATCAGGGAGGAGGACACGCAGGCGCGGGCCACCTCCTCGATCACGATGACCGTGGCGAGCGCGTCGGCGCCGGCGCCTCCGTACTCCTCCGGTACGTGGACGGCGTGCAGATCGGCGGCGGTGAGGGCGTCCAGCGCCTCCTGCGGGAAGCGGGCCTCCTCGTCGACCGCGGCCGCGAACGGGGCGATCTTCGCCTCGGCGAGCGCACGCACCGTCTCACGGAGCATGTCGTGCTCCTCAGCCGGACGGTACAGGTCGAAATCGGTCGAACCCGCCAAGACGCTCACTCCCCAGGGTGCTAACTACCGTTAAGTAACCCAATTTTAGGCGTTCGACCCGCCCCCGGCATACGCGCTCGGGCCGTGAGCTGCGCGACAGCCGGAAATGGGAGGTTTCACGGGCGGAACCAGACGTCTCACGGGCCGGGACTATGCTCGTGCACCGCATCTCTGTCCGCATCTCACAGGAGCACTTCATGGCCCTCAGGATCACCGTGATCGGCACCGGCTATCTGGGCGCCACGCACGCCGCGGCCATGGCGGAGCTCGGCTTCGAGGTCCTGGGCCTCGACGTCGTGCCGGAGAAGATCGAGATGCTGTCGGCCGGCCGGGTCCCGATGTACGAGCCGGGCCTGGAGGAGATGCTCCAGCGGCACGTCGCGGGCATCGAGGGCGCCACCGGGCGGCTGCGGTTCACCACCTCCTGGGAGGAGGTCGCGGAGTTCGGCGACGTCCACTTCGTCTGCACGAACACCCCGCAGAAGCACGGCGAGTACGCCTGTGACATGTCCTACGTCGAGAGCGCCTTCGACTCCCTGGCACCGCTGCTCACCCGCCCCGCCCTCGTCGTCGGCAAGTCCACCGTGCCCGTCGGCTCCGCCGCCCGCCTCGCCGCCCGCCTCGCGGAGCTGGCCCCCGTGGGCGCCGACGCCGAGCTGGCCTGGAACCCGGAGTTCCTGCGCGAGGGCTTCGCGGTGGACGACACCCTGCACCCGGACCGGATCGTCGTCGGCGTGACGAGCGAGCGGGCCGAGAAGGTGCTGCGCGAGGTGTACGCCGTCCCGGTCGCGGAGGGCTCCCCGTTCGTCGTGACGGACTACCCGACCGCCGAGCTGGTGAAGACGGCCGCCAACTCCTTCCTGGCCACCAAGATCTCGTTCATCAACGCCATGGCCGAGGTCTGCGAGGCCGCCGACGGCGACGTGGCGAAGCTCGCCGAGGCCATCGGCCACGACGAGCGCATCGGCAAGAAGTTCCTGCGGGCCGGCATCGGCTTCGGCGGCGGCTGCCTGCCCAAGGACATCCGCGCCTTCATGGCCCGCGCCGGTGAGCTGGGCGCCGACCAGGCGCTCACCTTCCTCCGCGAGGTCGACTCGATCAACATGCGCCGCCGGGGCCACATGGTCGAGCTGGCCCGGGAGGCCGTGGGCGGCGACTCCTTCCTCGGCAAGCGGGTCGCCGTGCTCGGCGCCACGTTCAAGCCGGACTCGGACGACGTACGCGACTCCCCCGCCCTCAACGTGGCCGGCCAGATCCACCTCCAGGGCGGCCAGGTCACCGTCTTCGACCCGAAGGGCATGGACAACGCCCGCCGCGTCTTCCCGACCCTCGGTTACGCGGAGAGCGCGCTCGACGCGGTGCGCGGCGCGGACGTCGTGCTGCACCTGACGGAGTGGCGCGAGTTCCGCGAGCTGGACGCTGAGGCGCTGGGCGCGGTCGCGGGCCACCGGATCATCCTCGACGGGCGCAACGCGCTCGACCCGGTCGCGTGGCGCGAGGCCGGCTGGACCTTCCGCGCGATGGGCCGCCCGACGGCCTGACCCCGGCGCACACTGGTACGGACTGTCCGCAGTCTGCCCGAGGAGGAAGCGATATGGCTCTGGCCGCAGTGGGTGCCGTCGTCCTGGACTGCCCCGACCCCGTCGCCCTGGCGAACTTCTACGCGGCGCTGATCGGCGGCACGGTCGAGCAGCAGGAGGACTGGGTGGACCTCAAGGGAGGCGCGGGCGCCCCGCTCGCCTTCCAGGCCGCGCCCGGCTTCGTACCGCCGAAGTGGCCGAGCGCCGACGCCTCGCAGCAGTTCCACCTGGACCTGACCGTGGACGATCTGGACGCGGCGGAGCGGGAGGTGCTGGCGCTGGGCGCGACGGTGCTGGAGGCGGACGACCGGGAGCGCACCTTCCGGGTGTACGCCGACCCGGCGGGGCACCCGTTCTGTCTCTGCGCCTGTTGAAAGCCTGCTGAGAAGCGCCCCGGTGGCTCAGGCCGCCGGGGCGTCCAGCTTTTCGATCGTGGCGTGCGACGGGCCTCGCCGGGCGCGCAGGTCCCGCGCCACGTCCTCGGCGTCGCGCAGCACCCGTACGGCGTTCTGCCAGGTGAGCTTGGCCAGGTCGGCGGCGGACCAGCCCCGGCGCAGCAGCTCCGCGATCAGGTTCGGGTAGCCGGCGACGCTCTCCAGGCCCTGCGGGAGGAAGGCGGTGCCGTCGTAGTCGCCGCCGATGCCGATGTGGTCGACGCCCGCGACCTCGCGCATGTGGTCGAGGTGGTCGGCGATGGTGGCCACGGTCGCGACGGGGCGCGGGTTCGCCGCCTCGAACGCGGCGTGCAGCTTCATCGCGCGCTCGGTGGTGTCCAGGTGGTGCAGCCCGTGGGCGCGCAGGTTCTCGTCGGCGGCCTGCGTCCAGGCGACGGCCTCCGGCAGGACGAACTTCGGTACGAAGGTGGCCATGGCGATGCCGCCGTTGGCCGGGAGCTGCGCGAGGACGTCGTCGGGGATGTTGCGCGGGTGGTCGCAGACGGCGCGCGACGAGGAGTGCGAGAACATCACCGGCGCGACGGAGGTGGCGAGCGCGTCCCGCATGGTCGTCGCCGCGACGTGCGAGAGGTCGACCAGCATGCCGGTGCGGTTCATCTCGCGGACGACCTCGTGGCCGAACGGCGAGAGGCCGCCCACCCCGGGCTCGTCGGTCGCGGAGTCCGCCCAGGCGATGTTGTCGTTGTGGGTGAGCGTCATGTAGCGGACGCCCAGGGCGTGCAGTCCGCGCAGGGTGCCCAGCGAGTTGTCGATGGAGTGCCCGCCCTCGGCCCCCATCAGCGAGGCGATCCGGCCCTCGGCGCGGGCCGCCTCCATGTCGTCGGCGGTCAGGGCGCGCCGGAGGTCGGCCGGGTAGCGCTCCAGGAGCTCGGCGACGACGTCGATCTGTTCCAGCGTCGCGCTGACGGCGGCGTCGCCCGCGAGGTCGGAACGCACGTAGACGGACCAGAACTGGGCACCGACGCCCCCGGCACGGAGCCGGGGGATGTCGGTGTGCAGGTGGGCCGACTGGTCGGTGGCGATGTCGCGTACGGCCAGGTCGTAATCGACCTGTTCGCGCAGCGCCCACGGCAGGTCGTTGTGGCCGTCGACCACCGGGTACTCGGCGAGGAGTTCCCGGGCCAGTTCCAGTCGGTCCGTCATCGTGCCTGCTTTCAGAAGCCGAAGGACTCCGCGCCCGCCGCCTTCTGGCGCAGCCGCTTGCCCTTCTCGGTGGCCTGGTCGTTGAGGTCGCCCAGGAACTCCGTCATCCGGCCCTGGAGCTCGGGGTCGGCCGCCGCCAGGACGCGGACGGCCAGCAGGCCGGCGTTGCGCGCCCCGGCGATGGAGACCGTGGCGACGGGGATGCCGGCGGGCATCTGGACGATGGACATCAGGCTGTCCATGCCGTCCAGGTACTTCAGCGGGACCGGTACGCCGATGACGGGCAGCGGGGTGACCGAGGCGAGCATGCCGGGCAGATGGGCGGCGCCGCCCGCGCCCGCGATGATCGCCTTGAGGCCGCGGCCGGCCGCGTTCTCGCCGTACGCGATCATCTCGCGGGGCATGCGGTGGGCGGAGACGACGTCGACCTCGTACGGGATGCCGAACTCGTCCAGGGCCTTGGCCGCCGCTTCCATGACGGGCCAGTCGGAGTCCGAGCCCATGACGATGCCGACGACCGGTGCGGCGGAGGCGGGGGAAGTCATTCGGTGATCGTTCCTCGCAGGTAGTCGGCCGCGTGCCGGGCGCGCTCGCGCACGTCCGCCAGATCGTCGCCGTAGGTGTTGACGTGTCCGATCTTGCGGCCGGGCTTCACGTCCTTGCCGTACATGTGGATCTTGAGCTGCGGGTCGCGCGCCATGCAGTGCAGGTAGCCCTGGTACATGTCGGGGTAGTCGCCGCCGAGGACGTTGCACATGACCGTCCAGGGGGCGCGGGGGCGCGGGTCGCCGAGCGGGAGGTCGAGGACCGCCCGGACGTGGTTGGCGAACTGCGAGGTGATCGCGCCGTCCATGGTCCAGTGGCCCGAGTTGTGCGGGCGCATGGCCAGCTCGTTGACCAGGATGCGGCCGTCCCGCGTCTCGAACAGCTCCACCGCGAGGTGGCCGACCACGCCCAGCTCGGACGCGATGCGCAGCGCGAGCTGCTGGGCCTCGCCCGCCAGCGCCTCGTCCAGCTCGGGGGCCGGGGCGATCACCGTGTCGCAGACGCCGTCCACCTGGATGGACTCGACGACCGGGTAGGCCACGGCCTGGCCGTGCGGCGAGCGGACGATGTTGGCCGCCAGCTCCCGTACGAAGTCGACCTTCTCCTCGGCGAGCACCGGGACACCGGCCCGGAACGGCTCGGCCGCGTCCGCCTCGGAGCGGACCACCCAGACGCCCTTGCCGTCGTAGCCGCCGCGCACGGTCTTGAGGATGACCGGGAAGCCTCCGGCCTCCTCGGCGAAGGCCGCGGCGTCGGCCGGGTCCTTCACGATGCGGTGGCGGGGGCAGGGCGCGCCGATCTCGGTGAGCTTCGCGCGCATCACCCCCTTGTCCTGGGCGTGCACCAGGGCGTCGGGGCCGGGGCGCACGGGGATGCCGTCCGCCTCCAGGGCCCGCAGATGCTCAGTGGGCACGTGCTCGTGATCGAAGGTGATCACGTCACAGCCGCGCGCGAAGGCCCGCAGCGTCTCCAGGTCGCGGTAGTCGCCTACGACGACCTCGCCCGCCACCTGGGCCGCGGAGTCCTGAGCGGTGTCGCTGAGGAGCTTGAACTTGATGCCGAGGGGGATGCCCGCCTCGTGGGTCATACGGGCGAGCTGACCGCCACCGACCATGCCGACTACCGGGAACGTCACGCTCCCAGGGTATCCGCACCGCCCGCCGACGCCCGTGGGCGGGGTTGAGCCCGCCACACCCGCACGCAACGCACAGGCGTCCGACGGGCGTCCTGGTTAGCATGGCCGGGTTGACGGAACACGAAGCCGAACTTACGGACGGGCTGAGCGATCACATGAGCGAACGAGGCGCACTGCGGGCCCGGCTGGAGCTGCTGGCCCGGGAGGTCGCCAAGTTCGGCGTGGTCGGGGCGGTCGGCCTGGTCGTGAACATCGCCGTCTCCAACCTGCTGTGGCGCTACACCGAGATCCCGACCGTGCGGGCTGGTCTGCTCGCCACGTTCGTCGCGATCCTCTTCAATTACGTGGGCTTCCGCTACTGGACGTACGGCGACCGCGACAAGACCGGCCGCACCCGCGAGCTGACGCTGTTCCTGCTGTTCAGCGCGGTGGGCGCGGTGATCGAGACCGGCGTGCTGTACGTGGCGACGTACGGCTTCGGCTGGGACACCCCGGTCCAGAGCAACGTCTTCAAGATCGTCGGGATCGGCGTCGCGACGCTGTTCCGCTTCTGGTCCTACCGGACGTGGGTCTTCAAGGCGCTGCCCGCGCCTTCGGAGGGCGTTGCCGACAAAGGGGGCCTGGTGACGGTGCCGGCGCCCGCGCCTGCGCCCGCGCCCGCGCCTGCCGTGCGGGTCGAGGCGGATCCGGCTCGTCGGTAGGCCCGGGGCCGTCCGGGCTGACGTTTTGTCCTCAATCGCCGGACGGGCTTGATTCAACAGCTCACCGCACCGGGCGTTCCGGTTCTTCTCGTGACTGGGCCATGCGGCTCAGGAAGAGGGCGAAGACCGGGGGCTGCTGCTGGAGGAGTTCCAGGCGGCCGCCGTCCGCCTCGGCGAGGTCGCGGGCGACCGCGAGGCCGATGCCCGTGGAGTTGCGGCCGCTGATGGTCCGCTCGAAGATCCGGGCGCCCAGGTCCGCCGGGACGCCGGGGCCCTCGTCCGTGACCTCGATGACCGCCTGGTTGCCGGTGACCCTCGTGCGCAGCGCGACCGTACCGCCACCGTGCATCAGGGAGTTCTCGATCAGCGCGGCCAGGACCTGGGCGACCGCGCCCGGGGTGCCGACGGCGCTGAGCCCCTGCTTGCCGGAGCAGACGATGGCGCGCCCCTCGCCCCGGTAGGCCGGGCGCCACTCCTCGATCTGCTGCTTGACGACCTCGTCCAGGTCGAAGACGACGGCCGAGCCGGTCCGGGGGTCCCGGGCGTTGGTCAGCAGCCGCTCCACCACGTCCGTGAGCCGTTCGACCTGGGCGAGGGCGATGTGCGCCTCCTCCTTCACGGTCTCCGGGTCGTCGGTCAGCGAGATCTCCTCGATCCGCATGGACAGGGCCGTGAGCGGCGTACGCAGTTGGTGGGAGGCGTCCGCGGCGAGCCGGCGTTCGGCGGTGAGCATCCGGGCGATCCGCTCGGCGGAGGAGTCCAGGACATCGGCGACGCGGTCCAGCTCGGGCACCCCGTACCGCTTGTGGCGCGGGCGGGGGTCGCCGGAGCCCAGGCGTTCGGCGGTCTCCGCGAGATCGGTGAGCGGCGAGGCGAGCTTGTTGGCCTGGCGTACGGCGAGGAGAACGGCGGAGACGATGGCCAGCAGCGCCACCGCACCGATGATCATCAGCGTGCGGCCGACCTCACGGGTGACGGCGGAGCGGGACTCCTCGACGGTGACGGTCTCGCCGTTCTCACCTGTCTCGGTGGCGGTGATCACACTGCCGCCGGGGCGCTCGCCGACCTCTATGGGGGCGCGTCCGGGCATCTTGACCAGGGCATAGCGCTTGTCGTCGATCTGCTCGGCCAGCACCGAGGGGTTGATCCGCTCGGAGCCCAGGAGCCGGCTCTCGATGACGCTGATCAGCCGCAGCGCCTCGGAGTCGACGCTCTCCTGGGCGCTGCTGCTGATGGTGCGGGTCTCGACGATGACGAGGGAGACGCCGAAGACGGCGATCACCACGAGCACGACGGCGAGGGTCGAATTGATCAGTCGTCGGCGCATGCCCGCTTCTGTACGTCAGTCGGCTCGGTAGGACGGCTCGGTGGGACAGCAGGGACGCTACAGGTCCTAGCTCTTCTCGAAGCGGAAGCCGACGCCCCGGACCGTGGCGATGTAGCGCGGGTTGGCCGCGTCGTCGCCGAGCTTCTTGCGGAGCCAGGAGATGTGCATGTCGAGCGTCTTGGTGGACGACCACCACGTGGTGTCCCAGACCTCGCGCATCAGCTGGTCGCGGGTGACGACCCGGCCCGCGTCCCGGACGAGGACCCGCAGGAGGTCGAACTCCTTCGCGGTGAGCTGCAATTCCTCCTCGCCCATCCAGGCCCGGTGCGATTCGACGTCGATGCGGACGCCGTGCGTGGCGGGCTGGGGGGCGGGCTCGGTGGCGCCGCGCCGCAGCAGGGCCCGGACCCGGGCGAGGAGCTCGGCGAGGCGGAAGGGCTTGGTGACGTAGTCGTCGGCGCCCGCGTCGAGCCCGACGACCGTGTCCACCTCGTCCGCGCGGGCGGTGAGGACCAGGACCGGCACGGTGTGACCCTCGGCACGCAGCCGGCGGGCGACTTCGAGGCCGTCCATGCCGGGCAGCCCCAGGTCGAGCACGACCAGGTCGATGCCGCCCTGGAGTCCGGCGTCGAGCGCGGTCGGTCCGTCTTCCCGCACCTCGACCTCGTAACCCTCCCGCCGCAGGGCGCGGGCCAGCGGCTCCGAGATGGATGCGTCGTCCTCGGCGAGCAGTACACGGGTCATGCACTGATGGTAGTCCGCGCGGCGGACAGCTAGGGAGGCGATCCGAGAGCCCTGCGGGACTGGGTGCCGTTACCGGTAGGACCTTCGAATATGCGAGTGTGGTTGCCCCTGGACCTGTGATCCATGTCTCAAGTCCTTCCATATCGGGCTCTGTCGTGTCGTATGGTGTCTCAACGCCTATTGCACTACTCAAGGACCTTTGGGCAGCTCTGAGCGCCAAGGGTCTCTTTTGTGTGCGGGGCCGGTACCCGCCGGCCCGGAAGTTTCAGTGAATGACCTGTGGGCCGGGCCCGGACCGCCGATGAAGGCGCTCCGGGTGTGGATCCCGCCGCGGAAGGGCGTACCCGTGGCGGTGCCGGCCTCCCCCCACCGGGCGCGTACCCGCTTCGTCGAGGCGCCGCGTCCCGAGCACACAAGGATCGATCATGGCGTCCAGCCTGACGAAGGACCCGTCGAGCACCGCTGGTGGCGAGAAGAGCTTCTTCGGCCACCCCCGGGGCCTGGCCACGCTCTTCATGACCGAGATGTGGGAGCGTTACAGCTTCTACGGCATGAAGGCACTGCTCCCGCTGTACCTGATCGCGCCCGGCGGCATGCACATGAGTGCGACCACGGCGACGGCGATCTACTCCGTCTACATGGCGATGGTCTACCTGCTCACGATGCCGGGCGGCTGGATCGCCGACCGGTTCTGGGGACCGCGAAAGACCGTTGCCGTCGGTGGCGCCATCGTCATCCTCGGCCACATCACGCTCGCCGCGCCCAGTTCGGCCTCCTTCTTCGCGGGCCTGGTGCTCGTGGCGCTCGGCTCCGGGCTGCTGAAGGCGAACATCTCCACGATGGTCGGCCACCTCTACGACGGCCCGGAGGACCCGCGCCGTGACGGTGGCTTCACGCTCTTCTACATCGGCATCAACGTGGGCGCCTTCCTCGCCCCGCTGACCATCGGCACCGTCGGCGAGAACGTCAACTGGCACTTCGGCTTCGCGCTCGCGGCGCTCGGCATGGCCCTGGGCCTGGCCCAGTTCATGCTCGGCACCCGCCACCTGAGCCCGGAGAGCGACGTCGTCGCCACCCCGGCGACGGAGCAGGAGAAGCGCTCCGTCCTGCGCAAGGGTCTGCTCTGGCTGATCGTCGCGGTCGTCTTCTACACCCTTCTCGGTGTCACCGGTAACTTCGCCGACTGGGCGCTGCTGCCGATCACGATCGCCGGTCTGATCATCCCGATCGGCGTCCTGGTCCGCATGAAGCGCGACAAGGACCTGACCGAGACCGAGCAGTCGAAGCTGTCGGGCTACATGTGGTTCTTCGCGGTCGCCGCCATCTTCTGGATGATCTACGACCAGAACGGCTCGACCCTGTCGATCTTCGGCGAGAACTCGACCACCAACAGCCTGCTCGGATTCGACTTCCCGACGTCCTGGTACCAGTCGCTGAACCCGATCTTCATCATGGCGATCGCCCCCGTGGTCGCCTCGGGATGGCTGTGGCTGAACAAGCGCGGCAAGGAGCCGAGCACCGCCGTCAAGTTCGCCTCCAGCCTCACGCTGATCGGCATCTCGTTCATCGTCTTCCTCATCCCGCTGCTCGACACCGCCGCCAACGGCGGCAAGGTGAGCCCGATGTGGCTGGTGGCGATCTACTTCATCCAGACCGTCGGTGAGCTGTGCCTCTCGCCGGTCGGGCTGTCGGTGACGACGAAGATGGCCCCGGCGAAGTACAGCTCGCAGATGATGGGCGTCTGGTTCCTCGCGGTCACCGCCGGTGACTCCGTGGCCGGCCTGCTCACCACTCCGCAGCTCGACGTCGACCTGAACACCTCGGGCGCCGTGGCCGTCGAAGCGGTTCTCGCCGTCATCGCCGGTGTCGGTATGTGGATGTCCCGCAAGAAGGTCTCGAAGCTGATGGGCGACGTGCGCTGACCGTCCGCACACCACGAAGGGGCCGCACACCGAACACGGTGTGCGGCCCCTTCGCCGTACGCGTCACGCCGGAGCGGCCAGCTCCGCCCACACGGTCTTGCCGGGCTCGCCCGGCACCCGTACGACCCCCCAGTCCAGGCAGAGCCGCTGCACGATGAACATGCCGTGGCCGCCGGGCCGCCCGGCCCGGTGCGGCGTGCGCGGCTGGGGCTGGCCCGCACCGCCGTCGGCGACCTCCACGCGGAGCGCCTTGGCGCTGCGGGCGATCCGGAGCTCGTCGGGGCCGCCCGCGTGCAGGCACGCGTTGGTGACCAGCTCGGAGACGACCAGCAGGACGTCCTCCGCTGCGGCGCGGCTGTCGGCGCCGGCCGCGGGGAGCCAGCCCCAGTCATGGAGCGCTTCGCGGGCGAAATCACGGGCCGTCGGCACGATGCCGGTGGCCTCCCGCAACGACAGCGTGCGCCACTGCCGCTCGGCGGCCTCGGCGGGCCGGACGGGCTCGGCGGAGGAAACGCCCGCGCCCTCCGGCTCGCGGCCGAGGTCGCCCGGCGGATGCTGCCGGGTGGTGCTCATCAGCGCTTCACCTCACCGATTCACCATGTCGCCATTGGACAGATACGAACCATGGAACAGATACGACTACAAATACCGATACGAATACCGGTACGGACACTGATACAGGAACCGCACAGGCACGGAGGGCCAGGCCGCCCGGGCTCGCCGGAAGATCTCCTGCCCGGCCGAACCGCGACGACACCCCTTACCGCTTCGCGGATCGCGTAACTCACGCGACGGACGAGGCCGACGGGAGCGCCGGAGCGCGGATCGATCAGGTCTCAAGGGCCTCGGCGAGGGAGGCGTGGACGGTGAATACCGCCTCGGCCCCCGTGATCTCGAAGACCCGCGCCACCACGGGCTGCATCGCGGCCAAATGAACCCCTCCCCCGGCTGCCTCCGCCTTGAGGCGGGCACCGAGCAGCACGTTCAGCCCGGTGGAATCACAGAAGTCGAGCCGCGAGCAGTCGACCACCAGGCGCGCACGCCCCTGTTCGACCGCGCTCTCCAGCGGCTCGCGCAGCAGATCCGCCGTGTGGTGATCGAGCTCACCCACGGGCGTCACCACCTCGCTGCGCCCCTCGGTCCGGACCTCGACCTGAAGCCGACCCCGGTTCGCACTGCCGACCGTCCCGCGGTCCATGCCCGACCCTCTTCACCGCTCGTCACTGTCCGCATCACCGCACGTGCGGATGCGTGCCCAGCTGTCACTGATGTTCTTGGAACAGTACGCGTTCCGTGCGCCACGCGGAAGCCAGAGACCTCAACAAAGCGGACATAAGAGGGTATTTGGAGGTTGTACCGAGTCATGGCGAGCGGGTAAGGGTAGAGGGACCCCAAAAAACGCGACCGGCTTCGGAGGCGCCGCTTCACCGCAGGAACACGTATGGGCATCGGCAGCCATATGCCGAGAACGATGGAGGAGACCACATGTCACCCCGGCTCGACGTACCGCGTACCCACAACGCGCCGTCGGCATGTCCTCAGGGACAGACCGAATCACACACCGAAGCGCTCGACGGACTCGAAGGACTTCCCGAGATCCCGCCCTACACCGAGGTGGGGGCGCTGGACGCCAGGGCCCTGTCGAAGACGCTCTTCACCCGGCTGGAGACCCTCGAAGAGGGCACGCCGGAGTACTCCTACGTACGCAACACCCTCGTCGAGCTGAACCTGGCCCTGGTCAAGTTCGCCGCCTCCCGCTTCCGCTCCCGCAGCGAGCCGATGGAGGACATCGTCCAGGTCGGCACGATCGGCCTGATCAAGGCGATCGACCGCTTCGAGCTCAGCCGGGGCGTCGAGTTCCCGACCTTCGCGATGCCGACCATCGTCGGCGAGATCAAGCGCTTCTTCCGCGACACCAGCTGGTCCGTGCGCGTCCCGCGCCGCCTGCAGGAGCTGCGGCTCGACCTGGCCAAGGCGGGCGACGAGCTCGCCCAGCGGCTCGACCGGGCGCCCACCGTGGGCGAGCTCGCCGACCGCCTCGGCCTCACCCGTGACGAGGTCGTGGAGGGCATGGCCGCGAGCAACGCGTACACCGCGAGCTCGCTCGACGCCAAGCCCGAGGAGGACGAGCACGAGGGCGCGCTGGCCGACCGGATCGGCTACGAGGACCACGGGCTCGAAGGCATCGAGTACGTCGAGTCCCTGAAGCCGCTCATCGCCTCGCTGCCGGGCCGCGACCGCAAGATCCTCTCGCTCAGGTTCGTCGCCAATATGACGCAGTCGGAGATCGGCGAAGAGCTGGGCATCTCCCAGATGCACGTGTCGCGACTGCTCTCGCGCACCCTGGTCAAGCTCCGCAAGGGTCTGACGCTGGACGAGTGAGCCGTCTCCCGCGCCCTGCGCGCGGACAGCCGGAAAGGACCTGCCCCGGACGGGGCAGGTCCTTCCGCGTTCCGGGGGCGCTGCCCGGGGTCAGCCCACGCGTGCGCCGGCGCGCCACACCTCGTGGACGAGCGGCACGCCCGGCCGGTACGCGAGGTGGACGTGGCTGGGCGCGTCCAGGATCACCAGGTCGGCGCGGGCGCCCGGGGCGAGGCGTCCGACGTCCTCGCGCCGCAGGGCCGCCGCGCCGCCCGCCGTGGCGGCCCACAGGGCCTCGTCCGGGGTCATGCCCATGTCCCGTACGGCGAGGGCGATGCAGAACGGCAGGGACGAGGTGAACGAGGAGCCCGGGTTGCAGTCCGTGGACAGGGCGACCGTGGCGCCCGCGTCGAGCAGCCGGCGGGCGTCCGGCCAGGGGGCGCGGGTGGAGAACTCGGCGCCCGGCAGCAGCGTCGCGACGGTGTCCGACTGGGCGAGCGCGTCGACGTCCGCGTCGGTGAGGTGGGTGCAGTGGTCGGCGGACGCGGCGTCCAGCTCGACGGCCAGCTGGACGCCGGGGCCGTGGCCGAGCTGGTTGGCATGGACCCGGGGGTGCAGGCCCCGGGCGCGGCCGGCGGTGAGGATCGCCCGCGCCTGGTCGCCGTCGAAGGCGCCGCGCTCGCAGAAGACGTCGATCCAGCGGGCGTACGGGGCGCAGGCGTCGAGCATCGGTCCGGTGACCAGGTCCACGTATCCGGCGGGGTCGTCGGCGTAGTCCGGGGAGACGATGTGGGCGCCGAGGAAGGTGACCTCGTCGGTGTGGCGGGCGGCGACGCGCAGGGCGCGGGCCTCGTCCTCGACGGTGAGGCCGTAGCCGGACTTGGTCTCGAAGGTGGTGGTGCCCTGGCGCAGCGCCTCGGCGAGGTAGCGGGTGACGTTGGCGGAGAGCTGCTCGTCGGTGGCGGCGCGGGTGGCGGCGACGGTGGTGCGGATGCCGCCCGCGCTGTAGGCCCGGCCGGACATCCGGGCGTTGAACTCCTGGGTGCGGTCGCCCGCGAAGACCAGGTGCGAGTGCGAGTCCACGAAGCCGGGGATCACGGCCCGGCCGCCCGCGTCGACGGCGTTGTCAGTGGCGGGTGCTTTGCTGGACGCACCGGTCCAGACGACGCGGTCGCCCTCGATGACGACGGCCGCGTCCTGGATCAGTCCGAGGGGGGACTCGTCGCCGAGGGAGGGGTCGTTGGTGACCAGTGCGGAGATGTGGGTGATGGCGGTCGTCGTCATCGGGGGACTGCTCTCCTTGCGTGGGAGCCGGGGGGTGTGCGCCGGGGTGCCGGTCAGGGACGCAGCGCGCCGATGGCCTGGGCGAGCGCCTGCGGGACGTCGTCCACCAGCGTGTGCCGTCCGTCGCGTACGAGGTGGCGCCCCGCCACCACGGTGTGGCGGACGTCCGCCGCGGAGGCGGCGAATACGGCGGTCTCCGCTGCCAGTCGTGGCACCGGTCCCGCTGTTCTGACGGAGTCGAGCGCGATGGTCACCAGGTCGGCGGGGGCGCCTGCTTCGAGGACGCCCGTGTCGGGCCGGCCGAGCGCGGCGTGGCCGTCGGCGGAGGCGGCGCGCAGCAGGGCGGCGGCTGTCCAGTGGCCGCGCCTGCGGGTGCGCAGCCGCTCGTCGAGCTCCATCGCGCGGGCCTCCTCGAAGAGGTCGATCACCGCGTGGCTGTCGCTGCCGAGCGAGAGCGGGGAGCCGGCGTGCTGGAGGGCGGCCGCGGGGCCGATGCCGTCGGCGAGGTCCCGTTCGGTGGTCGGGCACATGCAGGTGCCGGTGCCGGTCGAGCCGATGAGGGCGATGTCCTCGTCGGTGAGATGGGTGTTGTGGACGCCGGTGGTGCGCAGTCCGAGGACGCCGTGGTCGGCGAGGAGCCGGGTCGGGGTGCGTCCGTGGGCGGCGAGGCAGGCGTCGTTCTCGGCGGTCTGCTCGGAGAGGTGGACGTGCAGGGGGGCCTGCCGCTCCTCGGCCCAGCGGGCGACGGTGGAGAGCTGCCCGGCCGGGACCGCCCGCACGGAGTGGACGGCGGCGCCGATGACCGTGTGGTCGTCGGCCTTGAGGAGGGCGGCGCGTTCGGCCCAGGCGTCGGCGGTGCCGTCGCTGAAGCGTGCCTGGTGCCGGTCGGGTGCGCGGTAGTCGTCGGGCCCGGAGCCGAAGCCGGCGGAGAGATAGGCGGTGTCGAGCAGGGTGATCCGGATGCCGGCCGCGCGGGCGGCCGCGATCAGGGCCTCGCCCATGGCGTTGGGGTTGTCGTAGGGCGTGCCGCCGGGCGCGTGGTGCAGATAGTGGAATTCGCCGACCGCGGTGATGCCGGCGAGCGCCATCTCCGCGTACACGGCGCGGGCGAGCGCGTAATAGGTGTCGGGCGTGAGCCGGGACGCCACCTGGTACATGGTCTCGCGCCAGGTCCAGAAGGTGCCCGAGCCGACCTGGACCGTGGAGCGCAGGGCGCGGTGGAAGGCGTGCGAGTGGGTGTTGGCCAGGCCGGGCAGGGTGAGCCCGCGCAGCGCGGTGGCGCCGGGCGGGGCCGCGTCCACTCCGGTGCGTACGCGGGCGATGCGCCCGTCGGACACGTCCAGGGCGACGCCCGGCTCGACATGGGTGCCGAGCCAGGCGTGGGACAGCCAGTACGTCTCGGTGACGGGTGTGCCCGTCGCCTCCGTCGTCAGCGGCACGCGAGACCTTCCAGTACGTCGGCGAGTGCGGTGACCCCGGCCACGCAGTCGTCCTCGGCGGCGTGCTCGGCCGGCGAGTGCGAGATCCCGGTCGGGTTCCGTACGAACAGCATGGCGGTCGGGATCGAAGCGGACAAAATACCCGCGTCGTGCCCGGCGCCGGTGCCGAGCACGGGGACCGGGCGGCCGGTGCCGTGGGCGGAGCCCTTGAGCAGGGTGGCCAGCTCGTCGCGCAGGGCGTGCCGGAACTCGACCACGGGCGTGAACGACTCGCGGACGACGTCGAGGTCGATGCCGGCCCGCTCCGCGTGCTCCCGGGCGGCGCGCTCGACGGCGGCGACGACCGTGTCCAGGGTGTCCTGGTCGGCGGCGCGCGAGTCGAGCCAGCCGCGCACGAGGGACGGGATCGCGTTGACCCCGTTGGGCTCCACGGCGACCTTGCCGAAGGTGGCGAGGGCGCCCGCGAGTTCCGCCTCCCGCCGGGCGGCGATGACGGTCTCGGCGTACGTGAGCATCGGGTCCCGGCGGTCGGTGAGCCGGGTGGTGCCCGCGTGGTTGGCCTCGCCCCGGAAGTCGAACCGCCAGCGGCCGTGCGGCCAGATCGCGGAGGCGATGCCGACGGGGTCGCCGGTGAGGTCGAGGGCGCGGCCCTGCTCGACATGGAGTTCGACGAACGCGCCGATCCGGGCGAGGCGTTCGGGGTCGGGGCCGATGGCGTCGGGGTCGTGCCCGGCGGCGGCCATGGCCTGCGGGAGGGTGACGCCGTCCGCGTCGCGCAGCCGGTGCGCGGCCTCGACGGTCAGCTGCCCCGCGGCGAGCCGGGAGCCGACGCAGGCGAGGCCGAACCGGGCGCCCTCCTCGTCACCGAAGTTGGTGATGGCCAGCGGCTTGGTGAACTCCACTCCCCTGCGGCGGAGTTCATCGAGCGCGGCGAACGAGGAGACGACGCCGAGCGGCCCGTCGAAGGCGCCGCCGTCCGGCACGGAGTCGAGGTGCGAGCCGGTGACGACGGCGTCCCCGGCGAGCGGGTCCCCGAGCCAGGCCCACTGGTTGCCGTTCCGGTCGGTCTCCAGGGCGAGCCCGCGTGCCTCGGCCTGCGCCCGGAACCACTCCCGGCAATCGGCGTCGGCCCCGGTCCATGCGTACCGCCGATAGCCACCGCTGCCGGGGTGCCGCCCGATGGGAGCGAGCTCGGCCCACATGGCTTGGAAACCGGGCGGCGAGGACGTCACGCGTCCTCCCGCATCGGCACGCGCACGGCCTTGTCCTCCGCCACCGACTCCGCGATGTCGTACCCCGCGTCCACGTGCCGGATCACCCCCATGCCCGGGTCGTTCGTCAGGACCCGCCGGATCTTCTCGCCGGCCAGCGGCGTGCCGTCCGCGACGGTCACCTGACCGGCGTGGATGGACCGGCCCATGCCGACCCCGCCGCCGTGGTGGAGGGAGACCCAGGAGGCGCCCGACGCCACGTTGACCATGGCGTTCAGCAGCGGCCAGTCGGCGATCGCGTCGGAGCCGTCGAGCATGGCCTCGGTCTCGCGGTACGGGGAGGCCACGGACCCGCAGTCCAGGTGGTCGCGCCCGATCGCCAGCGGCGCCGCGAGCTCGCCGCTCGCCACCATGTCGTTGAAGCGCTCGCCGGCCCGGTCGCGTTCGCCGTAGCCGAGCCAGCAGATGCGGGCGGGCAGGCCCTGGAAGTGGACGCGCTCGCCGGCCATCTTGATCCAGCGGTGCAGGGACTCGTTCTCCGGGAAGAGTTCGAGCAGCGCCTTGTCCGTCTTGTGGATGTCGGACGCCTCGCCGGACAGGGCCGCCCAGCGGAACGGGCCCTTCCCCTCGCAGAACAGCGGCCGGATGTAGGCGGGGACGAAGCCGGGGAAGTCGAAGGCCCGCTCGTATCCGGCGAGCTGCGCCTCGCCCCGGATCGAGTTGCCGTAGTCGAAGACCTCCGCGCCGGCGTCCATGAAGCCGACCATCGCCTCGACGTGCCGGGCCATCGACTCACGGGCGCGGCTGGTGAAGTCGGCGGGCTTCTCGGCGGCGTACGAGGCCATGTCGTCGAAGTCGACGCCGACCGGGAGGTAGGCCAGCGGGTCGTGCGCGCTGGTCTGGTCGGTGACGATGTCGATGGGGGCGCCCTCGGCGAGCATCCGGGGCAGCAGCTCCGCCGCGTTGCCGAGGAGGCCGATGGAGAGCGGGCGGCGGGCGTCCCGGGCCTCGACGGCGAGCTGGAGCGCGTGCTCCAGGGATTCGGCCTTCACGTCCAGGTAGCGGTGCTCGATGCGGCGTTCGATGGCGCGCGGGTCGCAGTCGATACAGATCGCGACCCCGTCGTTCATGGTCACGGCGAGCGGCTGGGCGCCGCCCATGCCGCCGAGTCCGGCGGTCAGGGTGATCGTGCCGGCCAGGGAGCCCCGGACCCCTTTACCCATTGAATGCAGCTTCGCGGCGACGGCGGCGAAGGTCTCGTAGGTGCCCTGGAGGATGCCCTGGGTGCCGATGTAGATCCAGGAACCGGCGGTCATCTGGCCGTACATGGTGAGCCCGAGCGCCTCCAGGCGGCGGAACTCCTCCCAGTTCGCCCAGTCGCCGACCAGGTTGGAGTTGGCGATCAGGACGCGCGGCGCCCACTCGTGCGTCTGCATGACGCCGACCGGCCGCCCGGACTGGACGAGCATCGTCTCGTCCTGCTTGAGCGTGCGCAGGGTGCGGACCATCGCGTCGAAGGAGCGCCAGTCGCGGGCCGCCTTGCCGGTGCCGCCGTAGACGACGAGCTTGTCGGGGTGCTCGGCGACCTCGGGGTCGAGGTTGTTCTGGAGCATCCGAAGGGCGGCTTCCTGCTGCCATCCCAGGGCGGTCAGTTCCGTACCGCGCGGCGCCCGTACGGGGCGGGGTCCTGACATGGCGGTGCCTCCTCGCGACTGTGAATTTTCTATTCACATCTTGAGCGGCTGAATAGCTCCAGTCAACAGGCGGGGCCGCAGGGACTCACCGGCACGTCAGAAGCCGCGCGTGGCGGGGCATTCTCCACCAACCACCCGCATGTACCGATGGAAAATGCCAGAACCTCCACCAGGAGAGAGCACGATGCGTAACCTCAGGGTCACAGCCGAACGCCGTGTCGGAGGGGAATCCGCGTGCCCGGAATCGACGAGTGCCTGCTCGACGTCATGAGACTGCCCGGTGCCAGGGGCGCCGCCGTTGTCGACTGGACGAGCGGTCTGGCCCTCGGCACCGTCGGCGAATCGCCCAACGGCGATCACGAGGCGACCGCGGCGGAGACGGCGGAGGTGGCGCGGATGGCGGCCGAACAGCCCGCCTTCGCCCTCGGCTCGCCGGAGCCGGCGGCGGGCGGGGCCGGGAGCGCTCCCCCGGTCGAGGACGTCATCGTCACCACCGCCGCCGGGTACCACATCCTCCGGTTCGTGGAGACGGACTTCGACAGCAGCGTCTTCCTCCACCTCTGGCTCGACCGCGCCGAGGGCAACCTCGCGCTGGCCCGGATACGCCTCGGCGAGATCGCCGAGCGGCTGGTCCTCGCATGACCGCCGCCCTCGCGGACGAGGCCGCCGCGCCCGTGCTCTCCCCGATGCTCCAGCGGCTCGCCGCCGAACGGGCCACCGGGGCCCTGATGCGCGACCGGGGCACGCTCTACCTCGCCGACGGCAAGGTCGTCCACGCCGAGTCCCCCGCGACACCCGGGATCGACGTCCTGCTGACCCGGGGCGGTGCGCTGCGGCGCGAGGGCTGGTGGGACGCGGTCGCCGAGGCGGGGGCCGGACAGCGGGTCGGCCGGCATCTCGTGGACAGCGGCCGGGTGCCGGGCGGCGCGCTGGAGCTGTGCCACCTGGGCGCCCTGTACGACGCGGCGTTCTTCGCCCTCGCGCCGACCCGGACGCCCGCGCGCTTCCGGTACGGGGTCGCGCACTGGATCGGCACCGTGCGGCCGGTCCCGGTGGACGCCGTGCAGCGCGAGACCCTGCGGCGCCGTGAGCTGCTGGACCGGATCTGGCCGGACTCCGCGGTGGACACCGCCCCGCTGCGGCGGACGGGCCTGCCGTCCGACGCGCCCGTGCCGGTGGGCCGGCGCCGCGTGCTGGAGCGCGTGGACGGAGTACGTACGGCCACCGGCATCGCGCAGGAGCTCGGCAGGTCCGCGTTCCACGTGCTGGTCGACCTGCGGCGGCTCGCGGCGTCCGGTCTGGTCGAGCCGGTCCCGCCGGCGGCCCCGGGCACCCCGGAGCCGGGCCGGATCGCGTTCCCCGAGGTCACGGCCGACCCCGACGTCGCCCTGCTGCGCCGGCTCCGAGACGCATTGGAGGCCCTGTGATACGCGCGCTCAGACAGCGTGCCGGAAGGAGACAGCTGATGGTGCCCGAAGCCGAAGCGCAGGACGTCCTCGCCGAGCTCCAGCGGTTACGGGCACGGGTCCCGCTCCTCTCCGGCGCGCTGGCGGCCAGCACCGACGGGCTCGTCCTAGCGCACGACACCCCGGGCGTGGAGGCCGAGGGGGTCGCCGCGCTCACCGCCGCCGCGCTCGGCGTCGCGATCCGGATGACCGAGGCGACCGGGCGGAACGGCTTCCGCGAGCTCCTCGTGCGCGGCGAGAGCGGCTACATCGCGACCTACGCGGCAGGGTCCCAGGCCGTCCTGACCCTGCTCGCCGAGGACCGGATCAACGTCGGCCGGCTCCATCTGGAGGGCCGCCGGGCCGGCTCCCGTATCGGCGAACTGATCGACCGCGCCCTGGCCCGGGTCCCGCAGCCGGCCCCCGCGCCCCGCGCCCCGCAGCAGCCGGGCGCCCTCCCGCAACGCCCGACCTGAGCCCACCGGCATCACGAGCGGTACCAGAGCCACTGCCACCACTGGCATTCACCCCGCACCACGCATCGGAACCGGCCGCAGTGGCCGGTCAGAGAAAGGGAGCACCACTCATGGCGAACACCGAAGCGTCACTGAAGGAAGCGATGTCGTCCATCGAGGGCACCACCGGTGTCGCCCTCGTCGACTACACGAGCGGCATGGCGCTGGGCACCCTCGGCGGCGGCAAGGAATTCAACCTGGAGGTCGCGGCGGCCGGGAACACCGACGTCGTACGCGCCAAGCTCCGCACCATGGAGCACCTGGGCATCAAGGACGAGATCGAGGACATCCTGATCACCCTGGGCACCCAGTACCACCTGATCCGCCTCCTCAAGACCCGCGGCAACAACGGCCTGTTCCTCTACCTGGTCCTCGACGGCAGCCGCGCGAACCTGGCGATGGCCCGCCACCAGCTGAAGAGGATCGAGGCGGAGCTGGAGGTCTGAGCGGGCGGCTCCGGGGGTGCGGACCGCCCGCGGCCCGCACCCCGCCCCGGGTCACTCCACGAACAGCCCCCGCGCCGCCGCCCCCGTGTCGAACTCCTCCAGGCGGGCCTGGGCGTCGGGCAGGGCGTCGCACATGGCCTCCAGGAGGACCCGGCCCAGGAGCATCGGGGCGCAGGCGGTGTCGAAGGCGAGACCGGTGCCGACGGCGGCCGGGATGAGCAGGTCGCTGTGTCGGGCCACCGGCGCGAACGCGGAGTCGGCCACCGACACCACGGTGAGCCCCCGGCCGCGCGCGTACGCCAGCGCGTCCACGACCTCGCGCGGGTGGCGGGGCAGCGCGAAGCAGATCAGCGCGGTCGCCCCGGCCCGCCGGGCGGCGTCGATCCGGTCGTGCAGCATGCTGCCGCCCTCGTCGAGCACCCGCACGTCCGGGTGCACCTTCGCCGCGAAGTACCCGAACCCGCGCGCCTGCGAGGACGCCGCGCGCAGCCCGAGCACCGGCAGCGGGCGGGACGCGGCGAGCAGCCGGCCCGCCCGCTCGACGGGGCCCGGGTCGGCGAGGAGTTCGGCCAGGTGGCGCAGGTTCTCGATCTCGCCGAGCACCGCCTGCTGGTACTCGTTGTACGTCTCGTCGCCCTCGCCCGCCTCCGCCCCCGCCGGGGCGACCTCGCGCAGGTGCTTGCGCAGCGCCGGGTAGCCGTCGAAGCCGAGCGCGACGGCGAACCGGGTGACGGAGGGCTGGCTGACCCCGGCCAGCTCCGCCAGCTCGACGCTGGAGAGGAACGGGGCGTCTCCGGCCCTGCGCACCATCGAGTGCGCGATACGCCGCTGCGTGGGCGTGAGCCGGCGCCCCTCGAACAGCTCCTGCAACCGCGCGGCCGGGCTGCTCCCGCTCATCCTGTCCCCTCGGTAGATCCGCCGCGCCGCGGCCCGGCGCCGACGAATCCATTCAGCCAGCAAGGTGACTGCATGTCCATATGCAGCTGGGCGAGCCGGACCGGTCAGCCGGCGGGCTTCCCGTGCAGCACCTCCTCGACCGACACCCAGGACTCCCACCGCCGGACGGTGACCCGGAGCGTCCGGCCGTCGTCCACCGTGCCGGACCACACCGTGCTGCCCTCCTCCTTCTCACCCGCGGTCGGCGTCGCGGAGTGCAGCCCGCACCGCGTCATCGCCCCGCGCAGCGCCGTCACCTGGGACCGGGCGGTCGCGGTGTCGTCGTACTCGGTGATCCGGTGCTGGGCCAGGGCGTGGTCGCTGCCCGTGTAAAGCAGGGAGTACCCCTTCCGGTCCAGCTCGTCCGCCGGGACGAAGGAGGCGGGGCAGGCACCGTCGAGCCCCACTTGGGGCAGGGCGTCGCTGATCGGTCCGGTGCCCTTCGGGGGGCTCGTGGTCTCCTTCCAGTGCCAGGTCGCGTACCCCGGCACCTCGTCGGCCGGGCGCATCACCACCACCCCGTCCACCTTGAAGGGGTTGGCCGTCGTGGTGGCGACCGTCTGCCGGGCCTCGGGGCCGTCCTCCGGGAGGAGCAGGCCCCACGCTCCGGCCGCCGCCAGGACGACCGCGCCCGCCGCGCCTCCCCGGACCGCGCGGGCGCGGGTGCGCCGCCGCTGCCCCCGGGCCCGGATGTCCTCGGCTTCGGGCAGCCGTATGGCGACGTCCTCGATCAGGTCCTCGACCTCAGCCATGCCGCACCCGCCCCTTCCGCTCCGCCGCATTCCGTTCCGCCGCATTCCGTGTCACCTGGCGCCCCGTCACGGCCGGGGTGTCGGCCAGCCGTTCGCCCAGGATCTTGCGGGCCCGGTGCAGCCGGGTCCGTACCGCACCGTTCGACGCCCCCGTCTCCCGGGCCACCTCCTCCACGGGCAGACCGAGCATGTGGTGCAGCACCACCGCCTGCCGCTGGTCCCGGCTCAGCTCCTCCAGCGCGCCCATCAGCGCCACCCGGTCCTCGGTGAGCCCCGGCACATCGGCGGGCACCCCGTGCCGGAAGTGCGCCCGCAGTCTGCCGCGCGTCCGGCGCCAGGTGCTGATCGACAGCCGCACCGCCACGGTCCGCACCCACGGGAGCGGGTCGCCGGACCCGGACACCTTGTCCCACCGCTGCCAGGCCCGCACATACGCCTCCTGCACCGCGTCCTCCGCCTCCCCCAGGTCGCCCGTCATCGCGTACACCGTGGCGACCAGGCGTTTGGCGGTCGCCGCGTAGAACGCGTCGAACGCCTCCACTTCCTCACTGCCTGCCGTCATGGCCCCCCGTCCGTCTGCCTGTGTTGTTGCCTCTGTCCAGTTACACGCCCGGGCGGCGGCGGATGTTACCGACGACTTTCACGAACCCCGGAACAGCATCGAAACCGGGGGGCTAGCCCCACTGTCCCGGCCGCCTCCGCTCCGTACCGTAAGAACCATGGACGCACCCGACACCGAGCTCGACAGGGAGCTCAAGGCGACTTTGCAGGCCCGCAGCGAGCTGGGGGCCGACTACGACTCCGCGCTCGTGGAGTCGTTCCTGGAGAAGGTGGAGCAGCGGCTCGACGCCACGCTCGACCGCCGGGTCCGGCGGCATCTCGCCGAGGAGCGGACCGCCGTCGCGCGGGGCGCGCGCACCCCGGAGCGCCCGCCGGGGAACTTCGGCGAGCGCTACGGCCTCGGCATCGTCTCCCTGGTCCTGGCCGTCCCGCTGTCCGCGATCGGCGCCGCGAACGCCGGCATCGGCGGGCTCGTCGTGGCCTGGCTCGGGATCGTCGGCGTCAACGCCTTCCAGGCCGGCCACGGCAGACGGCTGTTCCGGGGCCGCGAGGAGCGGCGGACGGCCTCCGACTGGGAGGACTGAGCCTCACGCCTGACGGGTCGGCAGCACGACCAGCTGACGCAGGTTGATGTGGCGCGCGCGGCTCGTGGTGTACGCGATGAGGTCGGCGATCTCCTCGGACGAGAGGCCGCCCAGCGCCTCGAACATGCCGTCCAGCTGCCCGCTGAGCTCCGCGTTGTCGACGTGCCCGGCCAGCTCCGAGTCGGTGAGGCCGGGCTCGATGTTGGTGACGCGCACGTCACGCGGGCCGAGTTCGGTGCGCAGCGAGGCCGACAGATAGGTGAGCGCGGCCTTCGTGGCGCCGTAGACCGCGTAGTTGGGGAACGTGATGTGCGCGCCGATCGAGGAGATGTTGACCAGGTCGGCGGTGCGGCCCTCGGCGGCGGCCGCCACCAGGTCCGCGGTGAAGGCCCGGATGACGCGCAGCGCACCGGACACGTTGGTGTCGAGCATCCGCTGCCACTCGTCGGCGCGCCCCGCGTCCACGGGGTTCGGCAGCATCACCCCGGCCGCGTTGACGACCAGGTCCACCGGGCCGAACGCGGCGTGCACCCGGTCCGCCGCCGCGTCCACGGACGCCTGGTCGGTGACGTCGGCGGCGATGGCGAGGGCCTGCCCGCCGTCCGCGGTGATCTTCGCGGCCAGCTCCTCCAGCCGCTCCGCGCGGCGGGCCAGCAGTGCCACCCGTACACCCTGCGCGGCGAGCAGCCGGGCGGTCGCCGCGCCCATGCCGCTGGCGGCTCCGGTGATGACGGCGGTGCGGTCGGCGAGGTTCTCGTACGGCATGGGGTGCTCCCTGGTGTTGGCGTCCGGTGTTCGGGCTCGGGCACCACACTGCGCCGCTCCGCGCCGCCCACCCAGGGATGCGTTGTTCCTGGGTCTGCCAGTACCAGGCTGCGCGGAAACCGTTCTCCTACGATCGGGGCATGGACGGCGAACTCGGTGACTTCCTACGCTCACGGCGTGCCCGCATCAGCCCGGAGGACGTGGGGCTCAACTCGTACGGCCGCAGGCGGGTGCCGGGGCTGCGGCGCGAGGAGGTGGCGCAGCTCGCCGGGGTGAGCGTCGACTACTACATCCGGCTGGAGCAGGGGCGCGGCCCCAGCGTCTCGGACGCGGTGCTCGACGCGATAGCCCGGGTGCTCCGGCTCGACGAGACGGAGCACGCGTATCTGCGGACGGTGGCGCGCCCCAAGGCCCGGAAGGCGCCCGCCCGCAAGGCGCCGGACCCCTCGGTGCGCCGGGTGCGCCCGGGGCTGCGGCTGCTGCTCGACATGTTCGACCGGGCGCCCGCGTTCGTGCTGGGCCGCCGGATGGACGTGCTGGCGTGGAACGCGCTGGGGGACGCACTCTCCGGCTTCTCCCGGATGCCGGCCGCCGAGCGGAACATGCCGCGCCAGGCGTTCCTGGCCCCGGGGGCGCGCGAGCTGTACCCGGACTGGCCGGCGGTGGCGGCGGAGACGGTCGCGTATCTGAGGCTGGACGCGGGGCTGCACCCGGACGACAAGGAGCTCGCGGCGCTGGTGGGCGAGTTGTCGCTGAAGAGCGAGGACTTCCGGCGTTTGTGGGCGGACCATCAGGTGAAGGCGAAGACGTACGGCGTGAAGCGGATGGCCCACCCCGTGGTGGGCGCGCTGACACTGCCGTACGAGACGCTGGCGGTGCCAGGTGAGCCGGATCTCTCGCTGGTCGTCTACACCCCGGAACCGGGCTCGGAGACCGCGGAGCGCGTCGCGCTGTTGGGGAGCTGGGCCGCCGGTGAGAACGCGCCCGAGCTGCGCGCGTAGAACGGTAATCGCGGGGACCGCCGCACCCCCGGTTTCCCAGGGGCCGGGACGACAGCGGTCCCCGCGAGGGACGCGGTCCGGGTCAGGGCCGGGTGACGCGTCCGGGCGACGGTGGAGGTCCGGGAGCCGCTCCGTAATCCGTTGTCGCCGTTCCGGTGCCGGCGGGTTTCCCTGCCGACATCCACTAATGTGCCCGAGCCGTGTTAAGCCGGTGCTGCGCCCACGTGACGCGCACGTACCGTTTTCGCGAAACGCGCGTCCACGTGCCTACTTCGCGGTGGCCGGGGCGTCCTTCGCCAGGTACGCCAGCAGGTCCTGGCGGCTGACGACGCCCTTCGGCTTGCCCTCCACCAGCACGATCGCCGCGTCCGCCGCGCCCGCGCCGCCGAGCACCGCCATCAGGTCCTCGACCGGCTCGCCCGAGCCGACCTGCGGCAGCGGGGCCGACATGTGCTTCTCCAGCGGGTCGCTGAGCGAGGCGCGCTGGGCGAACAGCGCGTTCAGCAGCTCGCGCTCCACGACCGAGCCGATGACCTCGGCGGCCATCACGTCCGGGTGGCCCGCGCCCGGCTTCACGATCGGCATCTGCGAGACGCCGTACTCGCGCAGGACGTCGATCGCCTCGCCGACCGTCTCCTCCGGGTGCATGTGGACGAGGGTGGGGATGGGCCCCTCCTTGTGGTTCAGGACGTCCGCGACCCGCGCCGAGGGCCCGGTGTCCTCAAGGAAGCCGTAGTCGGCCATCCACTCGTCGTTGAAGATCTTCGACAGGTAGCCGCGGCCGCTGTCCGGGAGCAGCACCACGACGACGTCCTCGGGCCCGAGCCGCTTCGCGACCTCCAGGGCACCCACGACCGCCATGCCGCAGGAGCCGCCGACGAGCAGCCCCTCCTCCTTGGCGAGCCGGCGGGTCATCTGGAAGGAGTCCTTGTCGGACACGGCGACGATCTCGTCGGTGACCTCACGGTCGTACGCGGAGGGCCAGAAGTCCTCGCCGACGCCCTCCACGAGATACGGGCGGCCGGAACCGCCGGAGTAGACCGAGCCCTCCGGGTCGGCGCCGACGACCTTGACGCTGCCGCCGCTGGCCTCCTTCAGATAGCGGCCGGTGCCGCTGATCGTGCCGCCGGTGCCGACGCCCGCCACGAAGTGGGTGATCTTCCCCTCCGTCTGCTCCCACAGCTCGGGACCGGTGGTCTCGTAGTGCGAGCGCGGGTTGTTCGGGTTGGAGTACTGGTCGGGCTTCCAGGCACCCGGCGTCTCACGGACCAGCCGGTCGGAGACGTTGTAGTACGAGTCGGGGTGCTCGGGGTCGACCGCCGTGGGGCAGACGACGACCTCGGCTCCGTAGGCGCGCAGTACGTTGATCTTGTCCGTGGACACCTTGTCCGGGCAGACGAAGACGCACTTGTAGCCCTTCTGCTGCGCGACGATCGCCAGGCCCACGCCCGTGTTGCCGCTCGTCGGTTCGACGATCGTGCCGCCGGGCTTCAGCTCGCCGCTCTGTTCTGCGGCCTCGATCATGCGCAGGGCGATGCGGTCCTTGACCGACCCGCCGGGGTTGAAGTACTCGACCTTGGCCAGGACCGTCGCCTGGATGCCGGCCGTGACACTGCGCAGCCTCACCAGCGGGGTATTGCCTACGAGGCTGATCATCGAATCGTGGAATTGCACCGTGTACTCCGGGGTCTCCGAGATGGTGCGGCAAGCGTATGCGTACGGGCGCGAGATTGGGCGGCGCGATTGAACGACGGTTGGTAGCGGGCAGGTAGCTCTGTGTACGGCTCTACTGCGGTACGTGGGACGAGGAGGTGGACCGGACTGTGTCGACGGCGAGAGTGGCACGGCGGATCGCGGCGGGCGCGGCCTACGGCGGGGGCAGCATCGGGCTGCTGGGCGCCGCGGCGGTGGGCGTCCTGCTGGCGGAGGTCCAACTGGCGAAGCGGCAGGTGGGCGGCGGTACCGCCCCGGTCCCGCCGAGCGCGGACGGACGGTACGGAGTGGCGTTCACGGGCCCGGCGGAGCCCTTGCGCCTCGGGCTGCTCGGGGACTCCACGGCGGCCGGGCAGGGGGTGCGGCGGGCCGGGCAGACGCCGGGGGCGCTGCTGGCCTCGGGGCTCGCTGCGGTGTCCGAGCGGCCGGTGGATCTGCGCAACGTCGCGCTGCCGGGTGCCCGGTCCGACGATCTGGAGCGGCAGGTCTCGCTGCTGCTCGCGGACCCGGCGCGGACGCCGGACGTGTGCGTGATCATGATCGGGGCGAACGATGTGACGCACCGGATGCCCGCGACCCAGTCGGTGCGCTGTCTGACGACGGCGGTGCGCAGGCTGCGGACGGCCGGGGCGGAGGTCGTCGTCGGGACCTGTCCGGACCTGGGCACGATCGAGCCGGTGTACCAGCCGCTGCGCTGGCTGGCCCGGCGGGTGAGCCGGCAGTTGGCGGCGGCGCAGACGATCGGCACGGTGGAGCAGGGCGGGCGCACGGTGTCGCTGGGGGACCTGCTGGGCCCGGAGTTCGAGGAGAACCCGCGGGAGCTGTTCGGCCCGGACAACTACCACCCGTCGGCCGAGGGGTACGCGACCGCGTCCATGGCGGTGCTGCCGACGCTGTGCGCGGTGCTCGGCCTGTGGCCGGAGTCCGACCGGCTGGACGGCGCCCGGCGCGAGGACATGCTGCCGGTGGCCAAGGCGGCCTCCCAGGCGGCCAAGGAGGCCGGTACGGAGGTCACGGGGGCCCGGGCGCCCTGGGCTCTGCTCAAGCACCGCAGGCGGCGGCGTCTGCCCGCCGCCACGGAGCCGCATCCGCACCCGCACCCGCACCCGGAGCCCGGCGGCTCGACGCGCCTCGACCACTGGCCGGACACGGACGCGAACGGTTCACCGAGGCACGCGTGGGTCCGCCGGCCGAGCGGGCGCCCCGGAAAGGGGACCATTGACTGAGCGCTCGCTTAGAAAAGAGGCCCGCATCACATGCCGGGTCGGGTGACCCGGGCGCTACGTCCGGGTAATTTCCAGAGCAGTCGTGCCGTACCGCCGGGTCTGCCGGATCCCTCAGGCAGCCTGTCCGCCCTCAGCCCCCATGGAGCCGCGTGATGCCCGAAGCCGTGATCGTCTCTGCCGCCCGTTCGCCCATCGGCCGGGCCTTCAAGGGTTCGCTCAAGGACCTGCGCGCAGACGACCTGACCGCGACGATCATCCAGACCGCGCTGGCCAAGGTCCCCGAGCTGGACCCGAAGGACATCGACGACCTGATGCTCGGCTGCGGTCTGCCCGGCGGCGAGCAGGGCAACAACCTGGGCCGCATCATCGCCGTGCAGATGGGAATGGACCACCTTCCCGGCTGTACGGTCACCCGCTACTGCTCGTCCTCGCTCCAGACCAGCCGCATGGCCCTGCACGCCATCAAGGCCGGTGAGGGCGACGTCTTCATCTCGGCCGGTGTGGAGATGGTGTCCCGCTTCGCCAAGGGCAACTCGGACAGCCTGCCGGACACGCACAACCCGCTCTTCGCGGAGGCCGAGGCCCGTACCGCGGCCCGCGCCGAGGAGTCCGGTGCGAGCTGGCACGACCCGCGCGAGGACGGCCTGGTCCCGGACGCCTACATCTCGATGGGCCAGACCGCGGAGAACCTGGCCCGGCTCAAGGGCGTGACGCGTCAGGACATGGACGAGTTCGGCGTACGGTCGCAGAACCTCGCCGAGGAGGCCCTGAAGAACGGCTTCTGGGAGCGCGAGATCACCCCGGTGACCACGCCGGACGGCACGGTCGTCGCCAAGGACGACGGCCCGCGCGCGGGCGTCACCCTGGAGGGCGTCCAGGGCCTGAAGCCGGTCTTCCGCCCGGACGGCCTGGTCACGGCGGGCAACTGCTGCCCGCTCAACGACGGCGCCGCCGCGCTCGTGATCATGTCCGACACCAAGGCGCGCGAGCTGGGCCTGACCCCGCTCGCCCGGATCGTCTCCACCGGCGTCTCCGGCCTCTCCCCCGAGATCATGGGCTACGGCCCGGTCGAGGCGAGCAAGCAGGCGCTGAAGCGGGCCGGGCTGACCGTCGGCGACATCGACCTCGCCGAGATCAACGAGGCCTTCGCCGCCCAGGTCATCCCGTCCTACCGCGACCTCGGCCTGCCGCTGGAGAAGGTCAACGTCAACGGTGGCGCCATCGCCGTCGGCCACCCCTTCGGCATGACCGGCGCGCGCATCACCGGCACGCTGATCAACAGCCTCCAGTTCCACGACAAGCAGTTCGGTCTGGAGACCATGTGCGTCGGCGGCGGCCAGGGCATGGCCATGGTCATCGAGCGTCTGAGCTGATCAGAACGGGTTTCGGGCCCCTGCGGGCCACCGAGCCCCGACCGTGACCGAATCTCCCCCAGGATGTGATCTATCTCCTGGGGGAGAGTCGTTTGCGCAGGTCACACCTACAACAGCCGTTTACACAGGGCCCAAAGTCCTGTCCATTTCGTGACGTAATGCACTGACACATGGTGCCGTCAGGGCACAAGCTGATGTAGGAAGTCGGGGGATCGATTGAAACCGGGAGTATGTCAGTGAGCGCCATGCCTATTGCCCTGTTGCTGACCACCGCCGCTGCCACGGCTGTGGGCGCCGCTGCTCTGCACGCCGCTCACGGGCTGCGCAGGCAGGTCTCGGCGCTCCGGAAGGAGCTGGCCGACGGTCACGCCCGTATAGCCGCTGTACCCCCTCAGACCCGCAACGACACCACTTCCGCCGAAGAAATACGCGCGGCCGTCGCCGAGGCGCTGGCCGAGGAGCGCGAGCGGGAGCTGGCCGAGGCCCGCGCGTTCTGGGCCTCGCAGGAGGCGCGCGACGCCGCCGACGCCCCGTCCCTGCTGGGCGGGCTGGCCGGTCTCGGCGAGGACGCCCCGTTCTTCATGCCGCGCCAGAGCGACTTCGCCGGTCTGGAGTCGATGGACCTCGACGCGGCCGAGGCCCTGGACGAGCTGACCGAGCTCGCGGAGCTGCCGGAGACCGAGTTCGCCGAGGACTCCCCCGAGCTGGCCGCGGCCCGCCGCCGCCACCCCTCGCACCCCGACTTCGTCCCCGTGCAGACGCCCGTCGTCACCGACCACGAGCGCACGGTGAACCGCCTGGAGGAGCTGGCGGACAGCCGCACCGAGCTGTCCGACGTGCGCCCGGGCCCGCTCGGCACGCTCGACGTGTACGTGTTCGCCGACGGTACGACGCTCTGTATGACCCCCGGCCACCGCGAGACGGCCGAGCGCCTGGCCGAGTCGCTGCGCGCCGGCGAGCACCCGGTACTGCTGGGCGGCTCCGGAGTCTCGGGGGCGTACGCGCTGACGTTCTCGTGCGGCAGGGAGAACGTGTACATACTCGCCGACCGCGTCATAGCGAGCTTCTGAGCCCGCACCGACGTCGGTCCCCGGTTCTACGGGGAGGCTGCCGCCTCCCTGCACGCCGCGCGGCCTACGCGAAGGCCCGCGCGGCCGCTTCCTCGACGCATCGCACGGCCTCGTCCAGCTCTTCGGACGGGGCCGTTTCCAGTGCCACGGCCAGGTCCCGGCCGGCGACGGCGAGCTGGTCGCCGACGGCGAACACCCCGGCGTCCGGCATGCCCCTGGGCTCCCGGCCGGGCTCCTCGGCACGCTGGGCCCGCGCCGACAGCTCGCGCGCGGCGGCGAGGCCCTGGGCCGCCGCTCCCCGCTGGAGCCTGCTCTGCGGGGCGGCACGCAGCCGGTCGGCGAATCGGTCCACGGCGATGATCAGGGGGGTGGTATCGAGCACCCCGCGACCCTATCGCCGTACACACGGAAGCGGCCCGCGGCCTCCGGAGGGAGACCGCGGGCCGCTTCCGCGTGCGCCGGGGGCGATCAGTCGTCGCCGCTGAGGATGGAGAGCAGGCGCAGCATCTCCATGTAGATCCAGACCAGGGTCACGGTCAGACCGAAGGCGGCCAGCCAGGACTCCTCGCGCGGAGCGCCGTACGCGATGCCGTCCTCGACCTGCTTGAAGTCGAGGGCCAGGAAGCAGGCGCCGAGGATGATGCCGACGACGCCGAAGAGGATGCCCAGGCCACCGCTGCGGAAGCCGAGGCCGTCACCGCCGGCGAAGGCGGCGAACAGCAGGTTGACGACCATCAGGAGCAGGAAGCCCATGGCGGCGGCCATCACGAAGCCGTAGAAGCGGCGGGTGACGCGGATCCAGCCCATCTTGTACGCGAACAGCACACCGGCGAAGACACACATGGTGCCCATCACCGCCTGCATCACGACGCCGGGCCCGATGTACGTGCTGACCGCGCTGGAGATGACGCCGAGGAAGACACCCTCGAAGGCGGCGTACGCGAGAATCAGCGCGGGTACGGGCTTGCGCTTGAAAGACTGGACCATCGACAGCACGAACCCGATGATCGCGGCGCCGAAGGCGATGCCGTACGACTTGCCGAGGTTCGCCTCGTCGACTGGCAGGAGCGCCCAGGCGAGCGCGGCGGTGAGCACGACCGTGCCCAGCGTCATCGCCGTGCGGGTGACGACGTCGTCGATCGTCATCGCGCCGGTACGGGCGGGCGCGGGGGCGCCCGTGGGGGCGTAGGGGTTGGTCGCGTACGGGTTCGGTGCGGTGCCCTGCGCGTACGGGTTGGCACCCGCTGCGGGGGCCCCGGCCTGCGGCGCCGCGTTGAAGCCCGCGTAACCGTTGTCGCGGCTGAAGCCCCGTCGCGAGAAGACCGGGTTGCTGCTCCTCATCTCACTCCTCCATGGCCACCCAGCGTGGCCTTCCCACAAGAGTAATGGGTAGGCAAAGCTATCCGCCTAGTGCCGAAGGAGGATCTTTCCCCGGGCACCGGCCCTGCGCGGTGAGGGAGCGGGTGCGTCCGCTCACCTCCCCGGGGGGACAGGCTCACCCGGCGGACCGACCGGCCGCCTCCCGGGCCGCGCTCTCCACCCTTTCCCGGTGGCGGCGCCACCATGCCTCGTCGCCGGGCGCCGTGTCCTCGCTCCCGCGCCGCAGCCCGGTCGCCCCGTCGTGGGTGCTTCGGGAGCACGTGTGGACGAAGCTCCTGGACGAGGCGGGGTTCACTCGGATCCGCACGGTTCGAGGTGATCGTTCCGGGTACCTGATGGCTCGGGACCTGGTACGCGATGGTGCCCGGAACCGGACTTGAACCGGTACGCCCCCGAGGGGCAGCGAGGTTTAAGCTCGCCGTGTCTGCATTCCACCATCCGGGCTTGGCGCGCGGCTCCGCGTTGGCACATGACCCTATCCGGGGGGCTCGGGGTGATCAGCCGAACAGTGGCTCGATGTTGTCTTATTTATCGATCTCTTGAGTCCCCGTCAGCGCACGTCGGGGGCATACCCACATGCCCGGGCAAGATGGCGGCAGTGCGGGGGTGCCGGGCGAATTGACGGAAAGTCGCCGCACCGACACAGTCGATTCGCCAGGGGCGCGCCACCGATCGCCAGGGGCGCGCCACCTCGTGGCTGATTTTAGGTCGCGATCAGGTCGTTCACGCACCGCAGCACCGGGCGGGTCGCCAGCGCGGAGGGGTCCTCCAGCACCGCGCCCGTGACCCGGATCGTGGTGCTCTCGCCGGGCAGGAGCGTGACGAGCATGGTGTCGGCCTCGGCGTCCGGGTGGAGGCGGTCGGGGAAGAGGCAGAGGTCCCGGAGAAGGGTCTCCGCCGTGATCTCGACGCGGTACGTCCCGGCGTCCTCCTCCGTCACCGTCACCCCGTAGCGCGCCGGCGGCAGGGCGAGCGCGGGGTCCTCCTCGTAGAAGTGCAGGGTCCTGGTGTCGTCCAGGCGGGCGACGAGGAGTTCGCGGGCCGGGTCGGCCGGTGTCGCGAGCGCGGCGGGCAGCGGGACGCTCGTCGTGGCGCGGGCGGCCGTGGCCACCGGCAGGGCCTCCTCCGCCAGGACCGTGCCGTCCAGGGCGTGCCGGGTCAGGCGGAGGGTGCCCGCCCAAGGGGCCGGCGTGTCGTTGACCACGTGGACGGAGCCGTCGCGGACGGCGATCAGGTGGTCCTCGTACACCGAACGCAGCGCGTGCCAGAGCGGCTTGCGGCGGCCGTCGCCGTCGACGGCCGACCAGGAGACGACCGGCCAGCAGTCGTTGAGCTGCCAGACGATGGTGCCCATGCAGTACGGGGCGTGGGAGCGGAAGTGGCGGATGCCGAACGCGACGGCGCGGGCCTGGTTGAGCTGGGTGAGCCAGTGCCAGTCGTCGAAGTCCTCTCCGGGCTGCGGCAGATGGTCGCCCAGGCCGCGCAGCAGCTTCGCGTCGCCGTCGTCGGCCTTCTGGTGGTGGGCCAGGAGCGGGGCGTCGGGGGTGAGCGGGCCGCTGACCGCGCGGCGGAGTGTGGCATACGCGGGCGGGCCCTGGAAGCCGAACTCCGCGACGAAGCGCGGCACCCGGTCGGCGTACGCCCGGTAGTCGGCGCGGTTCCACACGTCCCAGATGTGGATCGTGCCCCGCTCCGGGTCCTGCGGGTGGGCGTCGGGGCTGCCGGAGTACGGCGAGCCCGGCCAGTAGGGGCGCGTCGGGTCGGCCTCGGCGACGATCCCGGGCAGCAGCCGGTGGTAGTAGCCGTGGCCCCATGTGCGGTCGCCGAGCTCCTTCTGCCAGCCCCAGTCGGCGTGGCCCTCCAGGTTCTCGTTGTTTCCGCACCACAGGACGAGGGAAGGGTGCGGGGCCAGCCGGACGACGTTCTCGCGCGCCTCGGCCGCCACCTCGTCCCACAGTGGCTGCTCCTCCGGGTAGGCGGCGCAGGCGAACGGGAAGTCCTGCCAGACCAGGAGCCCCTTCTCGTCGCACAGTTCGTAGAAGTCGTCGCTCTCGTAGAGCCCGCCGCCCCACACCCGGACCAGGTTGACGTGGGCGGCGACGGCCTGGTCGAGGCGGTCGGAGAGCTGCTGCCGGGTCAGGCGGGACGGGAAGCAGTCCTCGGGGATCCAGTTCACCCCGCGTACGAAGACCGGCTCGCCGTTCACGGAGATGCGGAACGCCTCCTGTTCGAGCGTGACGGCCCGGAACCCGGTGCGGAGGTGGCGGACGTGGTCGCCGACGCGGACCTCCACCTCGTACAGCGGCTGTTCGCCGTGGCTGTGCGGCCACCAGGGCTCGGCCTGCGGGACCGAGAGGCTGACGGAGACGCGGTGCTCGTCCTCAGTGAGGACGAAGAGGGCCCCCGCACCGACCACCCCGACGAAGCCCGACACCGCTTCGAGGCCGTCGTGCTCGATCTCCACCTCGGCGGTGAGGAACGGCTCGCCCTCCGGGTCCAGGTCGGGCAGCAGCTTCACGGACGCGATGCGCGGACCGCTCCACGTCTCCAGGGCGACCGGGCGCCAGATGCCGGACGTGACCAGCGTCGGGCCCCAGTCCCAGCCGAAGTTGCAGGCCATCTTGCGGATGAAGGCATACGGCTCGGCGTAGGCGCCGGGGCGGTCGCCGAGGCGGTCGCGCAGTTCCTCGGCGTAGGAATAGGGCGCGGTGAAAGTCACGTCGAGAGAATTCTTGCCCTCGCGCAAAAGATCGCGCACGGGAAGACGGTACGAGCGGTGCTGATTCGCCGTCCGGCCGATCTCGGTGCCGTTGAGTACGACCGTCGCGACCGTGTCGAGGCCGTCGAAGCACAGGGCGGCGTGGTCGTGGCCGTCCGGCGCCCAGTCGAAGGTCGTGCGGTACGACCAGTCGGTGCGTCCGATCCAGCCGAGCCGGGTCTCGTTGTCGTCCAGGTACGGATCCTCGATGAGCCCGGCGGCCAGCAGGTCCGTGTGGACGCAGCCGGGCACGGTGGCGGGGATGCCGTCGGGGATGCCTCCCGCGGGGAGCCCGGAGGGCACGGGTCCGGCCGGGTGGAGCGTCCAGCCGTCGTGCAGGGGCAGGTGGCGAAGGGTCACGCGGGGGTCCTTCCGCAGTCGGGGAGCTGGGCGCAGGCGACGAAGTGGTCCGGCTCGGTCTCGTACAGGTCGGTGGTGGCCGCCCCCGACCCCCCGGAGGAGCCGCCGTCCCCCTCGTGGAAGGCGCACGACCGTACCGGCTCCGGCGGGTCCCAGGGCTGGTTGAGGCGGGGCACGGCGGCGAGCAGGGTGCGGGTGTACGGGTGCAGGGGGTTGCCGAACACCTTCTGGGTGTCGCCGCGTTCGACCACCCGGCCCCTGCGCAGCACCACCGTCTTCTCCGCCAGGTACGTGCCGAGCGCGAGGTCGTGCGTGATGTAGAGGACGCCGAGGCCGCGTTCCTTGAGCCCGGCGAGGAGGTTGAGGACGTCGATGCGGGTGGAGGCGTCGAGCATGCTGGTGATCTCGTCGGCGACCAGGAAGCTCAGGTCGAGCAGGAGGGCGCGGGCGATGAGGAGCCGTTGCAGCTGGCCGCCGCTGAGCTGGTGCGGGTAGCGGCCGAGGACCTGTGCGGGGTCCAGGCGCACATCGCGTACCGCCTTCTCGACGCGGTCGGCCCACTCCGCGTCGCGGACGCCCGGGTGGTACGCGCGGCGGACCAGGTCGAAGACGCGGTCGGCGCGGAAGACGGGGTTGTAGCAGGAGAAGGGGTCCTGGAAGACGCCCTGGACGCGGCGGTAGAAGTCCTTGCCGGGCCGCACCCGCTGCCCGTCCAGGGTGAGGGTGCCGGAGCTGACGCCGGTGAGGCCGAGGATCATGCGGCCGATGGTGGACTTGCCGCTGCCGCTCTCGCCGATGAGGGAGACGACCTCGCCGGGCGCGGCCGTGAAGGAGACCCGGTCGACGGCGGTGACGGAGCCGCCGCCGAACGCGCCGGCCCGGTAGGTCTTGGTGACGTGGTCGAGGGTCAGCATCAGGCCTTCCAGCATGCGACGGAGTGGCGGGGGGCGATCTCGATCACCGGGGGCTCCTCGGCGCAGCGCTCGTCCGCGACGGGGCAGCGGTCGCGGAAGCGACAGCCGGCCGGGGGGTTGAGCAGGGACGGCGGGGCTCCGGCGATGCCCGTGAGGGGGCGGTCGGCGTGCCGGGCCCCGACCTCCGGGAGCGCGCCGAGCAGGAGCTTGGTGTACGGGTGGCGGGGCGCGGTCGTCAGGGTCTTCGTGGGCGCCTTCTCGGCGAGCTTGCCCGCGTACATGACCATGATCGAGTCCGCGATGTGCGAGGTGAGCCCGAGGTCGTGGGTCACGAAGATCATGCTGGTGACCAGGCCCTTGTCGCGCAGTCCGGTGAGCGCGCCGACGACGGCGCGCTGGGTGGAGACGTCGAGCGCGGAGGTGACCTCGTCGGCGATGAGGACGGACGGGTCGAGCAGGGTGGAGATCACCATGACGGTGCGCTGTTTCATCCCGCCGGACAGCTCGATCGGGTAGCGGTCCAGGACGTCGTGGTCCAGGCCCACCAGGTCGAGCCTGCGGTGCAGTTCGGCGGTGTCCACGCTCGCCCCGCGCGAGGCGAGCAGCTCGCGGATCATGCGGCCGATGCGGCGGGTCGGGTTGAGGGCGCTCATGGAGTACTGCGGGACGAGCGAGATCCGGTGGAAGCGGAAGGCGTTCATCGCCCGGTCGTCGGCCACGGGCACGTCGTCGCCGTCCAGCGTGACGGTGCCGCCCGCGTGCCGCATCCGGCCGTCGAGGCGGATCAGCGACTTGCCGAGCGTGCTCTTGCCGCAGCCGGACTCGCCGGCGAGGCCCAGGATCTCCCCGTCGGCGAGGTCGAAGGAGACGCCGTCCAGGGCCCGCACCTCACCGCGCAGGGTGCGGTAGTGGACCCGGAGGTCGGTCACGGTCAGGGTCATGCGCTCAGACCTCCCTGGGAGCGGTCGCGGTCATGGTCAGGCCTCCCGCAGCTTGGGGTTGAAGACCTCGTCGAGGCCGACGTTGGCGACGTACAGCGCTCCGACGATCGCGGTGATCCCGGCGCCGGGCGGAACGAACCACCACCACATGCCGAGTTGGAGGGCGCTCCACTGCTGGGCGCTCTGGAGCATCAGCCCGAGCGAGACGCCCTCGGTGGGGCCGAGCCCGATGAAGTCGAGCGAGGAGGCGATCAGGACCGAGCCGCCGAACAGCAGGATGAACATCATGAAGAGGTACGAGCTCATGTTGGGCGCGATCTCGCGGAAGATGATCCGCCAGGTGCCGCTGCCGCTGAGCCGGGCGAGGTCCACGAACTCGCGGGTGCGCAGCGAGAAGGTCTGCGCGCGGATGGCCCGGGCCGCCCACGGCCAGGAGGTGAGCCCGATGAACAGGCCCTGCACGGGCACCGAGCGGACCCCGAGGTACGCGTTGATGATGAGCAGGACGGCGAGCGCGGGCAGCACCAGGACGACGTTGGTGAGCATGTTGAGGATCTCGTCCACGGCACCCCCTCGGTAGCCGGCCAGGAAGCCGACGAGCATGGCGATGACGGCGGCGATGGCCCCGCCGACGACGCCGACCAGGAACGTCGAGCGCAGCCCGTGCACGAACTGCGCGTAGACGTCCTGCCCGAAGGTGGTGGTACCCATCCAGTACGTGGAGTCGGGCGGGGCGGCCTGCGGGCCGACGTATTCGTTGGGGTCGGCGTTGTCGAGGAGCGGCGGGCCGATGATCCCGACGAGCAGGAGCAGCACGACGACGGTGAACCCGATGAGCAGCTTCGGGTTGCGGACGGCGTAGTGCAGGGTCTCGCGGCCGGGCCGGGCGGCGGGGACGGAGGGCGCGGCGGGCTCGGTGGCCGGTTCGGGCACGGTGCTCATGACTGGCCTCCTGCCATGCCGGTACGGGTACGGGGGTCGACCACGACGTACACGATGTCGATGAGGAAGTTGGCGATCAGGACGCCGATGACGATGAACAGGAACGCGCCCTGGAGCAGGAAGAAGTCCTGGTTCTGGATCGCGGCGAGAATGAGCGAGCCGAGGCCGGGGTACGCGAAGACGATCTCGGTGACGAGCGCTCCGGCGACCAGGACGCCCAGTTGGAGGGCGAGTCCGGTGATCTGGGGCAGGACGGCGTTGCGGAAGGCGTAGCGGCGGATGAGGCGCTGGGGTGCGCCGAGGGCCGAGAGGTAATTGGAGTAGTCCGACTCCAGCTCGTAGATGATCATGTTGCGCATGCCGATGGCCCAGCCGCCGAGCGCGACGAGGAAGAGCGACAGGAACGGCAGCACCCAGTGCTGGAACAGGTCCGCCGCGAAGGCGAAGGACCAGGTGGGCTGGATGTCGAGGCTGTAGCCGCCGGAGAGCGGGAACCAGCCCGCCTTGGAGCCGAGCGCCCAGGCGAGGATGACGGCGATCCACATGTAGGGCATGGCGGTGAGCAGATAGCCGGCCGGGAGCACGGTGTTGTCGAGCACCTTGCGGCGGGCGGCGAGCGCCCCGGCCCAGTTGCCGACGAACCAGCTGAGCAGGACGGCCGGGATCATCAGTCCGAGCGTGTACGGGAGTGCGTCGAGCAGGACGTCGGCGACGGGTTTGGGGAACACCCAGATGGAGAGGCCGAAGTCGCCCCGGAGGAGGGCGCTCCAGAAGTGCAGGTACTGCTGCCAGACGGGCTCGTCGAAGCCGAAGAGGTTGTTGTAGTAGGCGCGCATGGCCTCGACGGCCTCGGGCTGCGAGACCCTGGCCCGGGCCACCATGGCGGCGACCGGGTCGCCGGGCATGAAGCGCGGGATCATCCAGTTGACGGTGACGGCGACGACGAAGGTCAGCGCGTAGATGAGTAGTTTGCGGGCGAAGTAGCGGCGCAAGAGGGCTCCCCGGAGAGAGCCCCGCCGTGCGGTCGGCGGTCAGGTCGGCGCGCACGGCGGGGCGGTCGTGGATTGGGAGGGGCCGGCCGGGGGAAGAGCCCCGGGGACCGGCCGCTCTCAGAACTGCCGTGTCACTTGGCGGGCTTCAGCTGTGTGAGCGCTTCAAAGCCGCCCATCTCCAGCCAGTTGCGCCACATCGCGGGGGCGTACTTGGGCGCTCCGGGCGCGTCCGAGGGCCAGTTGGTCCAGGTGCCGGTGGTGGACTGGGCCCACAGGCCGTTGTACCAGAGGGGGATGACGGGCATCTCCTTCAGCTGGATGTCCTGGATCTTGGAGATGACCTTCTTCATGCCCTCGGTGTCGTCGGTCTTCACCGCACCGAGCTGCTGGACGAGCTTCCAGGCGTCCTCGTTCTCGTAGCGGCCGAAGTTGACGGTGTTCTGCTGCTTCTGGACGGGCAGCTGGAACATGTACTCGTAGTACGTCCACGGGGTGCTGGAGAGCTGGCGCTCGTTGTTGACGACGAGGTCGAAGTTGCCCTTGCCGCGCTGTTCGTTGAGGGCGTTGGCGTCGGGGAACTCGGTGGTGATCTTGATTCCGGCGGCCTTGGCGGACGAGGCGATGACCTTCGCGGCCTCCATCCAGTCGGTCCAGCCGGTGGGCACGGCCAGCTTCAGGCTGAGCTTCGAGCCGTCCTTGTTCTCCACCAGGCCGTCGCCGTCGGTGTCCTTGTAGCCGGCGTCCGCGAGGATCTGCTTGGCCTTGGCGGTGTCGAAGGTGAAGCCCTCGCTCGCGACGAGGCCCTTGTCGATGTACTTGTCCCACTGCGGGAGCAGCCCGGTCGGGTCGGCACCCTTGACCAGGCCCCCGTAGACGCCCTTGACGATCTTCCCGGTGTCGACGGAGGCGGCGAGCGCGCGACGGAAGGCGGCGTCGTCCATCGGCTTCTTGGTGGTGTTGGGCACCAGCCAGGCGGTGTTGGCGGAGAGCATGTAGGGCGGCTCGTCGTAGTACGAGACGACCTTCTTGCTCTTGACCAGGGAGGCGGCGCCTGGCAGGAAGTTGTTGCTCAGGTCCAGCTGGTTCTGGCCGAGCTGGCCGATGACGACCTCGTTGCTGGGGTTGGACACGTCCACGATGTAGCGGGGCGCTGGCTTCATGGACAGGGCCTTCACACCCCACCAGTCGTCGCGCCGCTGCCAGACGACGCGGTCCTGGGTGTGGCTCTTGAGGGTGTACGCGCCGGTGCCGACGGGCTTGTCGTTGACGCCGTCCAGGACCTCCTTCTCGGAGCGTTTGCTCCAGATGTGTTCGGGAACGACGGGCTGCCCGTAGAGCGTGAAGTCCCACTCCTGGTAGCGGGCCTCCTTGAAGGTGAAGCGGACCGTGGTCGCGTCCACCGCCTCGGCGCCGGAGAGCCAGCTCCACAGGCTGTGGAAGGCGGACGCCTCGATCTTCCCGATCCCGTAGGAGTAGGCGACGTCCTTCGCGGTGAGGGGCTTGCCGTCGGACCACTTGATGCCGGGGCGCAGCTTCACCTCGTAGGTCTTGTCCCCGGTCCAGCTGCCGGACTCGGCGAGCCAGGGCGTGAGCTTGCCCGCGTTGGGGTCGAAGTGGAACAGGGTCTCGTAGACGAGGCCCTTGGTGCCGGTGGCGTGGTCCCAGTTGTGCAGCGGGTTGTAGTTGGCGGGCGGCCCCCACTGGGTGCCGGTGGTGTAGAGCGTCTCGTTACGGGGAAGAGCGCCGCCGCCCCCACCGCCGGTACCGCCCGAGCCGCCCGAAGAGCCGCCCCCCGTGCACGCGGTGGCGGCGAGTGCGATCACGGCGAGCGTGGCCGCGATCCGTCCCCGGAATCCCGTGCCCATCGTCCCTCCTTCTCCCCGCCGTCCCTGCCGAGCGGAGTTACTGAACCGGGTAAGTGCCGTGAAGTTAAGGCCACCTCATGCCCCTGTCAAGGGTGCGGGAGCGCTCCCATTTCCTTTACGGCACAGGCGAGTTGAGCGACGACGGCCGGTGAAGAGCGCCGTGCGCACCCTTCGAAGCGGCTAGGATGCGCACGCTGCACGAACCGGTTAAGCGAGGTCACATGCCCAAGCACCGCCCCACGATCGCCGACATCGCGGCCCGCGCCGGGGTGTCCAAGGTCGCCGTGTCCTACGCGCTGAACGACCGGCCGGGCGTCTCCCCCGCGACCCGGTCCGCCATCAAGGCCATCGCGCAGGAGATCGGCTGGCGCCCCAACAGCGCGGCCCGCGCCCTCACCCGGGCCAGGGCCGACGCGGTGGGCCTCGCGCTGTGCCGGCCCGCCCGGCTGCTCGGCGTGGAGCCGTTCTTCATGGAGCTGATCAGCGGCATCGAGTCCGAGCTCTCGCCGCGCGGCTGCGCCCTGCTCCTCCAGGTCGTCACGGACCCGGCCCAGGAGCTGGAGGTCTACCGCCGCTGGTGGGGCGAGGGCCGGGTGGACGGCGTCTTCCTCACCGACCTGCGCGGCGCCGACCCCCGTATCGAGGGCGTCGCCGGACTCGGCCTGCCCGCCGTGGCGATCGGCCACCCCTCGGCGGCCGGTCCGCTGCCCGCCGTGTGGTCCGACGACGCGGCGGCGGTCCGCGACACCTTCGCGTATCTCGCCGCCCTCGGCCACCGCTCGGTCGCCCGGGTCGCCGGGATGCCGGAACTGAACCACACCGCCCTGCGCGACCGGGCCCAGCGCGAGGTCTGCGCCGAACTGGGGCTCGGCGAGCCGGTCGTCGTGCACACGGGCTACTCGGGGGACGACGGGGCGCACGCCACGCGCCGCCTGGTGAGCTCGCCCGGGCGGCCCACCGCGATCGTGTACGACAACGACATCATGGCCGTCGCCGGGCTGTCGGTCGCCCAGGAGATGGGGCTCGACGTGCCGGGCGACCTCTCGCTCGTCGCCTGGGACGACTCCCAGCTCTCCCGGGTCGTCCGGCCCCCGCTGACCGCGCTGAGCCGCGACATCCCGGCGTACGGGAGCCTCGCGGCCCGGACCCTGCTGTCCCTGGTCACGGACGGTGGCGCGGAAGGGTACGAGGACCGGACGGCCCGCTTGGTGCCGCGGGGGTCGACGGGGGCACCTAGGCACGCTCCCTAGGCCGCGCGAAGGCGGGTGTCATACCCGAGGAGGACGCCGGCGGGTGGATCATGCGACTCAAGAGGGCCCCGGGAACGGGCACCGGGAGTGACGACCGGGGGCCGTCCGGCGGAGACGATGGAGCGGTACCCCTGACCCGGGGCCCACGCCGACGCGGCGGGCCGCCGGGCGGGCTCCGTCCCGTACGCACCCCACCCTGGAGTCTGCTGTGACCACCATGTCCACCGCTCACCGCGCCACCGCGGTGGCCGCCCGCGCCACGGAACTGTCCAAGGTCTACGGCGAGGGCGAGACCCGGGTGACCGCTCTCGACCGGGTCACCGTGGACTTCCCGCAGGGCGAGTTCACCGCGATCATGGGCCCGTCGGGCTCCGGCAAGTCCACGCTGATGCACTGCGTGGCCGGCCTCGACAGCTTCAGCAGCGGTTCGGTGCGCATCGGCGAGACGGAGCTGGGCTCGCTCAAGGACAAGCAGCTCACGCAGCTGCGCCGGGACAAGATCGGCTTCATCTTCCAGGCGTTCAACCTGCTGCCGACGCTCACCGCCCTGGAGAACATCACGCTCCCGATGGACATCGCGGGCCGCAAGCCGAACCAGGAGTGGCTGCACCGGGTCATCGACATGGTGGGCCTCTCCGACCGGCTGAAGCACCGCCCCACCGAGCTCTCCGGCGGCCAGCAGCAGCGCGTGGCGGTGGCCCGCGCCCTGGCCTCGCAGCCCGAGATCATCTTCGGGGACGAACCGACCGGCAACCTCGACTCCCGCTCCGGCGCCGAGGTCCTGGGCTTCCTCCGCAACTCCGTGCGCGAACTGGGCCAGACCGTGGTGATGGTGACCCACGACCCGGTCGCCGCCTCCTACGCGGACCGCGTCATCTTCCTGGCGGACGGGGCGATCGTCGACCAGATGATCCAGCCCACGGCCGACGGGGTGCTGGACCGGATGAAGGCGTTCGACGCCAAGGGCCGCACCAGCTGAGCCGGCCCGTACCGGCGCTTCGTACCCCTTACTCCGGCTCCTGGCTCCCCGGGCCGGCAGACACCCAGGACTGACTGACATGTTCCGTACCGCCCTGCGCAACGTGCTCGCGCACAAGGCCAGACTGCTGATGACGATCCTCGCCGTGATGCTCGGCGTGGCCTTCGTCTCCGGCACCCTGGTCTTCACCGACACCCTCGGCAACGCCTTCCGCAACCAGTCGGCCAAGAGCTACGACGACATCGCCGTCGCGGTCACCACCCAGGCCGACCAGCGCGACAAGGAGACCCCCGCCGTCGGCGAGGCCACCCTGGAGAAGATCCGAGCCCTGGACGGCGTCGCCTCCGTCACCGGCCGGGTCGACGGCTTCGCCGGGGTCGCCGACCCCGACGGCAAGCTCATCGGCAACGGCTGGTCCAACTCCGGCTCCAACTTCGCCCCCGGCAAGGACGGCAAGGACGCCGCGTACACCTTCACCGACGGCAGCGGCCCCGCCGAGCCCGGCTCCATCGCGCTGGACCGCGACACCGCGGAGAAGGGCGAGTACCAGGTCGGCGACAAGGTCCGCGTCGCCACCAACGGGCCGGTGAAGGAGTACACCCTGTCCGGGGTCTTCACCACCGAGGACGGCGCGGTCAACGCCGGCGGCAGCCTGGTCCTGTTCGACACCCCGGTCGCGCAGAAGCTGTTCCTGCGCCCCGGAGAGTTCAAGGACGTCTCCGTCACCGCCGCGCCCGGCGCCTCCGACCAGAAGCTGCTGGCGGCCGTGAAGCCGCTGCTGCCGAAGGACGCCGAGGCCAAGACCGGCGCGGCGCGCGCGAACGAGCAGGCCGAGGACATCGAGGCGGGGCTCAGTAGCCTCAACAAGCTGCTGCTCGCCTTCGCCGGGGTCGCCCTCTTCGTCGGCGTCTTCCTGATCGCCAACACCTTCACCATGCTGGTCGCCCAGCGCACCAAGGAGCTGGCCCTGATGCGCGCCGTCGGTGCCTCGCGCCGCCAGGTCAAGCGCTCGGTGCTCCTGGAGGCGGCCGTGGTCGGCCTCATCGCCTCCGTCGTCGGCTTCGCCGTGGGTCTCGGCCTCGCGACCGGACTGCGCTCCGCGATGAGCCTGCTCGGCGGCAAGATCCCGGCCGGTCCGCTGGTGATCGCCCCCGGCACCGTGATCGCCGCGTTCGCCGTGGGCGTCCTGATCACCGTGATCGCCGCCTGGCTGCCCGCCCGCCGGGCCGCGAAGATCCCGCCGGTCGCCGCGATGAACAGCGCGCACGCGGTGGCCACGGTCAAGTCCCTCGTCGTACGCAACACCATCGGCGGCATCATCACGCTGCTGGGCACGGCGGCGATCGTCGGCGGCGCGGCCAAGGGCGGTTCGGACGGGCAGCTGCTCGTCGGGGGCGGCACGTTCCTCGCGCTGATCGGCGTCATCGTCCTCATCCCGCTGCTGTCCCGTCCGGTGATCGCCCTGGTGCGCCCGCTGCTGCGGCGGCTGTTCGGGGTCTCCGGCAAGCTGGCCGCGCAGAACGCCGTCCGCAACCCCCGGCGCACCGGTGCCACCGCGTCCGCGCTGGCGATCGGCCTCACCCTCGTCACCGGGATCTCGGTCCTCGGCGTCACCCTCGGCCAGGCGGTCGACAAGGTGACCACGGACAACATCAAGGCCGACTACATGGTCTCGATGGCCAGCGGTGACGCGCTCGACGAATCGGCGCTGACCGCCCTGGAGAAGGCGAAGGGCGTCACCGCCGCCTCGCCCCAGCAGGCCGTCTGGCTGACGATCGGCGGGCAGGGCGTCTCGGCCTCCGGCGTCACCCCGGGCGACGTGCAGCAGGTGCTCACCGTCGACACCGTCGCGGGCTCCCTGGACACACTGGAGAAGGGGCAGATCGCGGTCGCCGAGAAGACCGCGAAGTCGCACGGCTGGAAGCCCGGCGACACCGTCGCGGTCACGTACGGGGACAAGAGGAAGGAGACGCTGAAGGTCGGCGCGCTCTACAAGGACAACGAGTTCCTCTCGCCGGTCCTGGTCCCCCGCGCCACCGTCGCCCCGCACGAGGGCAAGGGCGACATCCGGGAGGTCTGGGTGAAGACGGACGGCGGCGCGAGCGCGGCCAACGAGCAGGCGCTGGTGGACGCGCTGGGCGACAACCCGGGCATGAGCATCATGGACCGTCAGGACATCCGGGACATGTTCGGCGGCGGCGTCAACCTCGCGATGAACATCATGTACGGCCTGCTCGGCATGGCCCTGATCATCGCGGTGCTCGGGGTCGTCAACACCCTGGCCATGTCGGTGTTCGAGCGCCAGCAGGAGATCGGCATGCTGCGGGCGATCGGCCTGGACCGTCGCCGGGTGAAGCGGATGATCCGGCTCGAAGCGGTGGTGATCTCGCTGTTCGGCGCGCTCGTCGGCATCGGGCTCGGGCTGTTCCTCGGCTGGGCGATCGGGCAGACCGTCGCCGAGAGCATCCCGCAGTACGTGCTGGTCATCCCGTGGAGCCGGATCGGGATCTTCCTGCTCCTGGCAGGACTGGTCGGCGTGCTCGCCGCCCTGTGGCCCGCCCGCAGCGCCGCCAGGCTCAACATGCTGACGGCCATCAAGACCGAATAACGGGAGCGGTACGCACGGAAGGGGCCGGTGTCCGCGGACGCCGGCCCCTTCCGTGCGTACTCCCGTGCTCTACGTCGCTCAGGCGGTCGCGTCGGCCTTCCAGTCGCGGGCGCGCAGCGGCATGCGCGAGGCGCCGTCCGTCTCCGGGCGCACCGCCAGGATCTGGTTGACCCCGATCTTGTTGCGCTCGAAGGAGAGGGCGGACGCGGCCATGTAGAGCCGCCAGACCCGGGCCCGGCCGGGCGAGACCATCTTCACGGCGCTCCCCCAGCCCCGTTCCAGGTTGGCGACCCACTGGCGCAGGGTCAGCGCGTAGTGTTCGCGCAGCGCCTCGACGTCCCGGGCCTCGAAGCCCGCCTCCTCCAGGAGGCCGAGGGTCCGGCCGACCGGGGCCAGCTCCCCGTCCGGGAAGACGTACGCGTCGATGAACGCGTCGATCTCGTACGCCGACTCGTCCCGCTCCGGGCGGCGCCCGATCTGGTGGTTGAGGAGGCGCCCGCCGGGCTTGAGGAGGGCGAAGAGGTCGTCGGCGTACTCCCGGTAGCGGACGGAGCCGACGTGCTCCGCCATGCCGATGGACGAGATCGCGTCGTAGGGCCCGTCGCGCACGTCCCGGTAGTCCTGGACCCGGATCTCCACGCGGTCGGTCAGGCCCTCGTCCGCGATGCGCTTCCGTGCGTAGGCGGCCTGTTCGGTGGAGAGGGTGACGCCGGTGACGCGGGCGCCGTACTCGCGGGCGGCGTGGATGGCCATGGAGCCCCAGCCGCAGCCGACGTCCAGCAGGCGGTCGCCCTCCTTCAGGGCCAGCTTGCGGCAGACCAGGTCGAGCTTGTCGCGCTGGGCGCCCTCCAGGGTCCCGGCGTCCTCCCAGTAGGCGCAGGAGTAGACCATGGACGGCCCCAGGACCAGTTCGTAGAAGTCGTTGCCCACGTCGTAGTGGTGGCTGATGGCCTCCTTGTCGCGGCGTCTGGTGTGCAGGGGGCCGCTGCGGCGGCGCACCTCCTCGGGCGGAGGGGCGGGCGGCAGCCAGGGCCCGGAGAGCTTCAGCAGGTCCGCGGCGGCGGCGCGCGACTTCGGGTCGCGCAGGGCCTGGAGGCCGCCCGGCGCGTCGGTGGCGCGCTCCCAGATGAGCCCGGCCATCAGGTCCAGGGCCTCGTAGAGGTCGCCCTCGACGTCGAGTTCGCCGGCCACCCAGGCGCGGGCCAGGCCCAGTTCGCCCGGCTTCCACAGCAGCCGGCGCAGGGCCCGGCGGTTCCTGATGACGAGGACGGGGGCCCCGGGCGGTCCGGCTTCGCTGCCGTCCCAGGCCCGGACGCGGACCGGTAGGGGTTGGCCCAGCAACTGCTGGGCGAGAGCGGTCAGCCGCAATGCGGCGTCTGCCATGGCGCACACCTCCGTGACGGTGTTTCCCGACGTGACCGGACATGCCCACACATGTCCCGGACCACGCCCCGGCACCCGGGGCGCCTTGGCGTGGTACATCCCCCACAACAGTCTGCGGCGGCCCGGCCATCCCGCTACCGGGCAAGGGATCGGCAAAATGCATGCACGGCACACGCATCCGCCGGGGGTGCGGCCCGTGCCGCGCCCCCCTCTTCTCGTACCCGGATACGCCGAAGGGGCCGTCCGCACCACGGATGGCGGACGGCCCCTTCGGGCGTCGTACTGCGGCCGTTACGGCCCGGTGGAGCTAGGAGGCCTTGGCCTTCTCGCCCACGGGCTTGGCGGCGGCCGGCGCGGGGGCCGGCTTGGCGGCCTCGTAGAACTCCTCGCGCGGGGTCTCCATGGCGCCGAGGGAGACGACCTCGCGCTTGAGGAACATCGCGAGGGTCCAGTCGGCGAAGATCCGGATCTTGCGGTTCCAGGTCGGCATCGCCAGACCGTGGTAGCCACGGTGCATGTACCAGGCGAGGCGGCCCTTGAGCTTGATCTTCATCTTGCCCATGACGATCATCGCCACGCCCTTGTGCAGGCCCAGACCGGCGACCGCGCCCTTGTTGGCGTGGCTGTAGTCGGCCTGCGGGAAGCCGCGCATCCCGGAGATCACGTTGTCGCCGAGGACCCTGGCCTGACGCAGCGCGTGCTGGGCGTTCGGCGGGCACCAGGCGTTGGGGTTGCCCGCCTTGCGGCCGATCATGTCCGGGACCTGGGCGTTGTCGCCCGCGGCCCAGATGTAGTCGGTGCCCTGCACCTGGAGCTTCTCGGTGGTGTCCACGTGGCCGCGGGGGCCGAGCGGCAGGCCGAAGCGGGCCAGCGCCGGGTTCGGCTTCACACCGGCGGTCCACACGATGGTGTTGGAGTCGACCTCCAGGCCGTTCTTCAGCACCACGTGGCCGTCGACGCAGGAGTCCATGGAGGTCGAGAGGAAGACCTCGACACCACGGGACTCCAGGTGCTCGCGGCCCCAGGTCCCGAGCTTCGGACCGACCTCGGGGAGGATCTTGTCGGCGGCGTCGACCAGGATGAAGCGCATGTCCTCGCGCTTCACGTTGGTGTAGTACTTGGCCGCGTCGCGGGCCATGTCCTCGACCTCGCCGATGGTCTCCGCACCGGCGAACCCGCCGCCCACGAAGACGAAGGTGAGGGCCCGGCGGCGGACGTCCTCGTCCGTCGTGGAGTCGGCCTTGTCCAGCTGCTCCAGAACGTGGTTGCGCAGGCCGATGGCCTCCTCGATGCCCTTCATGCCGATGCCCTGCTCGGCGAGGCCGGGGATCGGGAAGGTGCGGGAGACCGCGCCGAGCGCGATGACCAGGTAGTCGAAGGGCAGCTCGTAGGCCTCGCCGACGAGCGGCGCGACCGTGGCGACCTTGCGGTCCTGGTCGATCGTGGTGACGCGACCGGTGAGCACCTCGGCCTTGGGCAGGACGCGTCGCAGCGGGACGACGACATGCCGAGGGGAGATGCTGCCGGCGGCAGCTTCGGGGAGGAAGGGCTGATAGGTCATGTACGACCGGGGGTCGACGACCGTGACGGTCGCCTCGCCGTAGCGCATCTTCTTGAGGATGCGCCGAGCTGCGTACAGACCTACGTACCCACCGCCTACTACGAGGATCCTGGGACGCTCCGTGGTGCTCATGCCATCGAGTATCCACCCCACCCGGGGGGCATGCTCGTGAGCCCCTTCACAAGGTTGTGGCCACCCTCTGCTATAGTTCGCCGCCCACGTGACCCAGGTCATGGCCCGCACCGGGAACCCCGTTACAGTGGTGAACGTTGTTCACCGCCTGCGAGCTGGCCCTTGGCCCTCACGCCCGGGCGACGGGGCCTCCCGGTCCACTCCGGCGTAACACTCCCGGAACCTGCCGGCCCAACCCCCGAGTGACCCCGCTCACCCCCTGCGCGACCCATCCGGAGCAGAAGACGGGCCCGGGGTGGGCAATTCCTTGTGAAGAAGTTCACGAAGTTGGTGGCGAGGCGGCCCGGACCCCGACCCACCAGGCACGTCCCGCCCACTCAACGGTGCGGGCGGGACGACGCATGAGCGCCCGGCTCACGCCAGCGAAAAGGCGATTCCGTCCAGAATGTCGTGTTCACTCACCACGACCTCGCGCGCCCCGGTCCGCTCCATCACGGCCTGGAGGATCAGCGCACCGGACGGGATCACGTCGACCCGGCCCGGGTGCATCGCGCCGATCGCCGCGCGCTCCGCATGGGTGGAGGCCAGCAGCCGCGCCGTGATCTCCCGGACCTGCTCCAGGGAGACGCGGGAGTGGTGGATCGCCGCGGAGTCGTACTCCTCCAGCCCCAGCGCTATCGCGGCCACCGTGGTGACCGTCCCCGCGAGGCCCACCAGCGTCGCCGCCGAGCGGAGCGGCACGGTCTCCTCCGCCAGGTCCAGGGCGGCGGCCACGTCGGCGCGGATCGCCTCGGCCCCCTCGGGCGACGGCGGATCGCTGACGACGCCGTCACGCACGAGGTGGCGCTCGGTCAGCCGTACGCAGCCGATGTCCACGGACCGGGCGGCGCGTACCCGGTCGTCGCCCACGACGAACTCGGTGGAGCCGCCGCCGATGTCCACGACCAGGTACGGCTTCGCGAGGTCGTCGCGCCCGGTCAGCTCCTTGGTCGCCCCGGTGAACGAGAACGCGGCCTCCTGGTCCCCGCTGATCACCTCCGGCTCGACGCCCAGGATGTCCCGCACCCCGCGCACGAAGTCGTCGCGGTTCTCCGCGTCCCGGGAGGCGGAGGTGGCGACGAAGCGGATCCTCTCGGCGCCGTGCTCCTCGATCACCGCCGCGTACATCCGGCAGGCGGCGAACGTGCGCTCCAGCGCCTCGGGGGCGAGCCGGCCGGTGCGGTCGACGCCCTGCCCCAGCCGGACGATCTCCATGCGCCGGGCGTGGTCGACGAGTTCCCCGGTGACCGGGTCGGCGTCCGCGACCAGCAGGCGGATCGAGTTGGTGCCGCAGTCGATGGCGGCCACGCGCGTCATGTCAGCCGCCCCCTCAGCCCTCGTCCGTACCCTGCTCGCCGCACGGCGACACGCACGGGCCCTTGCGCCACCACTCCGGGAGCATCGCGATCGCCTCGTCGCCCAGCGGGTTGACGCCGGGACCGGCCGCCAGCGAGTGCCCGACGAGCACGTGCAGGCACTTCACCCGGTCCGGCATGCCGCCGGCGCTCGGGAAGCCCTCCAGGACCTCGATGGCGTCGCGCCGCGTGATGTAGTCCTCGTGCGCCGCCCGGTACGCCGCCGCGAGCTCCGGGTCCTGGCCCAGGCGCTCGGTCATCTCCTTCATGACCCCGTTCGCCTCCAGCGTGCCGATCGCGGACGCGGCGCGCGGGCACGTCAGGTAGTACGTCGTCGGGAACGGCGTGCCGTCCTCCAGCCGGGGCTGCGTCTCGACCACGTCCGGGTTGCCGCACGGGCAGCGGTGCGCGATGGCGCGCAGCCCGCGCGGCGGGCGGCCCAGCTGCTGCTGGAACGCGGCGATGTCCGCCTCGGTGGGGACGGTGGGCTCGGTCTGGGGAGGGGGCGTTTCCATGCCTGCCTAGGGTGCTGATCGGACTGCTCGAACCGCGGGTTCTGCAGAGGTACGGGGGTGGGGACGGCCGTCAGCCGCGGTCGGCGCTGTCCACGCCGTCCCACAGGTTGGAGTGCCAGGGCCGGTCCGTCTCGGCCGGCTTCCCGTTGCGCTCCTTGACCGCGTCGGGGTCGACCACGGTGTAGCCGGTCTCCCCGGGAAGAACGTAGTGCAGGTGCTCGCGGGCCAGCCGCTTGATGTACGCGTCGTCCTGGAGCCGGGCCTTCTGGTCCCGCAGCTCCTCGGTGCGCGCCTCGGCCTCGCGGGCCAGCCTGCGCTGGTCGGCGATCTCGTCGCGCTGCGACACGTACTGCCGCATCGGATACGCGAGGGCGACGACCAGGGAGCAGACGACCAGGGCCAGGAAGGCTGCCCGGCCGGTGAGCCGGGAGCGGCGGGCCTGGCGCCGGTTCTGGGACCGGTAGACGCGGGCGGCGGTCTGCTCACCGAGCAGCCGCAGCCGGGTCGCGGTGGAGAACCGGTCCCTGTCCTTCACGGCCATGTTCCCGCCTCCCCATTACGACGTCCGTCCCCGCACACGGTACGTGACCGGGTGCGGGGACGGACGGAGGCGGGGGGTACCCGCGAGGGGCGTCAGCCCTTGAAGCGCGGGAACGCCGAGCGGCCCGCGTACACCGCGGCGTCGTCGAGGATCTCCTCGATGCGCAGCAGCTGGTTGTACTTGGCGACGCGGTCCGAGCGGGCCGGGGCGCCGGTCTTGATCTGACCGCAGTTCACGGCGACGGCGAGGTCGGCGATGGTGACGTCCTCGGTCTCGCCGGAGCGGTGCGACATCATGCACTTGAAGCCGTTGCGCTGGGCGAGCTCGACGGCGTCCAGGGTCTCGGTCAGCGAACCGATCTGGTTGACCTTGACGAGCAGGGCGTTGGCGGAGCCCTCCTCGATGCCGCGGGCCAGGCGCTCCGGGTTGGTGACGAAGAGGTCGTCGCCGACGATCTGGACCTTGGCGCCCAGCTTGTCGGTGATGATCTTCCAGCCGGCCCAGTCGTCCTCGTACAGCGGGTCCTCGATGGAGACCAGCGGGTACGCGGAGACGAGCTCCTCGTAGTACTCGGTCATCTCGGCGGCCGAGCGGGACTTGCCCTCGAACTCGTACTTGCCGTCCTTGTAGAACTCCGAGGCGGCGACGTCGAGCGCGAGCGCGATGTCCTTGCCCGGGGCGTAACCGGCCTCCTTGATGGCCTCAAGGATGAGGTCGAGGGCGGCGCGGTTGGACTCCAGGTTCGGCGCGAAGCCGCCCTCGTCGCCGAGGCCGGTGGACAGGCCCTTGGTCTTGAGGACCTTCTTCAGCGTGTGGTAGACCTCGGCGCCCCAGCGCAGGGCCTCGGAGAAGGACTCGGCGCCGATGGGCGCGATCATGAACTCCTGGATGTCCACGTTGGAGTCGGCGTGCGAGCCGCCGTTCAGGATGTTCATCATCGGAACGGGCAGCAGGTGCGCGTTCGGGCCGCCGAGGTAGCGGAACAGCGGGAGGTCGCTGGCCTCGGAGGCGGCGTGGGCGACGGCGAGGGAGACGCCGAGGATGGCGTTGGCGCCGAGCGAGCCCTTGTTCTCCGTGGCGTCCAGGTCGAACATCGCCTGGTCGATGAGGCGCTGCTCGGTGGCGTCGTAGCCGACGAGCTCCGGGCCGATCTGCTCGATCACGGCCAGGACGGCCTTCTCGACGCCCTTGCCCTGGTAGCGGTTGGGGTCGCCGTCGCGAAGCTCAATGGCCTCGAACGCGCCGGTGGAGGCGCCGGACGGAACAGCAGCACGACCGGTGCTGCCGTCGTCGAGGCCGACCTCGACCTCGACCGTGGGGTTGCCCCGGGAGTCGAGGATTTCCCGGGCTACGACGACGTCGATGGACGGCACGAGGCATCTCCTTCTGGGATATGACGCTGGTTGTGCAGGGTCACTTTGGCCTTGCGACAAGAGCCTAACCGGCCCGGCCGTCTGCGTCGGCCGACCGCCCGTCCCCTGGGACGAAAAAGGACCCAAGGACGGGCATACCGGTGTATAACGCCAAATATTTACTGGCCAGTAACTACAACAGTTGAACGGTCCACGAGGTGCGGACGCCCTTGATGCGGCGTGCCCCGGCCCGGCACACACGGGGGGAGAGTGCGTGCCGGGCCGGGGCGGCCTGAGCGATCAGCGAGGAGGGATCGCGGTTGCTTCGTTACTTCGTCAGGTGGAGCTGCTGACCCGGGTAGATCAGGTCGGCGTCCTGGACGATGTCCTTGTTCAGCTTGAACAGCTTCGCCCAGCCACCCTTGACGTGGTGGTCGGCGGCGATCTTGCTCAGCGTGTCACCGGCGACGACCTTGTACTCGCCGTCACCCTTGGCGACCTTCTTGCCGGTGGGCGTGGTGACCGTCTTCTTCGGGGCGTCCGCGCGGTCGGAGCGGTTGGTGGCCGGGGCCTCGGTGCGCTCGGCCTTCTTCGGGGCGGCCTCCTGCTTGGGGGCGGCCTCCTGCTTCGCGGCACCGGAGCCGGTGTCGACGCCCGGGTCGACACCGTCGTTGGTCAGGTTGCCGGCACCGGCGCAGGACCAGGCGCCCGGGCCCTGGAGGTCGAGGAGCTTCTCGGCGGTGGCGATCTGCTGGGCCTTGGTGGCCAGGTCGGCGCGGGGCGCGTACTGCGTACCGCCGGCGGCGGCCCAGCTGGACTGCGAGAACTGCAGGCCGCCGTAGTAGCCGTTGCCGGTGTTGATCGACCAGTTGCCACCGGACTCGCACTGGGCGACGGCGTCCCACGTGGAGACGGAGGCGGCGGAGGCGTTGGTCGCGCCCATCAGCGGCACGGCGACGGCGGCACCGGCGACACCGGCGAGCGTCGCGACGCGGACGGCCTTGGAGGGGCGGCGGTGCTTGTTGCCCTTGCGGTTGAGCAGCATCGAGTCTTCTCCTCACCGACGCCTGCGAGGTGAGCTGTCGGGTTCGGGCCAAGTGAGTTGCCCGGCCGCGCTCCTGGCGCGACTTCACCCCTAGCCGGCCCCGATACGTCTCCCGACGTCCGGGCCCAGCGCCTACCTGGGTCCCCCGCTCCTGCCTACGGCGCTTGCGCGTCTGTTCCCTTCGACCGACGGCAGGATTCGGCGTGACGGTCGACGGGGCCCGCGGTGCGAGCGGTTCTGACCGTAATCACACCCACCGGTCATATTCAAAGAAGGACATACCGGATAATCATCCCGTAAGAGCATCCGATGAACCCTCATTTGTGCAGGTCGGAACGGATGCGGCGGGACCTCCCGGACAAGGGGCGTGAGTTCACACAAAGAGACCCATGTCTCACTCGGTCAAAAGTGGGACATGGGCCTCTTAAACCACCCAAAGCACAAGGGGCTCTAACGGCTCATCCGGCGCTCTCGGCGACCTTGTCCTGGGCCGGGTCGCCCAGGCCCAGATCGAGGTTCTGACCGGGCAGGATGAGGTCCGGGTCGGAGCCCACCTCGGCCTTGTTCGCCTCGTACAGCCCGGGCCAGCCGCCGGGCAGGTCCTGCGCGTCGGCGATCGCCCAGAGGTTGTCACCCGGCCGCACGGTGTACGTGCCGTCAGCCGGCCGCGTGGCGCTGTCGCGTGCGTCGCCGTCACCCCGCGAGGCGTGCCGGCCCGCGTCGCGCCCGTCGGCCGTCCCGGCGGTGTCCTCGGCGGCCGGGGTGCCCCGGTGCTTGCCGCCCTTCGCCCGCGCGTCGTCCGTCGCGCCCCCGGAGGGGTCCGCGGAGGGGTCGGCCGAGGGCGTGGTGGACGGGTCTGCCGAGGCGGTCGGGTCGGCGGACGGGGCGCCCGAGGGGTCGGCGGACGGGGAGGCGGTGGCGTCGCCCTCGGCGCTCTTGCCCGCGTGCTTGCCGGAGCTCTTACCGGCCTTCTTGTCCGTGGTCGCGCCGCCGGACGCCTCGTCCGAGGGGGTGGCCGCCGAGCCCGAGGACGCGTCGTCCACCGGGTCGGCGCCGAGACCGGCGTCGAGGCCCGAGTCCGCACCCCGGGTGGGCTCGTCCGCGCCCGTGTCACCCGGGTCCACGTCCGCCTTGCCCGCGGCCTTGGTGAGCCCGGAGATCACCGCACAGCTGGGCCACGCCTTCGGGCCCTTGGCGGCCAGGACCCGCTCGGCCACCGCGATCTGCTGCGAGCGGCTGGCGAGGTCGGCGCGCTCCGCGTACGCCTCACCGCCGTACGCCTTCCACAGCTCCGGCGTGAACTGGAGACCGCCGTAGGAGCCGTTGCCGAGGTCGGCGCTCCACATCCCGCCGCTCTCGCAGTCGGCCACCCGGTCCCAGGTCGCGGTGTCCGCGGCGTGCGCGCTCGCGGCGCCGAGCAGCGGGATGGCGATGGCCGAGCCGGTGACGCCTGCGGCGACCACGATGGCGGGTGCCTGACGAGGGCGGCGGTGTCTGCCGTTCGCGGAGCCCATGGGAGATGCCTTCCGTGTGACTGACAAGCGACTGGTGAGTCGAACGGTGAACCTAGCGAAACTCGAACGTGAGTCACAAGTCGATGCAGTAGAGATCACGCGAAAGTCACAGACTTGACGGAGTGTCACTTTCAGCCGCCCGCGCATGCCCCTTCCACAGCCTCGGAGAAGCGCCGGACCTGCCGCCTCACAGCGCTGTACCGGCATCGAGAGCGTCACTGCGCACCTGCCCCGGCAGTCCTTCACGCGGTTGAACGGTGACGGTGAGCTGCGGCAGCACTGAATGCCAGTACGCCTCCACACCCCGGCGGTCCGCTCCCAGAACTGCCATGATCTCCGGCCAGGCTCCCCGCTTCCACCAGAAGAGCTGGCGCTCTCTCATGGGGTTGATCGGCCCCCAGATAAGCGGCATCTCGACCCACGACAAGCCGCTCCGCAACCTGTGGAGCATGCCGGAGAACTGGACCCGAATGTCGTACTTCGAGATGAAGTGCTTTTTCGACTTCTCGGGGAGGAACCGGCGCAATATCGCCATAACCGCTTCCCACTCCTCACCCGTCGGGTCGGGAGGTACCAACGTCCCCGTCTCGTGATGCCACGCCCTGACCTCGCACCTGATGCCGGACCTACCCGCCTTACCCATCGCCCGAGGTGTGACACGGACGTTGAGGAAGTCGCACAGCTCCTTGCGCTCGTCCGGCGTCATGCTGTCGAGACCCTCGCTCGCGTTGCTCGCGAGGGCGGCAAGTTTCCCCGCCTGCCACTGGTGATCGGCTTGTGCCCGCAGCCATTGCCCGGCGATTTCCTTCTGCCTTCTGCACTCCTCCAGCTCCTGCTCCATCGCCTTGAGCCCGGCCTTGAGCACAAGGGGATCGATGCCGGCTGCCAGGTATGCGGGCACCTGCCGGTGGATGAGGTCCTCTCGCACCGCGATGTCGTCGGCGAGAACGCGTACCCGCTTCTCGTACTTCTCCTTGTCCCCCTGCGGGCTGCTGAGGCACTCGGCTACCCTCGCCCACGGCTGGTCCTTGTCCTTCATGAGCTCGGCCAGTTGGGTCCAGACGGCAGCTTCCAGCTCCGCCGCGTCGAAGTGCGGCTCTTGACAGGCACCCCCTTCCCCGACCGAGCCCTTGCAGCGGTAGCCACGCGCTTTCCTGCTCCCCCGCCCCATGCCGGTGTAGACCGACCCGCAGAGACTGTCGATCCGGCCGCTCAGGGGATAGATCCGGTCGTTGATGCGACCGTTCTGGAAGCCGATGCTTCTGAGCGTCTCCATGAGCTGGCGGGCGCGCTCCTCGGACAGAATGGGCGGAACACCCATCCTGACCGGGTCACCGTGGAGGGGGCTGCCGTCTTCGTGGAGCCGAGTGTTGTTCTTACCAGCACCTCGGTTTGTCTTGCGATAGACGACGTAGCCGCGGTGGATAGTCTCGCTGTGCAGGCGGTTGCGGAGATTCGCCGCACCCCACGGCACGCCACTGCGGGTGAGAAGCCCCCGCGCGTTCAGTTCCTCGGCCGCCTCGGAAACGTTCATACCCCGGTCGACGATGAACTCGGTGGCAGCGAAGAGCACCCTGGACTCGTAGTCATCGGTGACCAGAACACTGAACGTCTTCTGCCGCCCTCCCACCGTTGTCGTGTCCTTCGCGATCCTGTAGCCGAAGGGGGCGGGGCCGCCGGGCCAGCCTCCATAGCTGATCTTCAGCTCACGACCGGCGCACGTTCGTTCCCTGATGCGCCGCCACTCCATTTCGGAAAGGGTGACGTGTCGCATGAACCGGGACCATCCGGTCTCCGTGCTGGTGTCGATGTCCTCACTGGCCGAGAGGAAATGGACACCCAGGTCTGCCATGTCCCAGGCCCACTGGTACGCGGCACGCGCCGTGCGGCCGACTCGGTCCACTGCGGGGACGAGGATGCGGTTGAAGCATCCTCGACGCGCGTCGCGGACGAGGCGATCCACCTCGGGCCTGCTCTCCAGCGCGCCGGACACGGCCTCATCCACGTAATGGTCGTAAACCGTGGCCTCCGGATGACGGGCGAGCCAACCGTTGGAGATCCGGTTCTGATCTTCGAGGCCGAAGCCGTCGAGCTGCTCGGCGGTGGAGACTCGTGCGTACTTCGCCACGACGATCACAGCTGAAGCGGGCAGGCGTAGGCGTGCCACAATGGGCATGTTCAGTCCTCCGAGACTGTTCCGTCCCCAGGGTGTTGACGCACCGCCGGGAAGGTTTCGGCCTCATGGCGCTCTACCAAGCGCTGTGAGGCCGGTGCCATTTCCGGAAGAGAATATGCTGCGCATACGAGCACTTCCTTCGGATATGGGCAGCCCATCACTCGTTCGTGTGGGGCGATCGTCGTACCCATCCCACGGTCGTCTGCGGCAAGACCGAAACCACGGGGCCGGATACCGTCGACGTGTGAACCGCACCCCGCCGCCCGAACTCTTCACCTGGGAGTTCGCCACCGACCCGTACCCCGCCTACGCCTGGCTGAGGGAGCACAGCCCCGTACACCGGACGACCTTGCCGAGCGGTGTGGAGGCATGGCTCGTCACCCGTTACGCGGACGCGCGGCAGGCCCTCGCGGACAGCCGTCTCTCGAAGAATCCGGCTCACCACGCGAAGGACGCCCAGGGCAAGAGCAAGACCGGCATCCCGGGAGAGCGCGGTGCCAACCTCATGACGCATCTGCTGAACATCGACCCGCCCGACCACACACGGCTGCGTCGACTGGTGTCCAAGGCGTTCACGCCCCGAACAATCGCCGCTTTCGGACCCCGCGTACAGGAGTTGGCGGACCGGCTCATCGATGACTTCGCAGCGAAGGGGGAGGCGGATCTGATCCATGACTTCGCCTTTCCGCTTCCCATCTACGCCATTTGCGATCTGCTCGGCGTACCTGAGGAGGATCAGAACGACTTCAGGGACTGGGCCGGCATGATGATCCGGCACGGCGGCGGCCCACGCGGTGGGGTCGCCCGGTCCGTGAAGAAGATCCGCGCCTACCTCGCGGAGCTGATCCACCGCAAGCGGGAGAACCCCGGCGACGACCTGATCTCAGCACTGATCCGGGCGAGCGACCACGGCGAGCATCTCACCGAGAACGAGGCTGCCGCGATGTGCTTCGTGATCCTCTTCGCGGGTTTCGAGACGACCATCAACCTGATCGGCAACAGCGCGCACGCGTTCTTCCGGAACCCCTCGCAGCGTGCCGTGTTCCAGAGCGCGGTCGAGCGAGGAGACGAACGCCTTCTGGACACCGCCATCGAGGAGCTGCTGCGCTTCGACGGCCCGGTGGAGTTGGCCACCTGGCGCTACGCCACGGAGCCCCTCGAAATCGGAGGAACGCAGATCCGTGAGGGCGATCCCGTGCTCGTGGTTCTCGCGGCGGCCGACCGCGATCCGGCCCGATTCCCCGAGCCGGACTCGCTCGATCTGGCCCGTCGGGACAACCAGCATCTCGGATACGGGCACGGCATCCACTACTGCTTGGGGGCGCCCCTCGCACGGCTTGAGGGTCGCACCGCGTTGGAGACCCTGTTCCGGCGCCTGCCCGACGTTCAGCTGGCCGTAGAACCCGGTGACCTTCGGTGGCGGGGCGGCCTCATCATGCGTGGCCTCCGTACGCTCCCTGTGGAGTTCACGGCGGTGAGCAGCGCGTAGGGGGCGGAGACGGCGAGCCCGACGTTATCCGGTGCCCTCGGCCGTGCGGATCGCGTCCCGGTACGCGCGTCCCGCTGCGCGCAGCGCGGCCTCCGGGTCGATGCCCTCCTCCTGAGCCTGTACGGCGAGGGAGAGGAGGCGGTAGCCGATGTCGTCGCCCTCGGGGAGCGGGACGTCGAGTCCGGCGGTACGGACCCGGCTCGCGAGCTTCGCGGCGAGCGCCAGGCCGGGCTGGCCGATCGGTACGCCGTCGGTGACCGATTCACGCTGCTTCTCGATCGCCTTGGTGCGCAGCCAGTGCGCGTGGACGTCCTCCGGGGTCTCGGCGGTCTCGTCGCCGAAGACGTGCGGGTGGCGGTGGATCAGCTTCTCGATGAGCGTGCCGGCGACGTCGTCCACGGAGAACGGCTCCTCACCGCTTCCCGGAAGGCCTTCCTCCGCGATGCGCGCGTGGAAGACCACCTGGAGCAGTACGTCCCCGAGCTCCTCGCGCAGTTCCTCGCGGTCGCCGACCTCGATCGCCTCGACCAGTTCGTACGCCTCCTCGATGGCGTACTTGGCGAGGCCCTTGTGGGTCTTCTGCGAGGTCCAGGGGCACTCGACGCGGATGCGGTCCATGACCTGGACGAGGTCGAGGAGCCGGGCGCCCGGCAGGTCGTACGCGCCGGGCAGCAGCTCCAGGTCGGGCATCCGCACCCGCCCTGAGCCGGCCAGCCGGGCCAGGCCGTCGGTGAGCGGCTGGTTGCCCGCCCCGCCGGTGAGGACGATCACGGTCCGGCCGCCCGCGCAGGCGTCCACGAGCTCCTGGGCGTCGGGCACGCCCGGGGTGACGGTGACGCCGGCCTCGCTCAGATACGGCAGCTGCGGCTGCTCCGGCTCGCCGCAGCGCACCTCGTCGGCGCCGTGCAGCGCCTGCCAGGCGGGCCAGGACAGCAGTCCGGGCGCGACCCGGTGGCTGACGGTGAGCAGGACGATGCGGCCGGGGTCTTCAGCGTTCACACAACCGAATCTACCCCGGCCGTCACAGGGGGCTCAGGCCCCGGCCTCGGCGGCCGCCTGGGCGGGCTTGGTGACCTGGGAGATCCAGGGGGCCTTGTAGTCGCCCAGCTGGATCTGCTGGTTGTCCCAGGTGCCGTAGCGGGGGTTGACGTCGACGTTCAGCGCCTTGGACGCCTTGGTGAGCGCGTCGCCGATGGCCTTGGTGCCCTCGGGTGTGGACGGGTCGGCGCCGAGGGCCTGGCCGAGCTTGGTGATCTGGATCTGCTCGCGCAGGAAGGCGTCGATCTGGCCCGGGGCGAGCCAGCGCTCCTGGAGGACGGTCTGCTGGAGCCCCTTCTCGCCTTGGTACTGGGCGACGGCCGACTGGCGCATCTGCTGGATCTCCGCGCGGCTCACCGTGACACCCGCGTCCGCCGCGGCCCGGTCGAGGACGCGGTCCAGGATCAGCCCGTGCAGCTTGGCGCGGGCCAGCTGGCCGGACTGGTCGGTGAGCTGGGCGGCCTGCGGGGACGAGCCCTGTGCCTCGCGCACGTCGGCCACCTGTGCCTGCACGGTGGACACCGTGATCCGGTCGCCGCCGACGACGGCCGCGGCGCCGGGGTGGGCCTGGCTGCCACAGGCGGAGAGGAGCGGCGCTGCGGCGAGCAGCGCGGCGGAGACGGTGAGCGCGGTGCGACGGCGGCGGTGCAAAGGAGCCTCCCGAGGAGATTGTGCGGCGGTGCACAAAGCCTTGCGGTGATCGATGTTAGGGAGTGGAACCGGTCCGGGCCACTGATTCGACCAACGATTCGGGAGGAGTTGGGGATGCGGGCCGCCGCCGGGCGGCTCAGCCGACGCGTTCGGCCGTTTTCTGCGGTGTGTCCGGTCGCAGCATGATCGTGCGTGAGACCACGAAGGTGATGGGGATGGCGGCTGCGGCGGCCACCAGCGGGGCGTAGTGGGCGCTGAATCCGGCCAGGTCGACCAGGAGGTAGACGCCTCCGGTGGTGATGACGAAGTTGGCCGCGTTGGTGAGGGGGAAGAGCAGGAACTTCCGCCAGGTGGGCCGGGTGCGGTACGTGAAGTACGAGTTCAGGAAGAACGAGCCGATCATGCTGAGCGCGAAGGCGAGCACATGGGCGGCGATGTACGGCAGCCAGTGCAGGAGGAGCAGGTAGAGGCCGTAGTACGTGCCGGTGTTCACCGCGCCGACGACCGCGAAACGTGCCATTTGTGCGGTGACCGTCATCGGCGTACGAACTCCCGGGGCTCCGGCTCGGCGGCTTCGCGGGTCCGGGCGTTGGTGGCCTTGACCAGGAAGTGCGGGCGGCGTTTCACCTCGTAGTAGATGCGCCCGACGTATTCGCCGACGACCCCGGCGAGGACCATCTGGACCCCGGCGAGCGCGGTGACGACGACGAGCAGGGTGACGTAACCGGGGGTGTCGACGCCTCGCACCAGAGCGACCCCGACGATCCAGGCGGCGTAGGCGAGGGCGACGGAGGTGAGGAGCAGGCCGAGGTAGAGGGCGGCGCGCAGGGGCTTGTTGTTGAAGGAGAGCAGCCCGTCCAGGCCGTAGTTGAGGAGCTTGCCGAAGGTCCAGGCGGAGCGGCCCTGTTCCCGTACGGCGTTCTCGTAACTGAACGTCGTGGTGGGGAAGCCGACCCAGGCGAAGAGGCCCTTGGAGAAGCGGTTGTACTCGGTGAGCGAGAGCACGGCGTCGGCCGCGCGGCGGGACAGCAGCCGGAAGTCCCCGACGCCGTCGACCAGTTCGACGTCCACGAGGCGGTTGATCAGCCAGTAGTAGGCGCGTGCGCTGACGGTACGCGTGACGCGGTCGCCGGCGCGGGTGCGGCGGGCGATGACCTGGTCGTAGCCCCGGGCGTGCTCCTGGAGCATGCGGCCGACCAGCTCCGGCGGGTGCTGGAGGTCGGCGTCCATCAGGACGACGGCGTCCCCCTCGGCGTGCTGGAGACCGGCCAGCATCGCGGCCTCCTTGCCGAAGTTGCGGCTGAAGGAGACGTACCGGACGCGCGGGTCTGCGGTGGCCAGCTCCTGGATGAGGGGCAGGGTCCGGTCGGCGCTTCCGTCGTCGATATAGACGACCTCGAACGCGTGCCCGAGGCGGGACATTTCGTCCGTGACGCGTTCATGGAAGCGTTCGAGGATCTCTTCCTCGTTGAAACAAGGCACCACCAGCGAGATCAGCACCCATGTACATCAACCGGTCAATGTGTCGCCTTCCGGAGCCCGGTGTGGCCGGTGGGCGGCCATCGGGTGAACGGCCCCGGACGCGTTCCCCGGAGCCGGCCTCCTCAACCGCCCCGGACCTCCATCTGACGTTCCAGCTGCCGGCGGAGCTCGACGGGCAGGGGGTGGTGCGGGCCGTAGGTGCGCTCGGTGTCGTACAGCAGGGACTGGAGCTGGGCGCGCGCGTGCGCGTGGTCGCCGAGGGCGAGGAGCAGCTGTCCGATGCGGTGGCGGATCTCGTACGAGCGTGCCGGGTCGTTGCCCGTGGCGTACTGGTTCTCGTAGTACGGCAGCACGGCGCGGTACTCCGCGAGCGCGGCGGCCGGTTCGCCGAGCTGTTCCAGGCACTGGGCGACGTCGCAGCGGTAGCCGAGGGTCTGCGGGTCGGCGGGGCCCGCCTCGGCGGCGCGGTCGTCGGCGAGCCGGCGCAGTTCGGGCAGGGCGCGGCGGTACTGGCCGTCGTCCATGAGGGTCGCGGCGTACTGCTTGCGCAGGATGCGGACCACCGGGGAGCCGGACCCGTGCTGTTCGGCCGCGACCGGGAGGAGCCCGCCGAGCATGTCCACGGCCTGGGTGATGCGGCCCTCGCCGAGGAGCCGCTTGACCTCGTCCACGGCTGCGGCGACGTCCGTCCGGGCGGGCGGGGTCGCGGGCATGGCCGGGGGCGGGACCGTGGCGCGGTCGGGCCAGGGGGCGTGCGGGCGCAGGAAGGGGCGGGTGGGGTCGAGCGGCCCGGCGGGCGGCCGGGAGCCGCGCGCGGGCAGCAGCGGGGCGAGGTGTTCGTACACCTCCTGGGCGCTGGCCGGGCGGTGCTGCGGGTCCTTCGCGAGCAACCGCAGCACGAGCGTCTCCAGCGGCTCGGGGATGTCGGGCCGGATCTGCCGGACCGGCACCGGCGGTTCGTACAGGTGCCGGTGCAGCACGCCGAGGGCGGTGGACCCGGCGAACGGCACGTCGCCGCTGAGCAGTTCGTGCAGGAGGACGCCGAGGGCGTAGAGGTCGGTGTACGGGCCGACCGCGCCGCCCATGGCCTGCTCGGGGGCCATGTAGGCCGGGGAGCCGATGGGCGAGCCGGTGTGCGTGAGGCGGGTGGTGTCGGTGTCGAGGACGGACGCGACGCCGAGGTCGAGGACGAGCACGGTGCCGTCCGGACGGACCATCACGTTACGGGGCTTGAGGTCGCGGTGGACGATCGGCACGGCGTGCACGGCGCTGAGGACGGCGCACAGCTGCGCGGCCACCGCGACGGCCCAGGGCCAGGGGTAGGGGTCGTGTTCGGCGAGGTGGTCGCCGAGGTCGGCGCCCTCCACGTACTGCATGACGAGGAACAGGTCGTCGCCGTCGCTGCCGGCGTCGTGCACGGTGACCAGGCCCGGGTGGTCGACCTGTGCGGTGACCCGGCACTCGCGGACGAAGCGGCGGCGCAGCTCGTCGGCGGCCTCGCTGCCGATGGGTCCGGTGACCCGGTCGGGGCGCAGCAGCTTGACGGCGACCCGGCGGTCGAGGCGCTGGTCGTAGGCCGTCCAGACCTGGCCCATGCCGCCCTGGCCGAGGATCGTCGCCAGCTCGTACCGCCCGCCGATGAGGCGACCGCTCACCGGCCCTCCTCCTTGCGGAGGTAGTCGCTCAGCTCGTCGAGCTCGGCGCGGACCTGGTCGATGCGCTGGGGCGGGGCGGGGCGGGCGTCCTCGGGTTGGGGGCAGCGCGTGAGGGGAAGCGGGTAGGGCTGCTGCTGCCCGGGGTGCGGCGGGTAGGGCTGCGGCTGTCCGTACGGCGGTGTGGGCACGGTGGTGACGTACGCGTAGCCGGACACCTGGTGGGGAAGTCCGGTGCCCTTCCCGGTCAGGCGCGCGTAGAAACGTACGTCGGCGACGAGGTAGTACACACAGACGGCCGCGAGGACCAGGAGCTGCAGCGCTATGAACGCGCTGTCGAGGCTGTCCGCCTCCACGTCCGGCTCGTTCCTGCCGAGCACGGCGATCACCACACAGGTGAACACGAAGCCGGCGCCGGCCGTCCACCAGTCGAGGGCACGGCGGCGGACGAACGCGAGCCTGAGCAGCGGGGCCCACAGCACAAAGCCCAAGGAGCAGACCGCGAGCAGGATGAACAGCACGCGCATGGAGACGATCCAGGCCCTGCCGGGGACTCGGCGCGGCGCCGTGGGCGGAAGACCCGGGGCGTACATGGCTGCTCCTGGATTGCCTGGTCGTGAAACGTCCGCGCGCACACGGGCGTGCGTGCGGATCCGAGCGTAAGGGGCGACACCGACAGAGGGCTTGGGGTTGTGCGGAACCGTTGTGGTTCCGGTCACTCCGGCGTGACCGTACCGTCCGTCAGGCCGTCGTAGAGGCCCTGGACGAGCTGTCCGCCGAGCCGTCCGGCGAGCCGCAGCGCGTCCTCGAACGCGGCGAGCGCGCGGAACCGTTCGCCGTAGCGCCGCTGCTCCGCCAGGGGCAGGCGCCGCAGTTGGAGGCGGCGGGCGTCGAGCCGGGTCGCGGTGGAGGCGTGGCTGCTGGCCTGCCGGTTGTTGGTGGTGCCGCGCAGGAAGCCGGCGAGGAACCAGGGGTCGAGCACGGCCGGGTCGGGGCGCAGCAGTTGGAGGTTGCGGCCGAGCGCGGCGCCCGCGGTGGCCTCGTCCACGACCCGGACGACGGTGACGCCGCCGAGCACGGGCACGACGACGTCGCCCGCCTCGACCAGGACGGGCTCCTCGGGGGCGCCGCCGGCGGACGGAACGCCGGACGGCGGGGTGCCGCCCAGCACGTCGTGCTCGGTGAGGACGGGGCCGTTCCCGGTGCCCGCGCCTCCGTGGCGCAGCTGGAGGGCGCCGGCCCGGGCGAGTTCGCCGATGGTGGTGAGCGGGCGGTGCGCGGGTGCGGTGGGGGCCGGGGGCGGCGGGGTGAGGCTCGTGGCGAGGCCCAGCGTCGTGGTCAGCCGCTCCCGTACGCCGGCCAGCTCGGCGGGCCCGCCGGTGGCGGCGGGGGACGGGAGGTGGCGGGCGGGGGCGAGATCGACGTCGTCGTCGAGGAGTTCGATGACGGGGACGGTGCGGGCGGCGGCGGAGTGCGGTGCCGTGGGCTGCGGGCGCTGCCCCTCGTACGCGTGCCAGGCGTCGAGTACCGCGTGGCGCAGAGCGGTCAGGTCGAGGCGGTCCCGGCCGCCGCCGGTGGTCTGCTCGGCGGGCTCGGCGGTGTCGATCAGCAGCAGTTCGGGGGTGGGCTGCGGCTCGGCGCCGGGCCTGCGGAGCACCCACAGGTGGAGCGGGATGCCGTACGGGGGTGCGGCGCCGGCCGGGAGCGCGATGACGGCGCGCAGGGCGCCCCGGCGCAGGAGGTCGGCGCGGATGCGGCGGCCGGAGCGGCGGGACGCGGCGGCGGGCGGCATCAGGAGGACGGCGGTGCCGCCGTCGCGCAGCCGGGCCAGCGCGTGCTGCACCCAGGCGAGTTCGGACTCGGTGCGGGCGGGGAAGCCGTACTCCCAGCGGGGGTCGTAGGCGAGTTCGTCGTGGCCCCAGTTGCGCTCGTTGAACGGGGGGTGGCAGAGCACCGCGTCGGCGGCCAGGCCCGGGAAGGCGTCGGTGCGCAGGGTGTCCCCGGTGCGCACGTCGAGCGTGCGGGCGGCAGGGGCGGTGCGCGAGGTGTCCGCCGTGCGCAGGGCGAGGCGGAGCGCGGTGACGGCGGCGAGGCCGGGGTCGCTCTCCTGTGCGTGGAGGGCGGTGGGGCGGCTTGTGGCGGCGGGGCGGCCGGTGGCGGCGGGGCCTCCCGAGGCGTCCGCCGGGCCGAGGGCGGCCATCAGCAGGGCGCCGGTGCCCGCCGCCGGGTCGAGCACCCTGCGCACGTCCGGTCCGCCGGTGCCGGCCAGCTCCGCCATCAGTTCGGCGAGTCCGGGCGGGGTCAGCGTGTACTGGCGCGGGTTGGCGTCGAGCTGACGGCCGAGCAGGAATTCGTACGCCTCTCCGACGCCGGTCCCGGCGGCCAGCTCGGCGGCGCCGCGCAGCAGTGGCACGGACGGCAGGAGCTCGGCGCGGTCCGGGGTGCGGACGGCGCGCCCGTTCCCGGCGGGCCCGAAGCGGTCGGCGAGGGCGTCGTCCAGGGCGAGGGAGAGCACCCCGGCCATGCGTTCGTCGGACACACCGGTGATCTCCCGCCAGGCGGCGGGGCTGCGGTTCACCAGGAGCAGGGCGCAGCCGGTGTGGACGAGGGCGGTGACGGGGCCCGCCGGGTGACCGGCGAGCTGCTGCCAGACGCGTTCGCGGAGGGGGACCTCGACCAGCTTGCCCTGGTCGCGGAGCCACCGCTCGACCTCGGGCAGGGCGAAGGACGGGCTGGTCTCGGTGCCGCCCACGGGCTGGGGGAAGTCGGCGTGCCGTCGGCGCCAGTTGCTGACGGCGGCGCGCCCCACGCCCGCCAGGCGGGCGATCCCGGCGGCGGTCACCTCTGTCGCGTTCTCCGGCACTTGCTGTCTCCCTGTGCTGTACCGCTGGCGGGTCGGGGTGAGCATACCGACCCGTACACAGCAGCGCACTCGCCACCAATTCACGGCGTGCACGAATCCGTTTTGCGTGAACCGTGTTGACTCGGTTCACAGATGATGCTGTGATTGACCTGTCGCTGAACGAGCGGCGTCAGGTGGATCCGCTCACCACTCATCCCGTACTTGCCGAAGGGCACAGCCATGTCCCAGTTCACGCAGCCGCCGCAGTCCCCGCAGCCCCCGCACTCCCAGCCGCAGCAGCCGTACGGCCCCGCTCACGCGCCCGGCCTGCGCCCCGCGCGCAACGGACTGGGCATCGCCGCCCTGATCCTCGGCCTCATCGGCGCCGTCTCCGGCCTCATCCCGTTCCTCTTCTGGCTGGCGGGCATCCTCGGGACGATCGCGCTGATCCTGGGGCTCGTGGGCCGGGGCCGCGCCAAGAGGGGCGAGGCGACGAACAAGGGCATGGCCACTTTCGGCACGGTCCTCGCGCTGATCGCGCTGATCATGTCGGTGGTCGGTGCGGTGATCACCTTCAAGGCGGTGGACGATGCGGTGGACGACCTGAACGCGGCGGTGTCGGACACGAAGACGTCCGCGAAGCCGAAGGCGGGCGAGGACGCCGGCAAGGGCAAGGGTGCGGAGAAGGGGAAGTCCGGCGACGACAAGGCCGGCAAGGAGGAGAAGCCCACCGGTGAGGCACTGGAGGCCGGTGACGCGATCGTGTACGACGACGACCTGACGGTCACGGTCGGCGACGCGACGAAGTACTCCCCCGGCGAGTTCGCGGCCGGTCACACCAAGGGCAACAAGGCTTACCAGGTCGCCGTGGTGATCGAGAACGCGGGCAAGGAGAAGTTCGACTCGGCGCTGGTCACCGTCGAGGGACGGGCCGGGAAGGACGGGGTCGACGCGGAGCAGATCTTCGACGACAAGGTCGGCTCGGGCTTCACCGGCACGATCCTGCCGGGCAAGAAGGTCACGGTGCTCTACGCGTTCGACGCACCGGCCGACGCGAAGAACCTCACCGTCGAGGTCGGCCCCAGTTTCACGTACGACTCGACGCAGTGGGACCTGAAGCTCTGACCGCGCAGCGCCCCCGGCACCCGTGGAACCCGCCCTCCGTGGCGGGTTTTCCGCGTCGGCTCAGTCCACGCGCCCGCCCGGCCAAGCGGCCAGAGCCAGTTCGGCGATCTCGGCCAGCTCCTCCGGGCCCGCCCCGTCGCAGGAGCGCTGCGACATGCCCTGGACGATCGTGACGAAGTACCCGGCGAGGATGCGGGGGTTCACCCGCTCCGGGAGTTCGCCCGTGCGCTGCGCCTCCCGCAGCCGCGCCTCCCAGGCCGTGACGTTGGAGTTGCGCACGGCCCTCAGCCGGTCGGCCACCCCGGCGTCCTGCGGGGTGACGTTCACGGCCCCCGTGATCACCATGCAGCCCGCCGGGTGCGAGGGGTCCGCGTAGATCCGGGCGGCCTCGCGCAGGAGGCGGGCGAACGCGCGGTAGGCCGTGGGCTCCTGCTCCAGCGCGTCGCGCATGAAGGTCCCGACGGGCGTTTTCCCGTACGCGGCGACCGCCTCCTCGAAGAGCGACCGCTTGTCGCCGAACGCGGCGTAGAGGCTCGCGGGCCGGATGCCCATCGCCTCCGTCAGCTCACCGATCGAGGTCGCCCCGTAGCCCCGCTCCCAGAACAGCCGGACGGCCGCCGCGAGCGCGGCGTCCCGGTCGAAGGAGCGCGGCCGTCCGCGCGCCGCACCTGTCTCACCCATGCCCCACATTCTAGAGCGCCCGCTCAAGAAGTCGTGCTACGTTCTTTCTGGAACGATCACTCAACAAATAGCTGAGGGGTAACAGCCATGTCTGCGCACGCACTTGAGGGCAAGGTCGCACTGGTCACCGGGGGCAGCCGGGGTATCGGACGGGGCATCGCGGAACGGCTGGGGCGCGAGGGCGCCGTCGTCGCCGTCGCCTACGCCAGGGACGCGGCGGCGGCCGACGAGGTCGTGGAGGTCATCCGGAAGAACGGCGGCACGGCCTTCGCCCTCCGCGCCGAGCTGGGCGCCCATGGGGACGCGGCCGCGCTGTGGGAGGCGTTCGACGCGGAGATCACCGCGCACGTGCCGGGCGGCGGGGTGGACATCATCGTGAACAACGCGGGCGCCGGGCTCTACTCCGAGCTGTCCTCGCTCACCGAGGAGGCGTTCGACGCGGTCTTCGCCGTCAACGTGCGGGCACCGTTCTTCATCGTCCGCCACGGGCTCGGCCGGCTGCGCGACGGCGGCCGGGTCATCAACGTATCCAGCGGCGCGGCCCGGATCGCGATGCCGAACATCATCGCCTACAGCGCGACGAAGGGCGCCCTGGACAACTTCACGCTGACCCTCGCCAAGGAGCTGGGCCCGCGCGGCATCACGGTCAACTCGGTGGCCCCCGGCATCATCGACACCGACATCAACGCGGGCTGGCTGCGCGGCGACGCCGAGGCGGAGGCCCGGTCCGCGTCCCTGGCCGCCCTGGGCCGCGTCGGACAGCCGCAGGACGTCGCGGACATCGTGGCGTTCCTCGCCTCGGACGACTCCCGCTGGGTGACGGGCACGGTGATCGACGCGACGGGGGGCTCGGGGCTCTGAGGGGGCGGCGTACGGGGCATGCGGAGGGGCGGCGGGCCGGGCCCCGCCACCCTGGTAACTACTGCGGCATCAGCCGCCGCACTGCTTCAGCATCATGTCCTTGTCCGCACTCGTCACCGGCAGGTCGTACTTGAGCGAGACCTGCGCGAAGCGGAGGACGTACGCGCAGCGGATCGGCTTGTACGGGGGGAGCCAGGTCGCGGGGCCGCCGTCGCTCTTGGAGCCGTTGGCCGGGCCGTCGACGGGGATGAGGTTGAGCGGGTCGTTGGCGATCTGCTGGCGCTTGGACTCGTTCCAGTGGGCGGCGCCCATCTGCCAGTCGTACGACAGCGGCATGACGTGGTCGATCTGGACCTTGGTCGCCTGCTGCTTGCGCCACTCGATGGTCTTGCCGGTGTACGGGTCCTTGAGCGTCATGGAGACGACCACGCACTTCGAACCGGAGCGCAGCTCGACGTCCTTGCCGTCCCGGGCGAGCAGGTCGTTGCGGGTGTCGCAGCCGTTGTGGGACAGGGGGACGTCGTCCACCGAGTCCTTCCACGCGTACCCGAACTTGTCCCGCTCGTAACCGGTCTTGGGACCGCGCCCCTTGGTGGCGACCTTCTCGATGACCTTCCGCGCCGCCGATCGGTCCTTGTCGGAGGTGAGGGGCGCGAGGCCCGGCTTCGTACCGTCGTCGTTCGTCAGCGGGCTGGCGCCGAAGCCGGTGACGGACTGGCCGCCGCCGTCCGCGCCGCCGCCGGTGGTGTCGATGTCCTTGGGCAGTTGGTCGGGGTCGCAGCCGCTCAGCGCCAGCACGGCCGTGGCGGCCAGGGCGGGGACCATCACTCGACACACGCGGGGAGATATCACTCGTAGCCGTCCTGACGGTGAGAAAGCCGAACCAACCAGGGAATTCTACGAACGTCTTCCCCGCGAGGAGGATTTCATGGCTGCGACCCGTTCCCGCGTGCAGACCGGATCACACCTTCCCGATCCCCAACGTGTTCTCGGGCGGCAGCAGCCCCGACCCGATCGCCGCCACCCACAGCGGGCCCAGCAGTCCGACCAGCCGCTCCCGCTCCGCGTCCGTGAGCACCCGCCAGGGGCCGGCCGCCGCCTCGTCCGTACGCCGCTCGACCTCGGCCCGCAGCGCCCGGCCCGCCTCGGTCGCCGTCCCGTCGCCGGCCACCAGCCCCCGCTTCTCCAGCCGTTCGCGCGCCGCCTGCCACTCCTCGCCGCCCCACCCACGACTGGCGAACACCTCGGGCCGGGCCGCCCCGATCGCCGCGAAGGAGACCAGCGCCTCGACCGGGTCCAGCTCCGCGTGCGCGAGGGCCGCGAGGTGGCCGTCGCCCCGGTGTTCACGCAGGACGGTCGCCGCGTGCCACAGGGCGACGTGGGGAGCGTCGGGCCAGGGCAGCGCGGCGTTCGCGGCGGCCATCGGCCGGTCCGTCGTGTCGGCCGCCTCCGCGACGCGCCGCAGCAGCGCGGCGGCCTCGGCGGTGTCCGGCGCGGCGGTCCCGTCGCCCAGGAGCGCCTGGTACGCGCGGTCGACGGCCCGGCCCCGCGCGGCCAGCACCGCGTCCGGCGAGGCGACCGCCCAGACGGCGGGGACGTACGCGCCGACCATGCGCGGGCTGAAGCTGTAGAACGTCTCCCCTACCCGGTCCGCCCCCGCCTCGCCCAGCGGTGCCGCCCGCCAGGCGAAGTAGCTCGGCCACCGCTCGTCGACCGCGTACCCGAGCGCGGCGGCCTCCTCGAACGCCTCCGGCGCGTAATAGAGAACGGCGTGCACGGGCTCCAACAGGTGCCACAGCTGCCGTACACGCATCAGGTCCTCAGACATGTCCACATCCTCCGCCACGCACCGGCCATCTAGCCACTGCCTAGATCCCAAGAGTGCGCGTCATCCGCGAACTTGTCAACGCCTAGATCCCGCGTAACCTGCTGTCCATGACCAGCGACCGCGCCTACCACCACGGCGACCTGCGGCGGGCCGTCCTCACCGCCGCCCTCGACGTCATCCGCACCGAGGGCCCCGCCGCGCTCAGCCTGCGCGACCTGGCCCGCCGGGCCGGCGTCTCCCACGCCGCCCCCGCCCACCACTTCAAGGACCGCACGGGCCTGCTCACCGCGATCGCCGCCGAGGGCTACGCCCTGTTCGCGGACGCCTTGGCGGCGGCCCCGGACCTCCGGGAGCGGGGCGTGGCATACGTACGGTTCGCGCGGGCGCACCCGGCCCACTTCCAGGTGATGTTCCAGCCGGACCTGTACCGCGCGGACGACCCGGACCTCCTGGCGGCGAAAGCCCGCGCCACAACGGAACTCCGCGCGGGCGTCGCCGACCTGCCCCCCACCGACGACCCCCGCCTCACTGGCGTAGCCGCCTGGTCCCTCGCCCACGGCTTCGCCACGCTCCTCCTCAGCGGCAACCTGGACGACGCGATGGGCGACCGCGACCCGGAGGAGGCCTTCCGCCTGGTCGGCCGGTTGCTGTTCAGCCCCGGGGACGCGCCCGGCCGGTGAGGGCCTATTCGGCCGTGAACTCGTACTGCACCTCGTACAGATGCCCCGCCTTCACCATGACCGTGGCCTCGATGGGCCGCTCGTCATCGCTGTAGACGACGCGCAGCGTACGCAGCACCGGCAGCCCTCCGGGCAGGCGCAGCGCCTGGTACTGCTCCTGGGTGGGCACGCGCGCGGACACACGGTCGACGCTGAGCCGTGGCGGGTGCCCCAGCTCCGCGAGCAGCGTCGGTGTCCCACCCGGGATCTTGCGGCGAGCCGTCATCGGCGTACTGCTGACGATGTCCAGCGGGTAGTACGAGGCCACGAGTTCAGCGGGTTCATCGTTGATCATGAGCAACTGGCGCCGCAGCAGCGCCGACTCACCCTTCGGAAGCCCCAACGCCTCCGCGACATCTGCCGGTGGCTGGACCTCGGCCACGTCGAGCAGCGTGCTGTGAGCCCGAGCGCCGCCCTTCGCCGCTTCGGTCAGCCAGCGGTACGGCTCCCCCGCACCCGCCGGGGCCATGGACGCAGCCGGGCGCACGGTCCGCTGGCGGTGCTCGCGGACGGTCACCGACGCGCCCGCCCTGCCGATCACCAGCTCCTCGTCCTTGAGCAGCTGCACCGCCTTCTGGACCGTTGCGTTCGAGGCGTCGAACCGCTCCTTGAGGTGGGCCGTCGAGGGCAGGTTCGCGCCGGGCGCGAGGTCTCCGCCCATGATCTGGTCCCTGAGATCAGCCGCGATCCGCTCGTGCAAGGAACGGCGGTCGGCGGCATCGGCTTCGGGTCTGGGCACGGTCATCCGATCCTGATCTCGTAGCGCAGCTTCTGGCGTCGCGGGGGCATGGCCATGACGTCGACCTGAAGGGGCCGGTCCGCCTCGTCCAGGGTGAGCCGCGTCAGCTGGAGGACGGGTTCACCTTCCGTCATCGCCAGCTGCTCGGCCTCGGGCCCGGTCGCCCGCCGTGCGGTCACCTCTTCACGTACGCGTACGCCGACATGGCCCAGCTCCGCAAGGAGCCTGACCGCCCCACCGGGGATCTTGGCCGTACCGGCGAGGCCGGTGCCGCCCGCGATGCCCAGCGGGTAGTACGTATCCGTCAACTCGCAGGGCTCGCCGTCGAGGTACATGATCCTGCGCCGGGCGACGACGTTCTTTCCGGCCGCCACCCCGAGCAGCTCCGCGACCGCTTCCGGGGCCTCCACCTCGCCCGCCTGGACGATGCGCTGGCTCCCCCGACGCCCCTCGGCGGCAGCCTCGGCCGCCCAGGTGTCGCCCGGAGCGCCGGAGGGCGCGGCGAGGTAGGGCGTCGACGTACTGACCCATTCATTACCGCCCATGTCGCTCTCCTCCGCAGCTCCCACCGACATGACACCCAGCGTGCCTCATCTCCAGACGGGAGGCGCAGCCGCATCGCCACCAAAGACGCACCTCTGTCGGTGCCTCACGCGAATTCGTTACCGGCCTCCTCGCCGAGTGGCAGCTTCACACCTTGATCGAGGACATAAGGCTGTGCGTCTCGGAACTCGCCACCAACGCATTGCTGCACGGCGTCCCGCCAGGCCGGGAGTTCAGCGTCGCCCTCCACCGGGTCGAGGACCAGGTACGACTGGAAGTCCGCGACAGCGGGCCCGGTCAGCCCAACGTCCAGCAGGCCGCCGACGACGCCTGCTCCGGACGCGGCCTGCACCTCGTGCGGGCACTCGCCGACGACTTCGGAGTCGATGACCACGTCGTCGGCAAAACCGTGTGGCTGATCTTCAAAACCGCGCCCGCCACGGCACCACTTCCGTGACGGGTGGCGCCACGCTGCACCAGCCCCGGCCGCGCCCCCGGGCGAGCGGCCGGGGCTGATCACCGTACGGCCCTCACGACCCCAGGATCGTCGTAAGGAACTCCCCCGTCCACGCCAGCAGTTCGCGGCCCACCACCGGCTTTCCGCCGATCTTGCCCGTCGTCGGGCGCGGGACCAGGATCTGGTGGACCGCCGGCTTGATGACCGTCTTCGGGTACAGGCGCTTCAGGCGGAGCTCCTGCGACTCGCGCAGCTCCACCGGGGCGAAGCGGATGTTCGGGCCCTGGAGGACGATGTCGCCGACCCCGCACGCGCGCGCCAGCATGCGCAGGCCCGCCACCAGGAGGAGGTTCTCGACCGGCTCCGGGAGCTTGCCGTAGCGGTCGGTCAGTTCCTCGCGGACCGCCTTGATGTCGTCCTCCGAGGACGCCGAGGCGATCGAGCGGTACGCCTGGAGGCGCAGCCGCTCGCCGGGGGCGTAGTCGTGCGGGACGTGCGCGTCGACCGGGAGCTCGATCTTGACCTCCAGCGGCGGTTCCTCCTCCACGCCGCCCTCCAGGGAGGCGCGGTAGTCGGCCACCGCCTCGCCCACCATGCGTACGTACAGGTCGAAGCCGACGCCCGCGATGTGGCCGGACTGCTCGCCGCCGAGGAGGTTGCCCGCGCCGCGGATCTCCAGGTCCTTCATGGCCACGTACATGCCCGCGCCCATCTCGGTGTGCTGGGCGATCGTCGCCAGGCGCTCGTGGGCGGTCTCCGTCAGCGGCTTCTCCGGCGGGTACAGGAAGTACGCGTAACCCCGGTCGCGGCCCCGGCCGACACGGCCGCGCAGCTGGTGCAGCTGGGAGAGGCCGAAGTTGTCGCCGCGCTCGACGATCAGCGTGTTCGCGTTGGAGATGTCGATGCCCGACTCCACGATCGTCGTGGAGACCAGCACGTCGAACTTCTTCTCCCAGAAGTCCACCACGACCTGTTCCAGGGCCTGTTCGGACATCTGGCCATGCGCCGTGGCAATCCGCGCCTCGGGCACGATCTCGCGCAGCCGCGCCGCCGCCCGGTCGATCGACTCGACCCGGTTGTGGATGTAGAACGCCTGGCCCTCACGCAGCAGTTCACGCCGGATCGCGGCGCCGATCTGCTTCTCCTCGTACGGCCCGACGAAGGTCAGGACCGGGTGGCGCTCCTCGGGCGGGGTGGTGATGGTCGACATCTCGCGGATGCCGGTGACCGCCATTTCGAGCGTACGGGGAATGGGCGTCGCGGACATGGTCAGCACGTCGACGTTGGCGCGGAGCTTCTTCAGCTGCTCCTTGTGCTCGACGCCGAACCGCTGCTCCTCGTCCACGATGACGAGGCCCAGGTCCTTGAACTTCGTCTCCGAGGAGAACAGCCGGTGGGTGCCGATGACCAGGTCGACGGCACCGTCCTTCAGCCCCGCGAGCGTCGCCTTGGAGTCGGCCTCGGACTGGAAGCGGCTCAGCGCGCGTACGTTGACGGGGAACTGGGAATAGCGCTCGGTGAACGTGCCGTAGTGCTGCTGCACGAGCAGCGTGGTGGGTACGAGGACGGCGACCTGCTTCCCGTCCTGGACCGCCTTGAACGCGGCGCGGACCGCGATCTCCGTCTTGCCGTACCCCACGTCGCCGCAGATCAACCGGTCCATCGGGACCGACTTCTCCATGTCCTCCTTGACCTCGGCGATCGTCGTCAGCTGGTCGGGCGTCTCCGCGTACGGGAACGCGTCCTCCAGCTCGCGCTGCCAGGGGGTGTCCGGGCCGAAGGTGTGGCCGGGGGCCGCCATCCGGGCCGAGTACAGCTTGATCAGGTCGGCGGCGATCTCCTTGACGGCCTTCTTGGCGCGCGCCTTCGTCTTCGTCCAGTCCGCGCCGCCGAGCCGGTGCAGGGTCGGGGCCTCGCCGCCGACGTACTTGGTGACCTGCTCCAGCTGGTCGGTCGGGATGTACAGCCGGTCGCCGGGCTGCCCGCGCTTGGCGGGGGCGTACTCGACCAGCAGGTATTCGCGCGTCGCCCCCTGCACCGTGCGCTGCACCATCTCGATGTAGCGGCCCACGCCGTGCTGCTCGTGCACGATGTAGTCGCCGGTCTCCAGCGTCAGCGGGTCGATCGTCTTGCGCCGCCGCACCGGCATCCGGCCCAGGTCCTTGGTGGCGGTGCGCTGCCCGGTGAGGTCGGTCTCCGTGAGCACGGCGAGCTTCAGGCCGGGGTGGACGAAGCCGTGGTCGATGGCCCCGCACGAGACGTGGACCACCGACGGGGTGATCTCGTCCAGGTCCGGGTCGAGCCGGGCCGCGATCCCCTCGCCGCCCAGCATCTCGACCGTACGCGAGGCGAGCCCCTGGCCCTCCGTGACGTACACCGTGCGCCAGCCGTCGGCCAGCCGGCCCTTCGTGTCGGCGAACGCCCGCGCGGTGTCCCCCCGGTACATCTCGGGAGCCTGCATGCCCAGCGGCAGCGTGTCGTCGTCCAGCTCGGCGTCGGCGGCGAACGGGGAGATCGACCACCACATCATGTCCAGCTCACGGGCCCGCTCGCGCACGTCCGCGATGCCCCGCAGCGAGGCCGCGCCGACGTCGATCGGGGCCTCGCCGCCGCCCGCCGACGCCGCCCAGGACGCCTGGAGGAACTCCTGGCTGGTCGCGACCAGGTCCGCGGCCCGGGTCCGGACCCGCTCGGGGTCGCAGACGATCGCCATCGCGCCCTTGGGCAGCACGTCGAGCAGGAGCTCCATGTCGTCCACGAGGACCGGCGCGAGGGACTCCATGCCCTCCACCGCGATGCCCTCCGCGATCTTGTCCAGGAGCTCGCCCAGCTCCGGGTGGGCCTCGGCGAGCGCGGCGGCCCGCTCCCGCACCTCGTCCGTCAGCAGGAGCTCACGGCAGGGCGGCGCCCACAGGCCGTGCTCGGCGACCTCCAGGGACCGCTGGTCCGCGATCTTGAAGTACCGGATCTCCTCGACGTCGTCGCCCCAGAACTCCACCCGGAGCGGGTGCTCCTCGGTGGGCGGGAACACGTCCAGGATGCCGCCGCGCACCGCGAACTCGCCACGCTTCTCGACCAGTTCGACCCGGGCGTACGCGGCTGCCGCCAGCGCCTCCACGGTCTCGCCGAGGTCGGCGCTCTGCCCGGTGCGCAGGGCGACGGGTTCCAGGTCCGCGAGCCCCTTGACCTGCGGCTGGAGCACGGACCGGATCGGCGCGACGACGACCGAGACCGGCCCGGTCTCCGGGTCGTCGGCGCGCGGGTGCGCGAGGCGCCGCAGCACGGCGAGCCGGCGGCCCACGGTGTCGGAGCGGGGCGACAGGCGCTCGTGCGGCAGGGTCTCCCAGGACGGGAACTCCGCGATCGTGTCCGGCGGCAGCATGGTGCGCAGCGCGGCCGCCAGGTCCTCCGCCTCCCGGCCGGTCGCGGTGACCGCGAGGACCGTCCGCCCGGCGTCCCGGGCCAGCGCGGCGACGGCGAAGGGCCGCGCGGCGGGCGGGCCCACCAGGTCGATGTGCATCCGGTGGCCGTCACCGGCGGCCTTCACCGCTTCGTCGAGCGCCGGATCACGTACGACGACATCCAGCAGACCGTTCAGGCTCATGAAGGGCTTCCGTCCGGGTGAGAAGAAGGGCTCTGACGGCCGGCTGCCGCCAGGGCGCGCTGCCCCGGGGGCAACGCGAAGGGCCCGACACGTGTGACGGGCCGGGGGTTACTAGCGTACGACTCGGGGGAGAGCGCCGCTTGCGCGGCAGGGCTCGCAGGCCACACGCGCACCGGCCCCGGCCCGCTCCGAGGAGCGGGCCGGGGCCGGGCGCAGCGGGGTGTCTCACCCGTCCGTGGCGATCGCGTTCAGGACGTTCATGCGGCCCGCCCGGAAGGCCGGGACCAGGGCGGCGAACAGTCCGACGAAGGCGGAGGCGACGAACACCGTGATGATGGTCGGCCATGGGATGTCCAGGACGCCCAGGCCCTCCAGGGCCAGCAGCTTCTGGGCCGAGGTGCCCCAGCCCATGCCCAGGCCGAGGCCGAGCAGGGCGCCGAAGAGGGCGATGACGACGGACTCCAGCCGGATCATCCGGCGCATCTGGCGGCGGGAGAGGCCGATGGCGCGCATCAGGCCGATCTCGCGGGTCCGCTCGACCACCGAGAGGGCCAGGGTGTTCACCACACCGAGCACCGCGACGATGATCGCCAGGGCGAGCAGACCGTAGACGACGTTCAGGAGCTGGCCGATCTGGTCCTTCAGGTTCTCCTTGAAGTCGGCCTGATTCCGCACCTTGTACTGCGGGTAGTCCGCGACCGAGCTCTTCAGCGCCGCGTACGCCGCGTCCGCCTGGCCGTCCTTCGCCTTGGCGAACATGATCATGTTCTGCGGCATCTTGTCGGCGGGGACGTACCGCTTGGCGGTCGAGGTGTTCAGGTACATCGCGCCCTGGTCGAGGCTGGTCTCGTCCGAGGTGATCGCGGCGACCTTCAGCTTCGCCGTGTCGCCCGCCGTGAACGCGACGGTGATCATGTCACCGACCTTGACGCGGTGCGCGGTGGCGTACTCCTCGCCGACCGACATGGCGTCCTTGCCGTACGCCTTGTCCAGGTCGCCGGAGACGACCTCGCGGCGCACGTCCTGCGCGTATGTCGGGTCGGCCGCCGTGACGTGCTCGTCCGACGCCTTGCCGTCCGGGCCGGTCAGCTTCGCGCCGAGGACCTTGTAGTGCGTGAGGTGCTCGATGCCCGGGGCGGAGGCCAGGGCCTCGGCGGCCTGCGGGACGATCAGCTGGCCGGGGGCCGAGGACTCCACGATGAAGTCCGCGCCCACCGACTTGTCCAGTTCGTCGGTGGCCGAGGCGACCATGGACGAGCCGACCACGGACAGGCAGGCCACCAGGGCCAGGCCGATCATCAGGGCCGCGCCGGTGGCGCCGGTGCGGCGCGGGTTGCGCAGCGCGTTGCGCTCGGCGAGCCGGCCGACGGGCCCGAAGAACCTCAGCAGGACGGCGCTCAGCGCCCGTACGACGACTCCGGCGAGCAGCGGGCCGATCACGATGAAGCCGACGAGGGTCAGCAGGACGCCCAGGCCGAGGAGGCCGGAGCCGTCGCTCGCCTCGTCCACCCGCGTCGTCGCCCACAGGGCGGCGGCGCCGGCGCCGGTGACCACGAGGCCGAGCCCGGCCCGGACCCAGCCGGACTTGGCGTCCGCCGGGGTGCCGGCGTCGCGCAGGGCGGCCATCGGGGAGACCTTGCCGGCCCGGCGGGCCGGGATGTACGCGGCGAGGACGGTGACGATGATGCCGAGCGCGAGCCCGACGACCGGGGTCGTCCAGGAGATGGTCAGGTCCTCGGTGGACAGCTCCATGCCGACGGCGCCCATGACCTTCATCAGCCCGACGGCGAGTCCGACACCGGCGCCGACGCCGAGGAGGGAGCCGAAGATGCCGAGGAGCACCGCCTCCAGCAGCACCGAGCGGTTGACCTGCTCGCGGCTGGAGCCGATGGCCCGCATCAGGCCGATCTCGCGGGTGCGCTGGGCGACCAGCATCGAGAAGGTGTTGACGATGAGGAAGATGCCGACGAGGAGGGCGATCCCGGCGAAGCCGAGCATCGCGTACTTCATGACGTCGAGGAACGACCCCATGGAGTCCTTGTTCTCGGCGGCGGCCTCGTCCTGCGTCTGGATCTTGTAGGCGCCGGAGCCGTCGAGCGCCCGGGCCACGTTCCGCTTCAACTGGACGTCGCTGACGCCCTGTTCGGCGGTGATGGAGAGGTGCGAGTAGACGCCGGGGGCGCCGAGCAGCGCGCGCTGGGCGGTGGCGGTGTCGAGGTAGACGATGGCCGCGCCCGGGTTGGTCACCTTGAAGGCGACGATGCCGGTGATCTTCCCCTTGAGGTCGCCGGTGGCCGCGATGGTGCGCAGCTCGTCGCCGATCTTCAGGTGGTGCTTCTCGGCGGTGTCGGCGTCGACCATGATCTCGGTCGGGCCGCGCGGGGCGTGGCCGGAGGCGATCTCCATGGACCGCAGGTCGTTCTGCGTCCAGTTGGCGGCGATGGTGGGGGCCCCGGTCTCGGAGCCCATGTTCTCGTTGTGGCGGTCGACCACGGTGACGGAGGAGCTGGAGACACCCCCCTCGGCCTTCTTCACGCCGTCGGCCTTCGCGGCCTCCGCGAGGACGGAGGCGGGCAGCGACTCCGGCTTCCCGTTCTCCGGGACGTCGTCCACCTTGGCCTTCTTCGGGCTCACGGTGACATCGGCGGAGGTGGCGGCGAAGAGCTTGTCGAACGTGGTGTTCATGGTGTCGGTGAAGACGAGCGTGCCGCAGACGAACGCCACCGAGAGCAGGACGGCGACGGCGGAGAGCGCCATGCGTCCCTTGTGCGCGAGGAAGTTGCGCATCGAGGTCTTCCAGACGGTCATGACGTCCGCCCGCGCGCGTCGAAGTCCTTCATGCGGTCCAGCACCTGGTCGGCGGTGGGGTTGAGCATCTCGTCCACGATGCGGCCGTCGGCGAGGTAGAGGACGCGGTCCGCGTAGGAGGCGGCGACCGGGTCGTGGGTGACCATGACGATGGTCTGGCCCAGCTCGTCCACGGACCGGCGCAGGAAGCTCAGGACCTCGGCACCGGCCCGGGAGTCCAGGTTCCCGGTCGGCTCGTCGCCGAAGATGATCTCCGGCCTGGCGGCGAGGGCCCGCGCCACCGCGACGCGCTGCTGCTGACCGCCGGAGAGCTGGGTCGGCCGGTGCTTGAGGCGGCCGGCCAGGCCCACGGTCTCCACGACCTGGTTCAGCCACGCGGCGTCGGGCTTGCGGCCCGCGATGTCCATCGGCAGCGTGATGTTCTCCAGCGCGTTCAGCGTCGGCAGCAGGTTGAACGCCTGGAAGATGAACCCGATGCGGTCGCGCCGGAGCTGGGTGAGCTTCTTGTCCTTGAGCCCGGTGATCTCGGTGTCGGCGACATGGATCTGGCCGGACGTCACGGTGTCGAGGCCGGCCAGGCAGTGCATCAGCGTCGACTTGCCGGAGCCGGACGGGCCCATGATCGCGGTGAACTGCCCGCGGGCGATGTCCACGTCGACGTGGTCGAGCGCGACGACCCGGGTCTCTCCGCTCCCGTACGCCTTGACGACCTGCCGCGCCCGCGCAGCCACGGCCGTACGCCCTCCAGTGCCCCCGTGCCTGGGAATGGTTACAGCCGTTGTCACGGTTTTTCTCCTATGTCGGTCAGCGACGGGTTGTCGCCGTCTGCTGTGAAGTCTGCTGTGGGGAGGGGGTCCGGCGCGCTGGTGCCCAGCGCAGTCTTCCGGTGGGGTTTTCCCCACCCCGTTCCCTGTGGTCCGCCCTTCGGCGGCGCGTGTGCGGTGCGTCTGCGGTGCTTCTGCGGTGCTTCTGCGTGACGTCTGCGGTACGACAACCACGCTACGGAGAGACCCCGCCCCCGCACGTCCTCCACCGGGAGGAACGGCCCCTGGCCCGATGTAAGGAGCTCCCCCTAGGGGGCTGGGCCCCCGGGTGGACCCCGGTCTCAGGGACTGCACCCAGGGGTCCACACCGCGAGGTGGAGCCAGGGGCCTACCGGCGCCGGGGGGCGAGTGCCGCGCGGACGGCCGGGGTGAGGGCTGCGCGGGTCTCGGCCGGGGTGAGGGCGGCCGGGGTGGGGAGGGGGTTCAGATAGCGGGTGTAGATGATCCCGCCGAGCACGGTCACCACGGCGGTGGCGCGGGCGGTCGCGTCCGGGCCGCCGAGAAATTCAACGAGCGGCCCCAGCAGCTCCTGTTCCAGGTATTCGCGGACGACCTCGGCGGCGGTCTCGCCCCGGGTCGAGAGGCGCCGGAAGTCGGCGTCCTCCCACAGGTCCGTCACCGCGTCGATCAGCCGCCCCGGCAGGGTGGCCGGGTCGCCGCCCAGCACCTCGTCCACCGACAGCGCGGTCGCGCACTGGAACTGCATCACGTCCGCGAACAGGCCCTTCTTGGACCCGAAGTGATACGCGATCAGAGCCGGGTCCACCCCGGCCGCACCGGCCACGGCGCGCAGCGTGGTCGCCCGGTAGCCGCGTTCCAGGAACAGCTCACGCGCCGCCACCACGAGCGATTCACGGATCGGCGGATTGCCCCGGGGGCGGCCACGGGTCCGGGCGGGAGCGGCCACGGCGATATTCATCAGCGTTGAGCCTGCGTCGCGTGATCCGCACAGTCAAGGCGTTCCCACCGCATCCCGAAGGAAGCAGCCCCACCATGCGCATCACCTTGTTCGGCGCCACCGGCCCGACCGGGCGCCACCTCACCGAGCAGGCCGTGGCCGCCGGTCACGAGGTCACCGCCGTCGTCCGCCGCCCCGGTTCGCTGCCGGCCCGCCCCGGGGTCACCCCGGCCGTCGCCGACGCCACCGACCCGGCGGCCGTGGACGCGGCGGTCGAAGGGGCGGACGCGGTCCTGTCCGCACTCGGCGCCCGCTTCAGCAAGCAGCCCGTCACCCTGTACTCGGAAAGCGCCGCGGCCATCACCCGGGCCATGAGCCGGCACGGCGTGGGGCGGCTGCTGGTCGTCAGCTCCAGCATCGCCGACCCCGGCTGGCGGCCCACCGGGGCGCACTTCTTCAACCACGTGCTCGACCCGCTGGTGAACCGGCGCCTGGGCCGCACCCTGCACGCGGACATGCACCGCATGGAGGACGTCGTCGGCCGCACGGCCCTCGACTGGACCCTGGTGCGCCCCTCGGGCCTCTTCGAGCACCCCGCCGTCACCGACTACCTCACCGCCCCGTCCAGCGCCGACGGCGTCTTCACGGCCCGCTCCGACCTCGCCGCGAGCATGCTGCGCGAGCTGGAGGAACGACGCCATGTGCGTACGGCCATGGGCGTCGTCACGACCGCCGTGAAGCCGAACATCGCCAAGCTGATCTGGAACGAGGGCGTGAGGAAGAAGTGAGCCCGGACCGCCCCCGGCTCACCCCCGCCGCCCACAACTTCCTCGCCCTCCCGCTGACCGCCACGCTCACCACCCTGCGCCCCGACGGCACCCCGCACGTGGCCCCGGTCCGCTTCACCTTCGACCCGGACACCGGCCTCGCCCGGGTGACCACCCGGGCCTCCGCCCGCAAGGCGCGCCATGTGGCGGCGGGCGGTCCGGCGGCCCGGGTCGCGCTCTGCCAGGCCGACGGCTTCCGCTGGATCACCCTCGAAGGCCGGGCCTCGGTGACCGACGACCCCGTACGCCTGGCGGAGGCGGTACGCCGCTACACCGCCCGGTACGGGGCGGCCCCGCCCGAGGTGCCGGACCTGGCGGTCGTCGAGATCACCGTCGACCGGGCCCTGCACCTCAACGTATGAAATCCACCAACCCGAAAGCGATGTGACGCACCGTCATGTTCACCGTTCCCGTCCTCGGCAGCACCGTCCACTACCGCGAGTCCGGCGACCCCGACGGCCTGCCGTTCGTCTTCCTGCACGGCAATCCGACCTCCTCGCACCTCTGGCGCAACGTCCTGCCGGGGGTGGCCGCGCCCGGCCGCCGGCTGCTGGCCCCCGATCTCATCGGCATGGGCGACTCCGGCAAACCCGGACTCGCCTACTCCTTCGAGGACCACGCCCGGCACCTGGACGCCTGGTTCGACGCGCTCGGCCTGACCGAGGCCGTGCTGATCGGCCACGACTGGGGCGGCGCGCTCGCCTTCGACCGGGCCGCCCGCCTCCCCGGAACCGTCCGGGGGCTCGCCTTCACGGAGACGATCGTCAAGCCGCTCCACGGTGACGAGTTCCCGCCCGCCGGACGCGAGCTGTTCACGCTGCTCCGGACGCCCGGGGTGGGCGAGAGCATGATCCTGGACCGGAACGGGTTCATCGAGGGGCTGCCGGCCACGCTCGCCACCCCGCTCGACCTCGCCGACCTCGACGCCTACCGCCGCCCCTTCCCGACCCCGGAGAGCCGCCGCCCGGTCCTGGCGTGGACGCGGATGATGCCGCTGGACGGTGAGCCGGCCGACGTCGTGGCCCGTATCGAGCGGTACGACGCCTGGCTGGCCGCGAGCCCCGAAGTGCCCAAGCTGCTGGCCGCGTTCGAGCCGGGACCGGGCGCCATGACGGACGCGGCGACCGTGGCCTGGTGCGAGGCGAACATCGCGGGCCTGGAGGTCTCCCGGGGCGGCCTCGCCGGGCACCACACCCCGGAGGACCGGCCTGAGGAGCTGGCCTCGGCGATCTCCGGCTGGGCGGACCGCCACGGGCTCGGGCGCCCGCCGGTCACCGGCTGAGGCGGCCCGCGGCCTCGTCCAGCAGCGCAGACTCCGCCTCGTCCAGGTCGAGTTCGGCCGCGAGCGCCGAGTCCTGGACGGACGCCGGGCGGCTGGCTCCCGGCACGGGGACCATCACCGGCGACCGGGCCAGCAGCCAGGCCAGGGCGACCTGCTGGGGGCCCACTCCGCGCGCGGCGGCGACGCGGTGGAAGGCGGTGCCTTCGGAGACCGGCCCCGACGGGCCGTCGAGCGCGCTGCGGGTGATGCCGCCCAGCGGGCTCCACGGCAGGAAGGCGAGGCCCAGCCGTTCGCTCAACCGGAGTTCGGGCTCACTGTCACGTACGGCGGGCGAGTACTGATTCTGTACGGAGACCAGGCCGGCGCCGAGGATCGCGTGCGCCTCGCCGATCTGCCGGGTGGTGACGTTGGAGATCCCGGCGGCGCGGATCGTTCCGGCGTCGAGCAGCTCGCGCAGCGCGCCGACGGAGTCCGCCCACGGCACCCCGGGGTCCGGCTTGTGCAGCTGGTAGAGGCCGATCGCCTCGACGCCCAGGCGCCCGGCGGACTCCTCGGCGGCCCGCCGCAGGTGCTCTGGGGTGCCGGTGACGGTCCAGCTGCCGTCGCCGGGCCGCCCGCGCCCGCCCTTGGTGGCGACCAGCACGCCGGAGGTGTCACCGCCGTAGCTCCGCAGCGCCCGGGCGACGAGGCACTCGTTGTGGCCCCTCTCGCCGGCGTGCCAGTGGTAGCTGTCGGCGGTGTCGATGAGGGTGACGCCCGCGTCCAGCGCGGCGTGGACGGTGGCCACGGCCCGCCGCTCGTCGGGGCGCCCTTCGATGGAGAGCGGCATGGCCCCGAGCCCGATGGCACTGACCTTCAGCTCTCCGATGGTGCGGTGACGCATGGACGTACTCCTCAGGAGGCGGGGGCGGCGGACGCTTCGGCGACGGCGGCGGGCAGCCAGTCGGCGGTACGGGAGAAGACGAAACCCAGCTCCTTCGCGCGGCGGTTGCTCATGGCGTAGAACCGGTCGAAGGAGAACGGGCCGGTCGGCTCGCCCGGGGCGGCGGTCCGGTGCACGGAGCGCCCGCCGCTCTCCGCCGCGATGACGGCGGTCAGGCCGGTCACGTCGAGCAGGCCGTCGGAGCAGGCGTTCAGCGGACCGGTGAAGCCGGTGGCCGTGGCGGCCCACTGGAGCAGGCCGGCCAGCTCCGCGTAATGGATGAAGACGCTGGGCCGCTCCTCGCGGTGTACGGCGATCTCCTCGCCCCGGCCGACGCGCTCCACGTAGTACGCCAGACGGCCGGTGAACTCCCGCGCACCGCCGCCGAGTACGTGGGCGCTGCGTACGGAGGCGAAGGCGAAGCGGCCCTCCCGGGTGAACACCGCCTCGGCCTGCCGCTTGCCCTCGGCGTAGTGGGCCTCCAGATACGCCTCGTCGTGCCAGGGCAGGTCAGGGCGCACCCGCCAGCCGGCCGGGTCCACCTGTTCCTCGGCCACGGGGATGCCGGGGGCGACGGGCGGCAGCGCGGCCGTCGCCGGGTCGTAGACCTCGATGGTGGAGGTCATGACGTACCGCGCGGTGCGGTCCCCGAAGACGCGGACGGCGCTCGCGGCCTGGACCGGGGTGTAGCAGACCTGGTCGACGACCACGTCGAAGGTGCGGCCGCCGAGCGCGGTGGTGAGGGCGGCCTCGTCGTCGCGGTCCACGACGAGGTGTTCGGCGCCCGGGGGCGGCGGGGCGGAGCCGCGGTTCACGACCGTGACCAAGTGCCCGGCCTCCAGCAGCCGTTCGACCAGGAGCTTCCCGAAGTACCGGCTTCCGCCGATGACGCAGATCCTTTGCATGCCTCCATCCTGGAGACGTACCGTCAGCAGCAGAAGTACCGGCTTACTGAACCCGTATGAAGGAAAACTGTTGATCGATGTGCAGCGGCTCCGCGTGCTGCGGGCCGTGGCCGAGCACGGCAGCTTCAACCGGGCCGCCGCCGCCCTTCGGCTCACCCCCTCCGCCGTCTCCCAGCAGGTGGCCGCCCTGGAGCGCGGCCTCGGCACCCAGGTCGTCTCGCGCAGCACCCGCGGGGTCACCCTGACCCCGGCCGGCCGGATCATGGTCGGGGCCGCCGAGTCGGTCGCCGCCGAACTCGCCCACGCGCGACGGCAGGTGGGTGAACTGGCCACGGGCCGGACCCAGCTCACCGTCGCCACCTTCACCAGCGGGGGCCGGCTGCTGCTGCCCGGCGCCCTCGGCGAACTGGCGGCGGCCCACCCCGGCACGGTCGTCCACATCCGGGAGTACGAGCCCGAGGACAGCCTCCCGCTGGTCCGCCAGGGTGCCGTGGACCTCGCGCTCGCCTACCACTTCGACGGCCCGCTGCCCGGCGGGACGGGGCCGGAGTGGACCGCGCTCATGGACGACCCGCTGCACGTCGTGCTCCCGCGCGACCACCGCCTGGCGTCCCGCGACAGCCTCGACCTCGCCGAACTGGCCGGTGATCCCTGGGTGCTCGGCTGCCTGAAGACGGAGGCGTATCTGCGCCGCCACGCCGGGCGGGCCGGGTTCGCCCCGGACATCCGCGCCACGACGACCGACTACTTCTTCGCCCGCTCGCTCGTCGCCGCGGGCATGGGCGTCTCGCTGATCCCGTCCGTCGCGCTGACCCCGGAGATCCCCGGTCTGCGCACGGTCCCGGTCGGCCACCCCGCCCCGGCACGGCACATCGGCGCCGCGACCCTCGGCCATCCCCGCGCCCGCCTCCAGGTCACCGCCCTGATCCGGGCGCTGCGGAAACAGGCCGCGGCATGGCGGGAGCGGCCCGCCGGCTGACGGACCGCTCCCGGTGCGTACGGTTCAGCCCTTGGCCGTCGCCGTCTCCGGGGCGGCCGGGGCGTCCGCCGTACCGGAGGGTGCGGCGGAGCCCCGTACGGCCGGGATGAAGGCGGAGATCGCGACCGCGATCAGGGCGACGACGCAGCCGAGGACCAGGCCCGTGCGGAAGCCGGACTCGGAGGTGAAGGTGTAGCCGCCCGCCTCGTTGGTCATCTGGGCGAGGACCGCGCCGATCACGGCGGCGCCGACCGAGGTGCCGAGGGCGCGCATCAGGGTGTTGAAGCCGTTCGCGGCGGCGGTCTCGGAGGCCGGGACCGCGCTCATGATCAGGGCGGGCATCGCCCCGTACGCGAGGCCGACACCGCTGCTGCTGACCATGAGGAACAGCATCAGGCCCCAGGCGGAGCCCATCAGCAGGATGCCCAGGCCGTAGGCGGCGGCGATGACGAGGACGCCGGAGATCAGGGTGAACTTCGGGCCGCGGGCGTCGGTGAGCTTCCCGCCGAACGGGGAGACGACCATCATCATGATGCCGCCGGGGGCCATCCACAGACCGGCCTGGAGCATCGTCTGGCCGAGCCCGTAGCCGGTGGCCTCCGGGAACTGGAGCAGCTGGGGCGCGATCAGCATGCCCGCGTACATGCCGAAGCCGACGAAGAGCGACGCGATGTTGGTGATGAGCACCCGGGGGCGGGCGGTGGTACGCAGGTCCACCAGCGGGTCCGTGGTGCGCAGCTCCCAGAGGCCCCAGGCGAGGAGGATCACGACGGCGGCGGCGAACAGGCCGATGGTCGTCGCGGAGGCCCAGCCCCAGTCGGCGCCCTTCGAGACGGCGAGGAGCAGGCAGACCAGGCCGGCCGCGAGGCCGATCGCACCGGGCACGTCGAAGCGCTGCCCCTTGGCGCCCGCCGGGACGTCCGGGATCAGGGCCCAGATCAGCGCGCAGATCGCGACGGCGAGCACGGCCGAGCCCCAGAACAGCACGCGCCAGCTGGCGTACTGCGCGACCGCCGAGGCGATCGGCAGGCCGAGCGCGCCGCCGATCCCGAGCGAGGCGCTGACCAGGGCGATGGACGAGCTCATCTTCTCCGGCGGTACCACGTCCCGCAGCAGGGCGATCCCGAGCGGGACCATGCCCATGCCCATGCCTTGGAGCCCGCGCCCGACGATCATCGGGACGACGGAGGACGAGAGCGCGCAGACCACCGAGCCCGCGATCAGCGGCACCGAGCAGGCGAGCAGCATCCGCCGCTTGCCGAGCAGGTCGCCGAGCCGGCCGGAGACCGGCACACACACCGCGGAGACCAGCAGGGTCACGGTGATGACCCAGGCCGCGTTGGAGGACGAGGTGTCCAGGATGGTGGGCAGTTCCGCGATGAGGGGCGTGACCAGCGTCTGCATGACCGCTGCCACGGTGCCGGCGAAGGCCAGGGTGGCGACGACGGCGCCTGTCCTCGCCGACGGCTTGGGGGCATCCATGAGGGGGGCTCCTTGGGGCGTGGTCCCGCCTGCCGGGACAGCGACATGCATCGTACATGCTCAATGTGTCATACACATTATGTGCCACGTACACACTCCGTGCGAGAATGGGCCGCCGCCCACCAGCAGCAGAAGCAGGAGGCCGTCGCCATGCCCAGGCCCACGGAAGAGGTGGAGTACGAGCAGATGCTGCTCGGCCGCCACAGCCTCGCCGACCACCGCGGCGGACGCCACAAATACGCCCTCCTCGACCGCAGCGCGTACATCCTGCTGAGCCGGCTGCGCGTCCAGGGCCCCATGTCCAACGGCGAGCTCAGCGACGCCTTCGGCCTCGACGCCTCCACCCTCAACCGCCAGACCGCCGCCGTGGCCCGCGCCGGACTCGCCGAACGCATCCCGGACCCCGACGGCGGCATGGCCCGCAAGTTCCGCATCACCGACGAGGGCGCCCGACTCCTGGACGCGGAGCGCGACCGCGTCGTGCGCTCACTGGACCAGGTCATGCACGACTGGCCCGACGAGGACATCGCGGCCTTCGCCGGCTACCTCAAACGCTTCAACAGCGGCATCGAACAGCTCTCCTGCCGCCCCTGGCCCCGGCCCTGAGGACCCGTCAGCCGCGCGCCTGCTCCTGCGTGACCGTCAGCCCCGGGCCCGCTCCTGCGCGGGCACCTGCACCGCGTCCTCCTGCGAGGGTTCCGGCGCGGGCTCCGGTTCCCGCGCGGGCTCCGGCGCCGGGGACACCCGGCCCGTCAGCGCCGCCAGCGAACTGCGCACGTGGGCCATGTGGGCCTGGACCTCCTCGCGGCCCTCCTCGTGCTCCCGCAGGATGCGCTCGGTCTCGCGCACCACCCGCTCCTCGCGCACCCGCGCACGCGCGATCAGCTCGGCCGCCCGCGCCTCCGCGTCCTCCTGACCGTGCCGCGCGGCCTCCTCCGCCTCCGCCCGGGCCCGGCGCGCGGCGGCCAGGTGCGCCTCCGCGCGCTCCATCAGCCCGGCGTGCTCCGCCGCCTGCGCCTCCTCGGCGTCCGCGAGCTCCCGCTCCGCCGCCTTCTGCCGCTCGGCGTGCTCCTGCTCCTGGTGCGCCAGCACGCTCGCCGTACGGCTGCGGGTCGCCGCCATCGCGGACTCCGCCTGCTCGCGCAGCCCCGCGGCCTCCGTACGCGCCGCCTCCAGCGCCTCACCGGCCGCCGCCTCCGCCGCGCCCACCAGCTCACCGGCCGCGCTCTCCGCCGCCGCCCGGACCGCCTCCGCGTCCGCGCGCGCCGCGTCCCGCAGGGCCCGCGCCGCCGCGTCCGCCTCGTCCCGGAGCGCCTGCGCCGCCTCGCGCGCCGCGCCCAGGAGCGCCCCGGCCTCCTCCTCCGCCAGCGCCAGGATGTGCCGCGCCCGCTCCCCCAGCGGCCCGTAGTCCGGCGGGGCCAGCCGCGCCACGACCTCGTCCAGCCGGGCCGACTCCGCCGCCAGCTCCTCCGCGAGCCCCGTCAGCCGGGCCACCCGGTCCACGGCCCCGTCCCGCTCGGCCGACAGCTCCGCCACGAAGCGGTCCACCTGCTCCGGACGGTACCCACGTCCCCGTACACCGACGAACCCGTACGCGGACCCCGGTGCAGAACTCATCCCTGACGCCTCTTTCCGATCATCCCGGCTGCGCTGCTCCGGCCATCGAGCATTACGTCAAGGATGCGGCAATTGGTCGGGAAGTCTGAATCGATGCGGCGCTTTCCGGACGGAAGCGACCGGCATCACATACGGCAAAGGCGTGGTGCCCGGCCCCCCGAAAGGGACCGGGCACCACGCCTAGGGCCTGCCTGACCATTCGCGTCGTCCGGCAGACGGGAATGGTCAGACAGGCCCTAGCTGTATTGATCACGAGCGTTGTTAACGCTGGCAGGTCTTGATCATGGCGAAGACCTCCGGTGTGGTGGAGGTGTCTAGGCTCCACACCACGCACGGAGGTCTTCGTGCCCCACCGTAATGCCCGGCTGACCGTTCACGGCAGGCGGATTCTCATCGAGCGTGTCCTGTCCGGGCGTCCGGTCGCGCACGTCGCCGCAGAGATGGGGATATCCCGGCCCACAGCCCACAAATGGGTTCGTCGCTGGCAGACCGAAGGCGATGCAGGACTCCACGATCGTTCCAGCAGGCCACG
>NZ_JBIWCN010000023.1:58101-138580 GCF_044761525.1 Streptomyces sp. NPDC097595 | reverse complement strand
CGACAGCCGGGCCGTCAGCCTGCCCGCACCCGTCACAACAAAGCGAAACAGCCCACCAGTTGACCTGATGAGCCGTCACGAAACTTCGAGGTTAACGCCGACCTGACCGATCTCGTGGGGGCCCGCCGATGCCAGGCGACGCCGGTGGAGGGACTGACCCGCGCCGCTGCCCGCACACCAAACGAGGGGTTTACGGCGACTTACCGTAAGGAATGCCCGCTTGCTCTTACGTAGCAGCGCCAGGCCCAAGGTCACGGAGAAGCGAAGGGGCGCACCGCCAATGAGGGGGGCGTACCGGAGCGCGTACCGGCGCGTCCACTGCCATCAGTGATCGCAGAGGACTCAGCCGCTTTTCGCAGGTGAGCGGCACCGCCGCTGATGTTGGGCTGATCGGATGGAAGTCTTGTCGGTCTCGGTAAGTGTCCGGTGGCGTGTTGGCTGCGTTGTCCAGGTATGAACAAGCAAGCGCGCTCCGGCGCAGCAGTCTCCGCTCAGCAGATCGCTACTGAGGCACGGACCGCACTGCTCCGCGGTGATTTCGTCGGAGCGTCAGCACTCGTCGACGTCGCCCACGTCTACGCCCTCATCGCCTCCGGACAGCCGGTCGGTGCCGAGCGCGCGAACCCGGCACCTGTCGGGGCCCGCGTTCCCGCCCCGCCCGTTCCTGTGAACTTTCCGGCGCCTCAGCTCGCCCTGCACATGGACACGGGCGCGGCGAGTGACGAGGGGTTCGACGGATCGACGTCGGAGGCCCTGGTCGATGAGTCCGGAGAGGTCTCTGTACTGAGAGACCCGAACACAGGAGTCCCCGCGCTTCTGGTCCGCGCCCATGAGGCCATCGTCCGTGCTGGCGGCAAGATGTACAGCGCCGACCTGGCGGCTCACCTGGGCATGGACACGCAGAAGCTCGGGACTGTGCTCACCAAACTCCTTCGCGAAGTGGGGATCTCCCGTCCTGCGAACGGCATGATTAGCATCGCCCGTGGCAAGCCATTTCGTACGGGCTTTATTGCTGACACACTTGCTACGGGGATCGCGGCGTACCGGGTCCGAGCCCCTTCGGCTGCCGCAGGAGGCGAGGGGTCTCACCAAAGCGTTCAAGAATATCGATGATGTGACGGTCGTGAGCCGACAGGGCAAGCGGAGCAGGCCATCCGAATGTACGGACGCGATCGCGCCGGTGGTCGACGCCCTCAGCCCCACCCCTCGCCGTGACGCGGCGACTCCCAAGGGGATCTTTAACGACGTGATACTCACCCACCCGACGCCCTCAGCGAAGCCCTGAGGCAGCTTTCGGCGGACGGCTCACGCCCACCGGGCGTGAGCCGTCCTTCTCTCAATACGCGGCGGGCATGCCACCCGGAAAAGGTCTAGACAACAAGAAAGGCCCCGGTCATTGACCTGGGCCTTCTTCGTGGAGCGGGTGACGAGAATCGAACTCGCGCTCTGAGCTTGGGAATCAGCGGTGCTTGGGCTGCTGAACGGGCTCTGACATGGGGTTTCGGGGCGGGCAGGTGGACGGATCCCGGTCTCTGTGAGCCGTGTCTGACCGCCGTTGTCCGCTCTGCTGGGCACGGATGGGGCACGAGAGCTGGCAGTGCGACGCGTGCTCTGGGCGGGCCGACTGGTCAGAGGGGGGATGATGCGGACTTGGTTGCCGCAGAGTTTGGTCATGTCGTCGCCGTCGGACGTCAACAGGCGACAGGTTTCGTCTGGCGGAGTGCGACCTCGGCGACCGTGGCGTCAATGGCGTACTGGTGCCCGTGCAGCCCGGCGCCTTTGAGCAGCGCGGCTGCTGCTTTCGCCGCCTGTTCGGTGACCGGCTCCACCTTGACGCGGGACAGGGCCCAGTTCAGGCGGGGCATGTTGGTGCGGGAGTGGGTGACTTCCACGATGGTGTTGGCCCCGATCACCAGATCGGCGCCCATGCCGCGGAAGACCTGAAGCATCGCAAGGAGCTTGCGGTCCTGCGCGATCCAGGCTGAGAGCCCTTCGGAATCCAGGACGACGGTTTCGACGCGCTCGCTCACGCGGCGTCTGGGCTCCTGGAGGAGTCGGCCGAGCCGAAAATCTATGCGCGGGCCTCGACGAGCTCCTCATCGCTGAAGGGGCCGTGCTCCTCCTCGTGGCGGCGGAGATCGTCCCCAAGAGCTGGTGCCGGATCTGGCGGGCCACCGCCTCCGCCACGTAGCCGGAGACGTTGTCCGTGAGCTTGCGGAGCTCCGCCACCTGGTCGCTGGGGAGCGTGACGGTGATGCGAGTCGTTGAGGACATACGTCAAGCATGCTGGAGTATGCGCGACAGGGGCTGGGTTTGCGGCACCGATTCTTCCGGTCAAGGTGCGCGACCGGAGGGCGAGGTTTCCAGCGCGGGGAGTACGAGCCCGCCGACCATGCGCGCATCGGTCAGAAGGGCGGTTCGAGATAGCTGCGGCCATCACTGTGTGGCTCCCAGTCCCAGGGCCCCTCCAGGAAAGGCTCGGAGCCGGGGGTGTCGTGGCCCCACGCTTCGAGTGCCTTCTGGGCAACACGCTGGTTGTGGCCGTTGCTGCTGGTGTCCAGGATGGAGCGCGCGTGCACGGCGAGGTGATCGCGGTGTTCGGCGAGCGCGGGGTGCTCGGCGAGGATGAGCGCGGCGATAACGGCGGCTTCGCGCACGTCCTCGTGGCTGTCTCGGAGGAAGGGCGAGACGGCCCGATAAAGCATCGGGCGCAGGTCTCGGAAGGACGCCACGATGGTGCCGGGGGCGAGGAAGTCAGGGAAGTGCTGCTCCGCGCGGCCCACAATCTCGTCGGAGGCGTCGTAGGCCGTGGACGCCAACCAGTTCAACAGCGCTGCGCGGATGGGGACGTTGCGATAGGGCCGGGGGGTCGTAGCCGCCGGGTGGGTGAGGATGCCGGCGACATACATGGCGGCGGGGGCAGTGGCTTCGTAGATCGTGTTCTGGTGGCCGACCATCTCACCTAGCTCTGACAGGGCGTTGACCTGGACCCTGGGGTCGGGCGTCAGTAGTCGTGAGAGGACCTCGGGGAGGTCCTCACCGTTCCCGAAAGGCGTCTCGAGCGAACCCCAATCAGTCTCCGACAGGACTACCCGGTACGGGGGCAAGTCTGGCTCGCGGGGTGCGCCAGCGTTGGAACGGCTGTGGTTCACAGGCAAAACCTAGACCAGAAGGCGGATGCACTTCTCATGGTTCACGGCGGTGCGGACGGATCTCTCGGACCCCAGGAAGAGGCTTAACTGTGAGAAAGGGCATCGACCTGAACAATCTCACCGTCTGTGTCAGGCGGGCCGCGGAGCTGGCCACGGGCAGGCGTGCTGAAGGGGCCACCACGCCGGAAGCGGGCATGCGGGTCGTCGTTCAGTCGGCCTTTCTCACTGGAGCGGCAGCGCGAGGTTGCGGCCGACCTCGACCTGCTCGTGCGGGGGCGGCGTGAAGCCGTGGATGACCAGGCATCTGGCACGGACATGGCACGAGATACCTGAACCGGTCCAGACAACAAAGAAGCCCCGGCCGCTGGCCTGGGGCTCTTTCGTGGAGCGGGTGACGAGAATCGAACTCGCGCTCTGAGCTTGGGAAGCTCATGTTCTACCATTAAACTACACCCGCGAAAATGGCGGACGCTGTATCCAGCGGCGCATCCTCGCACACTGTACCCCATAGCGGTCCGCCTGCGGAGACGTCCCGGATCGCGCGTGCGTGGGGCGGGAGTTGGGGGGCGTAGCGTGGGTGTCGGAGTGCCGCGTGGAGGGGGGTCCTCTTCATCCCCTAATGTGGCGGTCTCGTCCACGGCTTGATGGGGAAGGGACTTGATGGACTCCATGGAGCGCACCGTCGTCCGCTGTGCCGAAGGGCACGTTTTCGCAACCAGCTCGTTTCCGATGCAGCAGCTCGGGGCAGGGCGGATCGGGCCCGGGCGGCTCATCCGGTGTCCCCGGTGCGCTCGGTTGCGGCATGCCGTGCCCGTGGTGTTCGAGCGGCGGTAGCGGCAGCGGGTGACGGAGGACAGGCGCGCGGGCGGCCCGATGAGGGCGGGCCCGCGCGTTCTGCGTATCCTCGGTGGGTGCTTCTCTCAGACAAGGACATCCGCGCCGAGATCGACGCCGGACGCGTACGCATTGATCCATTCGACGCGTCGATGGTGCAGCCGTCGAGTATCGACGTGCGGCTCGACCGCTATTTCCGGGTGTTCGAGAACCACCGCTACCCGCACATCGACCCCGCCGTCGAGCAGGTCGACCTGACCCGCACCGTCGAACCGGAGGGGGACGACGCGTTCATCCTGCACCCCGGGGAGTTCGTGCTGGCGTCGACGTACGAGGTCATCTCGCTGCCCGACGATCTCGCCTCGCGGCTGGAGGGCAAGAGCTCGCTCGGCCGGCTCGGGCTGGTCACGCATTCCACGGCCGGCTTCATCGACCCGGGCTTCTCCGGTCACGTGACCCTGGAGCTGTCGAATCTCGCGACGCTGCCGATAAAGCTCTGGCCCGGTATGAAGATCGGCCAGCTGTGCATGTTCCGGCTGAGTTCTCCGTCCGAGTTCCCTTACGGCTCCGAGCGGTACGGGTCGCGCTATCAGGGGCAGCGCGGTCCCACCGCGTCGCGCTCCTTCATGAATTTCCACCGGACGCAGGTGTGAGGACCCGATGACCGACGATGTACGCGAGAACCTGACGTACGACGGCTTCGGGCACGCCGTACGGGAGCTGGCGCAGGCCGTGGCCGACGACGGGTACGAGCCGGACGTGGTGCTGAGCATCGCGCGCGGCGGGGTGTTCGTCGCGGGCGGTCTGGCGTACGCGCTGGACTGCAAGAACATCCACCTGGTGAACGTGGAGTTCTACACGGGCGTGGGCACCACCCTGGAGATGCCGGTCATGCTCGCACCCGTGCCCAACGCGATCGACTTCTCGGACAAGAAGGTCCTCATCGCCGACGACGTCGCCGACACCGGCAAGACGCTGAAGCTGGTGCGCGACTTCTGCATCGACCACGTCGCCGAGGTGCGGTCCGCGGTCATCTACGAGAAGTCCCACTCGCTCGTGAAGTGCGAGTACGTGTGGAAGAAGACCGACCGCTGGATCAACTTCCCGTGGAGTGTCGAGAAGCCCGTCGTGCGGCGCGGTGGTCAGGTTCTCGACGCGTAGTAACAGCCTTCTGGCGCAAAAGGGCCCCGGTCACCCCGGGGCCCTTTTCCGTACGCGGCGCAGCCGTCAGATCGTGCCCAGCTTCAGGATCGACACCAGCGCCAGCAGCTGGATCGCCGACGCGCCCAGCGCCTTCGGCCACGGAAGGTCGTGCGACTTGCTCACCATCGAGGTGAGCAGCGCCGCCGCGGCCAGCCAGGTGACCCAGCCGAGGATGACGACCAGCGCGTTCTCGCCGCCCAGGAACATCGCGAAGACGAGGCGCGGGACGTCCGTGATCGACATGATCAGCATGGACAGGCCCACCGTCGGCTGCCACGCCCCGTCGCCGCCGAGCTGGCGGGCCAGTGTGTGGGTGACCGCGCCGAGCACCAGGCCGCCGAGGACGAAGCAGACGCCCGTGAGGATCACGTAGGGCACGGCGCTGGAGACCGGGGCGTGGATCGCGTCGTCGCGCGCCTGGTCGAAGCCGAAGAGCGCCAGCAGGCCGTAGAGGAACGTCACGATCAGGGCGGGGCCCCAGACCGCGTAGTCGCGCATCTGCCAGAACGTCGGGCCGGGGCGCGTCACGATGCCGCTCAGCAGCTGCTTCCAGTGCAGGCGCGGGCCCATGGGGGCCGCGGGCGCGTGTCCGGCGCGGTACGCGTTGCCGTCGCTGTACGGCTCCTCGTCCACGCGGAACGCCTGCGTGTGGCCCGGATTGTTCGCGTACGGATCGCCATGGTCGGGGCCCTGGGGATACGGGTACGGCGTCGGGTCGGTGAAGTACTCCGGCTCGTCCGGGCCGGCGCCGGTGTAGCCGCCGCCCGGGTGGCCGCCGCCCCCTTGGCGGCCACCGTGGTAGCCCGGGGCGGCGTGGTGCGGGGCGCCCTGTCCGCCCGACGGCGGCCATTGCTGCTGCCCGTACGGCGGCGGCGATGCCTGATTGCCGTACGGCTGCTGCCGCGGTTGCTGTTGCCCTTGCTGCGGGGTGCGGTTGTCCCGGCCGCGTCCGATCCTGAATCCAGCCACGTCATCGAACGTACCTGCTCCGCCGGTTACGGGGGCCCGGGGCCGGGGAAGTACCGGCCTTTGACGCGTAGATGTGACATCCCCTAAGGGGGACCCCCGGGGGTTATCCCCAGCATCCGTCGGGGAACGCGGAAGCGGCCGGTCCTGCCCCCGAGGCAGGTCCGACCGCTTCACCGCGCCGTGACGCGGGCCCGGCTACTTCGCCGGTTCCGGCTCCGGTTCGTCCGCCGACTCCTGGTCGCCCGCCGGGTCGGCCGGGGTCTTCACGGAGTCGAGCAGCAGCTGCGACACGTCCACCACCTGGATGGACTCCTTCGCCTTGCCGTCGTTCTTCTTGCCGTTGACCGAGTCGGTCAGCATGACCAGGCAGAACGGGCAGGCCGTCGAGACGATGTCCGGGTTGAGGGAGAGGGCCTCGTCCACGCGCTCGTTGTTGATGCGCTTGCCGATCCGCTCCTCCATCCACATCCGGGCACCACCGGCGCCGCAGCAGAAGCCGCGCTCCTTGTGGCGGTGCATCTCCTCGTTCCGGAGGCCCGGCACCTTCGCGATGATCTCGCGCGGGGGCGTGTAGATCTTGTTGTGACGGCCCAGGTAGCAGGGGTCGTGGTACGTGATCAGGCCCTCGACCGGGGTCACCGGGATCAGCTTGCCCTCGTCGATGAGGTGTTGGAGCAGCTGCGTGTGGTGGATGACCTCGTACTCGCCGCCGAGCTGCGGGTACTCGTTCGCGATCGTGTTGAAGCAGTGCGGGCAGGTCGCGACGATCTTCTTCGTCGCCTTGGCCTTCTTGGTCGAGTCGTCCTCATCGTCCTCGCCGAAGGCCATGTTCAGCATCGCCACGTTCTCCGCGCCGAGCTGCTGGAACAGCGGCTCGTTGCCGAGACGGCGGGCCGAGTCACCGGTGCACTTCTCGTCGCCGCCCATGATCGCGAACTTGACGCCCGCGATGTGCAACAGCTCCGCGAAGGCCTTGGTGGTCTTCTTGGCGCGGTCCTCCAGGGCGCCGGCGCAGCCGACCCAGTAGAGGTAGTCGACCTCGGTGAGGTCCTCGACGTCCTTGCCGACGATCGGGACCTCGAAGTCGACCTCCTTGGTCCACTCGACGCGCTGCTTCTTGGCGAGCCCCCAGGGGTTGCCCTTCTTCTCCAGGTTCTTGAGCATGGTCCCCGCCTCGGACGGGAACGCCGACTCGATCATCACCTGGTAGCGGCGCATGTCGACGATGTGGTCGATGTGCTCGATGTCGACCGGGCACTGCTCCACGCACGCACCGCAGGTGGTGCAGGACCAGAGGACGTCCGGGTCGATGACGCCGTTCTCCTCGACCGTGCCGATCAGCGGGCGCTCGGCCTCCGCGAGGGCGGCCGCGGGGACGTCCTTCAGCTGCTCCTCGGTCGCCTTCTCCTCGCCCTCCATGTCCTTGCCGCCGCCGGCCAGCAGATACGGGGCCTTGGCGTGCGCGTGGTCGCGCAGGGACATGATCAGGAGCTTCGGCGAGAGCGGCTTGCCGGTGTTCCAGGCGGGGCACTGCGACTGGCAGCGGCCGCACTCGGTGCAGGTGGAGAAGTCGAGGATGCCCTTCCAGGAGAACTGCTCGACCTGGGAGACACCGAAGACGGCGTCCCCGGCCGGGTCCTCCCAGTCGATCTCCTTGCCGCCGGTCGTCATCGGCTGGAGGGCGCCCAGCGCCACCGCGCCGTCGGCGTTCCGCTTGAACCAGATGTTCGGGAAACCGAGGAAGCGGTGCCAGGCGACACCCATGTTGGTGTTGAGCGACACCGTGATCATCCAGATCAGCGAGGTGCCGATCTTGATCATCGCGACGAAGTAGATGAGGTTCTGGAGGGTGCCGAGTGCCAGTCCCTTGAAGGCGAGGACCAGCGGGTACGAGACGAAGTACGCGGCCTCGTAGCCGTCGACGTGGTGGATCGCGCCCTCGAGACCGCGCAGGGAGAGGATCGCCAGGCCGATGATGAGGATGACGTACTCGACGAAGTACGCCTGCCACGCCTTGGAGCCCGCGAAGCGGGACTTGCGGCCCGCCCGGGACGGGAGGTTCAGCAGCCGGATGGCGATGAGCACGAGGATGCCGACCGTCGTCATCAGGCCGATGAACTCGATGTACAGCTCGAACGGGAGCCATTCGCCGATGATCGGCAGCACCCAGTCGGCCTTGAACAGCTGCCCGTACGCCTGGAGCAGCGTCGGCGGCAGGGTCAGGAAGCCGATCGCGACGAACCAGTGGGCGAAGCCGACGATTCCCCACCGGTTCATCCGGGTGTGGCCGAGGAATTCCCTGACCAGGGTGATCGTGCGCTGCTTCGGGTTGTCGGTGCGGCTGCCGGCGGGGACCGGCTGTCCGAGCGTGACGAACCGGTAGATCTGCGCGACGGCTCGGGCGATGAGCGCAACGCCGACCACGGTCAGCACCAGCGACACGATGATCGCGGCGAGTTGCATTGGGGGCTCCTCGGGCCTGCGAGGTGGGATCGATCCAGCGTCTGGCTAGCGAGTACTGCGTCTTCCAGTGACCACCGGGACTACGAGTATCGCTACTACTAAGCAGTAACTTAATCAGTCTGTGCCGACACTACCCACTTCTTCGGCTGTCCTGTAGCCGGGCAGGCGGTGATCTGTGTCGCTCAGGTGTGCCTTGCCCGGCCACGGCAGGGTGTGGACCGCCTCCCGCAGGGGTACGCGTACGGCCTCGGCGAGGACCGCGAGGTCCAGCCGCAGGCTCCGGTGCTCGGCGTAGTGCTGGTCCAGGAGGTCCGCCTCGTCCCACGGCATCGCCGACCGGTGCCGCACCTGGGCCAGACCGGTCAGCCCGGGCTTCAGCTCCTGGCGCCAGCGCCGGGCGCCCTCGGTGCCGTGCCTCACGTCGTCCGGGGCGAGCGGCGCGGGTCCGACGAGGGAGAGCTCGCCGCCTACCACGTGGTGCAGGCGCGAAACCACGTCCAGCTTCAGCCACCGGGTGTCCAGGTAGTACAGGACGAAGGGGCTGCCGTGCAGTCCGGTGCGCGGGGAGCGGCGCGTCACGCGGCGGCCCCGTACGGCCAGCGCCAGGGCGGCGGCGGCCAGTAAGGGGGAGGCGAGGAGCAGGAGGGCCGAACCGAGGACCAGATCGAGGGTGCGTTCGGCGGTCGGGCGGGGGAGCCGGGGCGGGCGCCAGAGGCGCGGCCGGGGCCCGCTTCCCCACTGTTTCTGCGTACGCATCGCTCGCACCTGCCTGCACTCGGCGGATCGAATGCCGCTTTTGTGCTTCTCACGGCATTTTGTGACAGAACGATCCCATGTGGCCATCATGGGGGAGGGCTGTGCGGCGCATGAGGCGCCAGGTGTCGCCGATGGCGCGCATTGGGAGCACGTAAGTTGAGTCGGCTCGACTCAGGTCTGTTGACTCCGGGAAGCCAGTCATGCATCCTTGAGTCAGATCCACTCAAGTAGTCAGTTGGAGGAATTGAAATGGCACGTGCGGTCGGCATCGACCTGGGCACGACTAACTCCGTCGTCAGCGTTCTCGAAGGCGGCGAGCCCACCGTCATCACCAACGCAGAGGGCGCCAGGACCACGCCGTCCGTCGTCGCCTTCGCGAAGAACGGCGAGGTGCTGGTCGGCGAGGTCGCCAAGCGCCAGGCTGTGACCAACGTCGACAGGACCATCCGCTCCGTCAAGCGCCACATGGGCACTGACTGGAAGATCGACCTGGACGGCAAGAGCTTCAACCCGCAGCAGATGAGCGCCTTCATCCTGCAGAAGCTGAAGCGTGACGCGGAGTCCTACCTGGGCGAGAAGGTCACCGACGCGGTGATCACCGTCCCGGCGTACTTCAACGACTCCGAGCGTCAGGCGACCAAGGAGGCCGGCGAGATCGCGGGCCTGAACGTCCTGCGCATCGTCAACGAGCCGACCGCCGCCGCGCTGGCGTACGGGCTCGACAAGGACGACCAGACGATCCTCGTCTTCGACCTCGGTGGCGGCACCTTCGACGTGTCGCTCCTGGAGATCGGCGACGGCGTGGTCGAGGTGAAGGCCACCAACGGTGACAACCACCTCGGTGGTGACGACTGGGACCAGCGCGTCGTCGACTACCTGGTGAAGCAGTTCGCCAACGGGCACGGCGTGGACCTGTCCAAGGACAAGATGGCTCTCCAGCGTCTCCGCGAGGCCGCGGAGAAGGCGAAGATCGAGCTGTCCTCCTCGACGGAGACCACGATCAACCTGCCGTACATCACGGCGTCGGCCGAGGGCCCGCTGCACCTGGACGAGAAGCTCACACGCTCGCAGTTCCAGCAGCTCACCGCGGACCTCCTGGACCGCTGCAAGACCCCGTTCCACAACGTCATCAAGGACGCGGGCATCCAGCTCTCCGAGATCGACCACGTCGTTCTCGTCGGTGGCTCCACCCGCATGCCGGCCGTCGCCGAGCTCGTCAAGGAGCTGACCGGCGGCCAGGAGGCCAACAAGGGTGTGAACCCGGACGAGGTCGTCGCCATCGGCGCCTCGCTCCAGGCCGGTGTCCTCAAGGGCGAGGTCAAGGACGTCCTGCTCCTCGACGTCACCCCGCTGTCCCTCGGTATCGAGACCAAGGGCGGCATCATGACCAAGCTCATCGAGCGCAACACCACGATCCCGACCAAGCGGTCCGAGATCTTCACGACGGCCGAGGACAACCAGCCGTCCGTGCAGATCCAGGTCTACCAGGGCGAGCGCGAGATCGCGGCGTACAACAAGAAGCTCGGGATGTTCGAGCTGACCGGTCTGCCGCCGGCCCCGCGCGGTGTCCCGCAGATCGAGGTCTCCTTCGACATCGACGCCAACGGCATCATGCACGTGACGGCCAAGGACCTCGGCACCGGCAAGGAGCAGAAGATGACCGTCACCGGCGGCTCCTCGCTGCCGAAGGACGAGGTCAACCGGATGCGTGAGGAGGCCGAGAAGTACGCGGAGGAGGACCACGCCCGCCGCGAGGCCGCCGAGTCGCGGAACCAGGGCGAGCAGCTCGTCTACCAGACCGAGAAGTTCCTCAAGGACAACGAGGACAAGGTCCCGGCCGACGTGAAGACGGAGGTGGAGACCGCGGTCGCCGAGCTGAAGGAGAAGCTCAAGGGCGAGGACTCCGCCGAGATCCGCACGGCCACCGAGAAGGTCGCGGCGGTCTCCCAGAAGCTGGGCCAGGCGATGTACGCCAACGCCCAGGCCGAGGGCGGCCCGCAGGGTGACGCGCAGCCGGGTGCCGAGCAGGCCCAGGGCGACGCCCAGGACGATGTCGTCGACGCCGAGATCGTGGACGACGAGAAGGACTCCAAGGGCGGTGCGGCGTGACCGAGGAGACTCCGGGCTTCGAGGAGAAGCCCGACGTCCCCTCCGGCGCCACCTCTGACGACGCCGAGCCGAAGGCCGCCACCCCCTCCGAGGAGGAGGCGGCGGCCCCGGCCGGGGACGCGAACGAGAACACGGCCCTGACCGCGCAGCTGGACCAGGTCCGCACGGCGCTCGGCGAGCGCACCGGCGACCTCCAGCGGCTTCAGGCCGAGTACCAGAACTACCGCCGCCGTGTGGAGCGGGACCGGGTCACGGTCAAGGAGATCGCCGTCGCGAACCTCCTGTCCGAGCTGCTGCCCGTCCTGGACGACGTCGGCCGGGCCCGGGAGCACGGCGAGCTCGTGGGCGGGTTCAAGTCGGTGGCCGAATCGCTGGAGACGGTCGTCGCGAAGCTGGGCCTCCAGCAGTTCGGCAAGGAGGGCGAGCCCTTCGACCCGACGGTCCACGAGGCCCTGATGCACAGCTACGCGCCGGACGTCACGGAGACGACCTGCGTGGCGATCCTGCAGCCCGGTTACCGGATCGGCGAGCGCACCATCCGCCCCGCGCGGGTCGCGGTCGCCGAACCCCAGCCGGGGGCGGCCCCCGCGGCCGCGAAGGAAGAGAAGGCAGACGACGAGGAGAGCGGTGGCGGCGAGGAGGTCTGACATTCCGTCCGATCACCTGGCAGCACACCGCCTGGCCACCAGGGCCTCCCGTCCGGTCGGTGCCAGGGCCTGCGGGCCCGGCGCCGCCCGGACGGGGGGCTCCCGGCCGGTCGTCCGAAAGGAGGGACGTCGATGAGTACGAAGGACTTCGTCGAGAAGGACTACTACAAGGTTCTCGGCGTCCCCAAGGACGCCACCGACGCCGAGATCAAGAAGGCGTACCGGAAGCTCGCCCGCGAGTTCCACCCGGACGCCAACAAGGGCGACGACAAGGCGGAGGAGCGTTTCAAGGAGATCTCCGAGGCGAATGACGTCCTCGGTGACACCAAGAGGCGCAAGGAGTACGACGAGGCGCGCGCCCTCTTCGGCAACGGCGGCTTCCGCGCCGGGCCCGGCGGCGCCCAGGGCAACTTCAACTTCGACCTGGGGGACCTCTTCGGAGGCGCCCCGGGCGGGGGCCAGGGTGGCGGCGCCGGCGGTTTCGGCGGCGGCGGCGGCCTCGGCGACGTGTTCGGCGGCCTCTTCAACCGCGGCGGCGGCACCGGTACGAGGGTGCAGCCGCGGCGCGGCCAGGACATCGAGTCCGAGGTGACGCTCAGCTTCACCGAGGCGGTCGACGGGGCCACGGTCCCGCTCCGGATGTCCAGCCAGGCCCCCTGCAAGGCGTGTTCCGGCACCGGCGACAAGAACGGCACCCCCAGGGTCTGCCCGACCTGTGTCGGCACCGGTCAGGTCTCGCGCGGCAGCGGCGGCGGTTTCTCGCTGACCGACCCGTGCGTGGACTGCAAGGGCCGCGGCCTCATCGCCCAGGACCCCTGCGACGTCTGCAAGGGCAGCGGCAGGGCCCGCTCCTCGAAGACCATGCAGGTGCGCATCCCGGCCGGCGTCTCGGACGGGCAGCGCATCCGGCTGCGCGGCAAGGGCGCCCCGGGCGAGCGCGGCGGACCCGCCGGCGATCTGTACGTCGTGGTCCACGTCGACGCCCACCCGGTCTTCGGCCGCAAGGGCGACAACCTCACCGTCACGGTGCCCGTCACCTTCACGGAGGCGGCGCTCGGCGGCGAGGTGAAGGTGCCGACGCTCGGCGGACCCTCCGTGACCCTCAAGCTACCGGCCGGTACGCCGAATGGGCGTACGATGCGGGCCCGCGGCAAGGGCGCGGTCCGCAAGGACGGCACCCGGGGCGACCTCCTCGTCACCGTCGAGGTGACCGTGCCCACCGACCTCGGTACCGAGGCCAGGGACGCGCTGGAGGCATACCGCAAGGCGACCGCGGGGCATGACCCGAGGGCGGAGCTGTTCCAGGCGGCGAAGGGAGCTTGAGGTGGACGGCCGACGGCGTAATCCTTATGAACTGACCGACGAGTCCCCGGTGTACGTGATCTCGATCGCGGCCCAGCTTTCGGGCCTGCATCCGCAGACACTGCGCCAGTACGACCGCCTCGGCCTGGTCTCGCCCGACCGTACGGCCGGACGCGGCCGGCGCTACTCGGCCCGCGACATCGAGCTGCTGCGCACGGTGCAGCAGCTGTCGCAGGACGAGGGCATCAACCTCGCCGGCATCAAGCGCATCATCGAGCTGGAGAACCAGGTCGCGGCGCTCCAGCAGCGCGTCGCCGAACTCTCGGCGGCCGTGGACGGAGCCGCGGCGGCCATGCAGCAGCGCGAGGCCCAGGTCCACGCGTCCTACCGGCGTGACCTGGTCCCGTACCAGGACGTGCAGCAGACCAGCGCCCTGGTGGTCTGGCGCCCCAAGCGCCCCAAGGACTGACCCCGCGCTCAGAGGCGGCCCGTCACCCCGGTTTCCCCGGAGTGGCGGGCCGCTTCGCGTTGTCAGCCGTCATCGGGTGGGCTCTGCGAGGCCGGAGTGGATGAGGAGGGCGCCGAGGTGGGTGCGGCTGGTGGCGTTGAGGGTGTGCATGAGTTTGGCGATGTGGGCGCGGCAGGTGCGGACGCTGATGCCGAGCTTTTCGGCGGCTGCCTGGTCGGTGCAGCCGTCGATGAGGAGGCGGGCGATGCTTTGCTGGACTGCGGTGACGGGGGCGCCGGGGAGGGCGGTGGGGAGGGGATCGTCGAAAGGCGTGGAGAGGGCCCAGAGCACGTCGTACAACTGCGCCAGGTAGCGCACGAGGGCGGGGTGGCGGATCTCCAGGGCGGCGCTGCGGTCGGGGTTGGCGGGGAGGTACGCGACCTTGCGGTCGAAGATCATCAGGCGGTCGATCGCGCGCTCGGTCGTACGGACCTGGAGGAGGTCGCCGGGCAGTTGGGCCAGATACCCCTTGAGCCCGGAACCGTAACGCGCCGAGTGCTGGTAGATGTGGCGCAGCCGGACGTTCCGCTTGACGATCGGCAGCGTGCTGGCCAGGGCCACCCGGATGATCTCCGGCGACCGGGTGCTGCCGGGCTGGACGGTGAGGACTTCGTCGCTCGCCTCGCGCAGGTCGGCGTCGATGGCCGCCTGGATCGCGGACTGCCCGGCGACGACCCTGATGGCGAGATCCGGGGGTTCGTCCGCGAGCGCGCTCAGCGTGTTTAGGGTCCTGGCCAGGAGATCGGCGGTACGCACCTGGTCCAGGATGTCCCGGGCCAGCGGATGCAGCAGCCGGGCCAGGGCGGCCGTGGGTGGTACGGGCCGCAGCCACGCGTCGTCGCGCGGATCGGCGGTGAGCAGGGCGTGCTCGGCCAGGCAGGGCACTTCCCCGGCGGCGGTCCGGGATATGCGGCCCTGGGCCAGGGCTTGCGTATAGAGGCCGATCGCTTCGTCGCACAGCTCGTCCGCGCCGTGGCCGCGCTCGTGGGATGCCGTCATCGGGTGGGCTCCGCGAGGCCGGAGTGGATGAGGAGGGCGCCGAGGTGGGTGCGGCTGGTGGCGTTGAGGGTGTGCATGAGTTTGGCGATGTGGGCGCGGCAGGTGCGGACGCTGATGCCGAGTTTTTCGGCGGCGGCCTGGTCGGTGCAGCCGTCGATGAGGAGGCGGGCGATGCTTTGCTGGACTGCGGTGACGGGGGCGCCGGGGAGTGCGGTGGGGAGGTGTTCGGTGAAGGGGGTGGCTCCGGCCCACAGCGTTTCGTAGATGCCTGCCAGGTAACGCACGAGGGCGGGGTGGCGGATCTCCAGGGCGGCGCGGCCCTCGGGGTCGGCCGGGAGGTAGGCGACGGCCCGGTCGAAGACGAGCATGCGGCCCACGCTCTGCTCCATGGTGCGGATCTGGAGCCGGCCGGACGGGATCTCCGCCAGGTACTCCTTGAGCCGGGGGCTGTAGCGCGCCGAGTGCTGGTAGAGATGTCTGAGCCGTCCGCCCGCCGCGAGGACGAACTCTGCGTTCGCCCGGCCCTGGCGCATGTTGTGGACCAGGCGGTTGCCGCCGGGCTGGGCGGTGAGGACCTCGTCCCTGGCCGACTGCGAGGCGTCGCGGAGCGCCGCGTTGATCCGGTCGTGCCCTTCGAGCACGGTGATCGAACGGTTCGGGTCCTCGTCGGTGCCCGCGAGCAGCGGCAGCAGGGACCGGGTCAGCCCGGTGGCCAGCCGGACCCGTGCGTCGATCTCCCGGCTGAGGGGGCTGAGCAGTTGCCCCAGGACCGCGGACGGCGGCACGGGGCGCAGCCACGCCTCGTCACGCGGGTCGGGGAGGAGCAGGCCGAGCCCGGTGAGACAGGGGGCGGGCTCCGTGGCGCTGCGGGCGATGCGGCCGGCGGCGAGGGCGTCCCCGTAGAGGGCGAGGCCGGCTTCGCAGAGCTCCCGTCCGCTGTGGGGGTGCGTCGCCTGCGCGGTCATTCCCCTGCGCCCTCCTCCGCACCGCCTACGACGCCTGCCACGACGCCGGACTGGACCAGCAGGGCGCCGAGGTGGGTGCGGCTGGTGGCGCCGAGGATGTGCATGAGTTTGGCGATGTGGGCGCGGCAGGTGCGGACGCTGATGGCCAGTTTGCGGGCCACGATCTGGTCGGTGTTCCCCTCGACGAGGAGGCGGGCGACGCTCAGCTGGGTGGGGGTGATCGGGGTGTCGTGCGCGGGCGCCTGGAGGGGGGCCGTCAGCGGCTTGGCCTGGGCCCACAGCACCTCGTACACCTGGATCAGGTAGCGCACGAGGGCGGGGTGGCGGATCTCCAGGGCGATATCGCGTTTGGGGCTAGCCGGGATGAAGGCGACGGTGCGGTCGAAGACGAGTAGACGCTCGACCGTCTGCTCGATGGTGCGCACCTGGATGGCGGCCGACGGCATGTCGTCCAGATATGCCTTGATGGCCGGGCTGTAGCGGGCGGGGTGCTGATAGATGTGGCGCAGTGTCACGCCTCGCTCGGCCATGGACAACCCCCGGCCCAATGCCTTCTTGAGCTGGTCCACGGGTCGGTTGCCGCTGGGCTGCAAGGTCAGGACCTCGTCCCTTGCGCCGTCCGTGGCGTTCTCGATGGCCGCCTCGATCAGCGGGATACCTTCGAGGACGGTGATGGCGAGGTTGGGGTCGGTGCTGGCAACGGAGGCGAGGGGAGCCAGGGAGTCGGCGAGAGCGGCGGAAAGCCGTAGGCGCTCGTGGATCTCCCGGGTGACGGGCTGGAGCAGATGGGCCAGCGCCGCGGACGGAGGGACCGGCCGGATCCAGTCATCGTCCTGGGGATCGGGATGGACGAGGGCCAACTCGATGAGGCATGGGGCGGGTTCGAGAGCGGAGCGGGGGAGCCGGCCGGCTCCGAGTGCTTCGGCGTACGTCCTGACGCCGGCATCGCACAGTTCCAGATCACCGTGCGGCTGGTGGGATATGCCCTCGTGCTTGCCCATTTGTGACCCCCCACTTTTGGCAATGCAGCAAGATGACGGTGGTGCCAGCCTAGTTCCCGGGCCAGTGTGGACGTGTCGGGGGAGCCGGGAACTCCCCCGGCTGATCAAGGGCGTGGCCATGCTCTCCCCCATTGCGTGGCACGCCCGCCCGGCCCGGGGGGTGGGGATCTTTGGGGCCGGCCGGTCAGGAATCCTGGTCCAGGATTCCTGACCGGGCGATCAGATAGCCGAGTTGGGCGCGGCTGGTGCTGCCGAGAGCGGCCCCGAGCTTGGCGATGTGGGAGCGGCAGGTGCGGACGTTCATTCCGAGCCGCCTGGCGATGGCCTCGTCCACGTGGCCCTCGACGAGCAGCTTGGCGATGGAGTGCCGTACGCCGGAGACGCCCTCGACGGTGGGGTCGTACGGGATCTGCTCCTGCAGGGGCACCGCTCGGCGCCAGAACTGTTCGAACACGGTCACCAGGTAGGACACGATCCCCGGGTGCCGCAGCTCCAGGGCGATCCGACGGTCGTCCGTGGCCGGGATGAAGGCGACGGTGTTGTCGAAGATCATCAGCCGTTCTATGAGTTCCTCGAGGGTGCGGATCTGTACGTTTCCGCTGGCCATCCGCTCCGCGTAGTTGAGGGTCCCGTGGCTGTGCCGGACGGTGTGCTGGTAGAGCGTGCGCATGGCCACGCCCCGCTGGGTGAGCAGTCTGCCGCGCTCCACCGCGGTGTTGAGCGCGTCCTCGCTGCGACCGCCGCCCGGCTGGATGGTGAGGACCTCGTACCGGCACTCGGTCATGGCCAGTTCGATGGAGGCGTTGATGCGTTCGATGCCTTCGAGCACTGTGATGGCGTGGGTCGTCGGCGGTGCCTGGGCACTGATGGCCATGAACGGTTCGAAGGCGTCGGTCAGTTCCAGGGAGAGCCGCCGGCGGTCGCGGATCTCGCGCTCGATGGGGTGGAGGCGCTGGGTCAGGGCAGCTGACGGAGGGACCGGGCGGAGCCAGTCGGGGTCGTCCGGATCCGGGTGCAGGAGGGCGAATTCCAGCAGGCAGGGCGCGTTCGCCGTTTCGCTGCGGGCTATCTTTCCGACACTCAGCGCGCTGGCGTAGAGACGCGCTCCTTCGTCACACAGTGCAGTCACTGAGTGGCTATGTGCCTCTTCTATGCCCTCTGTGCCCATTTGTCCACCCCCCAGGAACATGCATGTACAGGAACATGATGCATCGCTTCTGTGGCATCGACGTGCCTAAATGAGCCATCGTCTTGTGGTGCGGGGGAGAAGAAAACCTTGGAAGTGAGGACGAAGCCAACCATGCGTAGTAGAAAGCTTCGCTCGGTGCTTGCTGTGGCCTTCTCCGCCGGGCTCATGCTCGGGGTCTTCGGCACCCTGGACCTTGCCTGGGACGGTACCACCGCGAAGTCGACGGGGGCGGCCAACGCGGTACCGGCGCCGGACCTGGCGTGGGACACCGCTCCGAAGATGGCGGCGGGAGCATGACCACCCCCCCGGACGACCGCACCTTCCGGCGTGAGATGGCGACCGCCTACCGGTCAGGGTGGCATTTCATCGATCTCGTCACGGCACTGCCCCACCGTGGCGACTCGTTGATGGTCACTCTGTTCGGCGACCCGGTCGTCGTCGCCCGCGAGGACGACGGTGAAGTCCGCGCCTACCGGTGCCTCCGCAAGCCGCGGGGCGCGCCGCAGCCGGTGCGCTGTGCCATCCGTTACGACATGATCTTTGTGAATCTCGCACAGCGTGACCACCAGCTGTTCGAACCAGAAACCATTGCCGCCACCCCCCACAGTGCCTGAGCGATCCCCCGTCGTTCCACGTCGCTCAGTCACTTCCCCCACACAACGGCGCCACCGTGACCTGAACACGGTGGCGCCGTTGTGCTTTCCCCGGGGGCGGCCCGCTCAGCCGCGGCCGAGCGCCCGGTCCAGGGTGATCTCGATGACGACCCGGTCCGGGTTGGGGGACGGCACCCGGTCGTAGCGCTCCGTGTGGTGGCGTACGGCCTCCGCGACCCGCTCCGGGTCCGTGCTGATCCGGGCCACGCCCTCAAGGGTCGCCCAGCGCCGCCGGTGCACCTGGCACGCCGCGACCCGGGCGCCGTCCGGGCCGGCGGCCAGAATGTTGGCCACCTTGCGGCTGTGCCTGTTGGTGATGACCCGGGCGAGGCCCGCCTCGGGGTCGTACGTCACGCACACCGGGACCACGTGCGGCGTGCCGTCCGGGCGGGGCGTGGTGAGCGTGCACACGTGGCTCTCGCGCCAGAACGCGAGGTACTCGGGGCTCGGTTGGTGTACGTCGACTGCCATGGGCCCCAGCGTATGCGGGCGGGAACGGCCTGCGGTGGCGGGTGCCCGCGGCGGCCGATTCACTCGGAAGAGGGGCGGGGCCGCATTTCGCCTTGAGTGGAATGCGCTCAACTTTCGGCGCGCAGAGCCTTGAGTGGAATAGACTCAACTTTGTGCACGTTGACCGTGTCAGTAGTGGGAACGGACCAGTCGTCGCAAGGAGGAGACAGCGCACGTGGACGCCGAGCTGACCAACAGGAGCAGGGACGCCATCAACGCGGCCACCAGCAGGGCCGTGAAGGACGGGCACGCCGATCTGACCCCGGGGCATCTGCTGCTGGCGCTTCTGTCGGGCGACGGCCGACAAGCGAACGAGAATCTGGTCGATCTGCTGGCCGCCGTCGAGGCCGACCAGATCGCCGTACGCACCGAGACGGAACGGCTCCTGGCCGCGCAGCCCAGCGTGACCGGGTCGACCGTCGCGCCGCCCCAGCCCAACCGCGAACTGCTGGCCGTCATCGCGGACGCCGCGCAGCGCGCCAAGGAGCTGGGCGACGACTACGTCTCCACCGAGCACCTGCTGATCGGGATCGCCGCGAAGGGCGGCCGTGCCGGTGAGATCCTCGACGGGCAGGGGGCCAGTGCGAAGAGGCTGCTGGACGCGTTCGAGAAGAGCAGGGGAGGGCGCCGGGTGACCACTCCCGACCCGGAGGGCCAGTACAAGGCCCTGGAGAAATTCGGCACGGACTTCACCGCCGCCGCGCGCGAGGGCAAGCTCGACCCGGTCATCGGCCGGGACCAGGAGATCCGCCGCGTCGTCCAGGTGCTCTCGCGGCGCACCAAGAACAACCCGGTGCTCATCGGCGAGCCGGGCGTCGGCAAGACCGCAGTGGTCGAAGGGCTCGCCCAGCGCATCGTGAAGGGCGACGTTCCCGAATCCCTCAAGGACAAACGGCTCGTCTCGCTCGACCTGGGCGCCATGGTCGCGGGCGCGAAGTACCGCGGCGAGTTCGAGGAGCGCCTCAAGACCGTGCTCTCCGAGATCAAGGAGAGCGACGGCCAGATCATCACGTTCATCGACGAGCTGCACACCGTCGTCGGCGCGGGCGCCGGCGGCGACTCCGCGATGGACGCGGGCAACATGCTCAAGCCGATGCTGGCCCGCGGCGAGCTGCGGATGGTCGGCGCGACCACGCTGGACGAGTACCGCGAGCGAATCGAGAAGGACCCCGCCTTGGAGCGCCGCTTCCAGCAGGTGCTGGTCGCCGAGCCGTCCGTCGAGGACACCATCGCGATCCTCCGCGGCCTCAAGGGGCGGTACGAGGCCCACCACAAGGTCCAGATCGCGGACGCGTCCCTGGTCGCCGCCGCGACGCTGTCCGACCGCTACATCACCTCCCGCTTCCTGCCGGACAAGGCCATCGACCTCGTGGACGAGGCCGCCTCCCGGCTGCGCATGGAGATCGACTCCTCGCCCGTCGAGATCGACGAACTCCAGCGCTCCGTCGACCGCTTGCACATGGAGGAGCTGGCCCTCAGGAACGAGACCGACGCCGCCTCCAAGCAGCGCCTGGAGAAGCTGCGCCGCGACCTCGCCGACAAGGAGGAGGAGCTGCGCGGCCTCAACGCCCGCTGGGAGAAGGAGAAGCAGGGCCTCAACCGGGTCGGTGAGCTGAAGGAACGCCTGGACGACCTGCGCGGCCAGGCCGAACGCGCCCAGCGCGACGGCGACTTCGACACCGCGTCGAAGCTGCTGTACGGGGAGATCCCCGGCCTGGAACGCGAGCTGGCCGAGGCCGACGAGGCCGAGCAGGAGGCCGCCCGCGAGCCCAAGGAGACCCTGGTCAAGGAGGAGGTCGGGCCGGACGACATCGCCGATGTCGTCGGCGCCTGGACCGGCATCCCGGCCGGCCGCCTCCTGGAGGGCGAGACGCAGAAGCTGCTGCGCATGGAGTCGGAGCTGGGCAAGCGCCTGATCGGGCAGACCGAGGCCGTGCAGGCCGTCTCGGACGCGGTACGCCGCACCCGCGCCGGCATCGCCGACCCCGACCGCCCGACCGGCTCGTTCCTGTTCCTCGGTCCGACCGGGGTCGGGAAGACCGAGCTGGCGAAGGCCCTCGCGGACTTCCTCTTCGACGACGAGCGGGCCATGGTCCGCATCGACATGAGCGAGTACAGCGAGAAGCACAGCGTCGCCCGGCTGGTCGGTGCTCCGCCCGGTTACGTCGGTTACGAGGAGGGCGGCCAGCTCACGGAGGCGGTCCGCCGCCGCCCGTACACCGTCGTCCTGCTGGACGAGGTCGAGAAGGCCCACCCCGAGGTCTTCGACATCCTGCTCCAGGTCCTGGACGACGGCCGGCTCACCGACGGACAGGGCCGGACGGTGGACTTCCGGAACACCATCCTGATCCTGACGTCCAACCTCGGCAGCCAGTACCTGACCGATCCGCTGACCAAACCGGAAGAGAAGAAGCGCCAGGTTCTGGAGGTCGTCCGGGCCTCCTTCAAGCCGGAGTTCCTCAACCGGCTCGACGACCTGGTGGTCTTCTCCGCCCTGTCCGGCGACGAGCTGGCGCACATCGCGGGCCTCCAGATCGACCGGCTCGCGGGGCGCCTGGCCGACCGGCGGCTCACCCTGGAGGTCACCCCGGAGGCCCTGGCCTGGCTGGCCGAGGAGGGCAACGACCCGGCGTACGGCGCCCGGCCGCTGCGCCGCCTCATCCAGACGGCCATCGGCGACCGGCTCGCGAAGGAGATCCTGGCGGGCGAGATCAAGGACGGCGACACGGTCCGCGTGGACCGCTTCGAGGACGGCCTGATCGTCGGCGCGGCGAGCTGAGCGCGGCCGCCGACGCGGTAAGCGGAATCCGTACGGCGTAATCGGAACGCCCCGGCCCCGGTTCCCACCGGCTGAATATCAGCTTGTGGCGGATCGGGGCCTTCCGGGCTTGCCATGCCCCGCCCGCCATAAGAGAGGATGGCAGTCAACCGCACGAAGGGAAATAACGGTGAGCATCGATCCGTCCTCGATTCCTAACTTCGGGGCTCAGCCCGAACCGCAGGCGGCAGGACCGGAGGGCCCCGTCGTCCCTGACCAGGACCTCGTCAAGCAGCTGCTGGACCAGATGGAGCTGAAGTACGTCGTCGACGACGAGGGTGACCTCGCCGCCCCGTGGGAGGAATTCCGCACGTACTTCATGTTCCGCGGCGAGGGCGAGCAGCAGGTCTTCTCGGTCCGTACGTTCTACGACCGCCCGCACGCCACGGACCAGCGTCCGGTCCTCCTCGACGCGATCGACGACTGGAACCGCCGCACCCTGTGGCCCAAGGTCTACACGCACACCCACGAGCCCGAGGAGGGCTCAGAGGAGACCGGCCCCTCGGTCCGCCTGATCGGTGAGGCGCAGATGCTCATCGGCACCGGCGTCTCCCTGGAGCACTTCGTCTCCTCGACGGTCAGCTGGGTGCGCGCCTCGATCGAGTTCGACAAGTGGCTGCTGGAGCGCCTGGGCCTGGCCCCGGCCGAGCAGAAGTCCGAGGACGGCACGGAGCAGGCGGCTCCGGACGCCTGAGCCGCAGGCGTTTCGACGAGGCCCGGTGCGGGAATCCCGCACCGGGCCTCGTCGTGTGTCACAGCTGCTTGAGCCGGGTGACGGCCTCTTCGAGCACGTCCGTCCTCTTGCAGAACGTGAAGCGGACGAAGGGGGCGCCCTGGTCGCGGTGGTCGTAGAAGACGGCGTTGGGGACGGCCACCACGCCGCAGCGTTCCGGCAGGGCCCGGCAGAACGCGATGCCGTCGCCGGTCGCGTCGAGCGGGCGGATGTCGGTGGTGACGAAGTACGTACCGGCCGGGCGGTAGACCGCGAACCCGGCCTCGGAGAGGCCCGCGCAGAGCAGGTCCCGCTTGGCGCGCAGGTCCGCGCGCAGCTCCTCGTAGAAGCTGTCGGGCAGCCGCAGCGCCTCGGCGACGGCGTACTGGAGGGGGCCGCCGGAGACGTACGTCAGGTACTGCTTCGCCGAGCGCACCGCCGTCACCAGCTCGGCGCTGCCGGTGACCCAGCCGATTTTCCAGCCGGTGTACGAGAACGTCTTGCCGGCGGAAGAAATGGTGACCGTGCGGTCGCGCATGCCGGGGAAGCCGGCCAGCGGCAGGTGTTCGCCCTCGAAGACCAGGTGCTCGTACACCTCGTCGGTGACGACGAGGAGGTCGTGCTCGCAGGCCAGCTCCGCGATCGCGTGCAGTTCCTCGCGGCTGAGGACGGTGCCGGTGGGGTTGTGCGGGGTGTTGATCAGCAGCAGCCGGGTACGCCGGGTGACCGCCGCGCGCAGTTCGTCGAGATCCAGCCGATAGGTGCCCGCGGAGGTGTCGGGGCGCAGGGTGACGGGAACGCGCGTCGCGCCCGCCATCGCGATGCAGGCGGCGTACGAGTCGTAGTACGGCTCCAGCGCGATGACCTCGTCGCCGGGCTCCAGGAGCGCCAGGAGTGAGGCGGCGATGGCCTCGGTAGCGCCCGCGGTGACCAGCACCTCGGTGTCGGGGTCGTAGGCGAGGCCGTAGCGCCGCTGCTGGTGGCCGGTGATCGCGGTGCGCAGCTCGGGCACGCCGGGGCCGGGCGGGTACTGGTTTCCGAGCCCGGCGCGCAGGGAACGCACCGCGGCCTCGCGGACCTCCTCGGGGCCGTCGGTGTCCGGGAAGCCCTGGCCGAGATTGATGGCCCCGGTGCGGACGGCCAGCGCGGACATCTCCGCGAAGATCGTCGTGCCGAACTCGGCGAGGCGGCGGTTGAGCAGCGGTCGTCCGTGTGTCATGGCCGCCATCCTGCGCGCAAGCTCTGGACTTGCTCAAGTCTGCTTTGGCCGTACCGCGGCAGGGGCATCTCCCCTGCACGCCGCAAGGGCGCGGAGCGGGGGCCTCGCTTCGGGGGACGGAAGGACGTGAGGTCATGGGCGGTGTGCTGGTAGGTGTGATTCTGGTGGTGCTGGTCGTGGTCCTCGTCGTGGGGCTGGCGGGGGCCGGCGGACGGGGGCGTGCGCCGGCGCGCAGCAGGCGGCGCGGTACGGCGGGCGGCTCGGCCGCCGGGGGCAGCTGGTGGGCCGGGGACAGCGGCGGCGGGTCGTCCTGCGGCAGCGGTGGGCACTCGGGGGGCCACTCGGGCGGCCACTCCTGCGGCGGGGGGTCCTCGTGCGGCGGGGGTTCCTCCTGCGGCGGCGGAGGCGGATGCGGCGGAGGCAGCTGACACGGGGCAGTTGGTCCGCGAGGGCGTGTCCGTGAACACGCCCCGGGGCCCGGCGGGACACGCGGCGCACGCGCCAAGTCCCGCCGGGCTCCTTTTTGTTGGAGCCTGTTATGGGTCTGCGGTGAACAGGTGAGCGGAAGGCCCCCCGAGGGGGATGGAAACCCCGGCAAGTTGGGCAAAAACGCTGTGAGTGCGGCGTAGTTCGTGATTCCCTCGTTGGAGAGAACATTCAGCCCTCGGACCCCAGTTGGACCTGATCGGGCGCTTCCCACCTCCCACGCGCATGACGCGGGGGCGTCCCCTGTCCATGTGTCCATGCGTGTTTGCGGAGCCGACCCATGCTCACGACCCTTCATACGGCCTATTCCGATACCCGTGCCGCCGATCTGGCCTGGGCGCTGGGGCGCGAACCGCTCCCCGCGCTGGCCGTCCTCGACCTCGAACTCGCCGGCGCCACCCTGCAGCTGCGGCTGCTCGGCGCCTCCCACCAGGTGCTTCTCGAGGAGGAGCAGGGCAGCTGTTCCGAGACCGTCGCCTGTATGCCCGGCAGCAGCACCCCGCTGCCGCTGGGCGTCGCCAAGCGGATCGGCGACTGGGAGTACGAGTTCGCGGCCCGGGTCGAGACGCTGAGCGCGGGCTCCTTCGCCGGACGCGCACAGGAGCTGCTGGCGCTCGTCGCCGACCACCCCCACGGCCTGGCCGGAACGTTTCCGGGCAGCCCGCACGCCTTCACGGCCATGCTCGCCCAGCGCACGGAGGGCCAGGTGCGGTGGCGCACCTGGCACGCGTACCCGCAGGAGGGGCAGCTCGTCGTGACGCGGACCCGGGTGGGCGTGCGGACGCCCGCGGTGGCGCTGTGACGCGCACCGGCTACACCTCGGGTGCGCCAGTTACACCCTTGTGGGTGACAAGCGGCAAGCGGTCAGTGACGTAGCGTTCGCGGCATGATCGACCAGCAGGTGTCGCTGCGAGGGGGCGCGGCGCGGCTTCCCGTCAGGCCGAGGACCGGTCGGTACCTCGTGCTGGCCGCCGTCTTCGTCTGCGCCGCCTGCGGACTGGTGTACGAACTCGAACTGGTGGCGCTCGCCTCCTATCTGATCGGTGACTCGGTCACCCAGGCGTCCGTCGTGCTCTCCGTGATGGTGTTCGCGATGGGCATCGGCTCCCTGCTCGCGAAACGTTTACGCAACCGGGCGGCGGTGGGCTTCGGGCTGATCGAGGCGGCGCTCGCCCTGGTGGGCGGCTTCTCGGCGCTGGTGCTCTACGCCTCGTTCGCCTGGTTCGGAGAGTCGCGGTACGCGCTGGTCGGGTTCTCGCTGACCATCGGCATCCTGATCGGCGCGGAGATCCCCCTGCTGATGACGCTGATCCAGCGGGTGGACCGGCAGGACGCGGGCGGGGCCGTCGCCGATCTGTTCGCGGCGGACTACGTGGGGGCGCTCGTCGGCGGCCTCGCCTTCCCGTTCCTGCTGCTGCCGATGCTGGGCCAGCTCACCGGCGCGCTGCTGACCGGCGCGGTGAACGCGGCCGCGGGCGGGGCGCTGGTGCTGTGGGTGTTCCGGCGCGACCTGACCCCCAGGACGCGGTGGCTGCTGATCGCCGCCAATGTCACGGTGATCGCGGTGCTGGCCACGGCCGCGCTGCTGGCCGACGACTTCGAGCGCGCGGCGCGCCGCGCGGTGTACGGGGACCAGGTGCGGGTCGCCGTGCGGACCGAGGTACAGGAGGTCGTGCTGACCGGGGCCGGCCGCAGCTCCCTGGACCTCTATCTGGACGGGCGGCTGCGGGTCAGCTCCCGCGACGAGTACCGGTACCACGAGGCGCTGGTGCACCCGGCGATGAACGGGACGCACGCCCGGGTGCTGATCCTGGGCGGCGGGGACGGGCTGGCGGCGCGGGAGGTGCTGCGCTACCCGGACGTGCGGAGCGTGACCCTGGTTGAGCTGGACCCGGCCGTCACCCGACTGGCCCGTACGGACCACGCGCTCTCCGCGCTGAACGCGCACGCGCTGGACGACCCCCGCGTGACGACGGTGACCGGGGACGCGTTCACCTGGCTGCGGACCGCCCGCGGCCGCTACGACGTGGTGATCTCCGACCTCCCCGACCCCGGGATCTCCGCCAGTACGAAGCTCTACTCGGCGGAGTTCTACGGCCTGGTCGCCGAGGCCCTCGCCCCCGACGGAAGACTCGCGGTGCACGCGGGACCGCCCGCCGTACGACCCCGCACCTACTGGACGGTCGAGGCGTCCATGCGGGCCGCCGGGCTGCGTCCGCGCCCCTATCGGATCGGCGGCCGCCAGTCGGGCTTCGCGGCCGGCCCCGACCGGGCCGGGAGCGGCACGGACGGGGACCGCGGCTGGGGGTTCCTGCTGGCCGGGAGGGCGGCGACGCCCACGCTCGGCCTGTCCCCGGACGCGCCCGCGCTGCGCTCCCTGAGCGTGCCGGGGCTGCTGGACGCGGGGCGCGGTGCGGAGGCCGGGCGGCTGTCCGGTCTCGCGCCGTCGACGCTGGTGCACCCGCGCTACTGGGACGACCGGTGAGGTGCGGCGTGCGGGCGGTCGCGGTGACGGGGTGCGGGAGCGGTCGCGGGTGCGGAAGCGCTGACGGGACGGCCGGGGCTGAGTAGGCTCGTTCACCATGGAGCATGAGGTGTTCGTTCCGGTTCCGGTCCCGGCCCTGCGGCGGACGCTGGGCGACCCCGTCCGGGTCGCCCGCTGTGTACCGGGGTTCCAGCAGGACGCCGACGCGTCGGCGGGCCCCCTGGCGGGCCGGCTCAGAATCCGGGCCGGCGGCCACACCATCACGTACCGGGGCGCGCTGCGCCTCACGCCGTTGCCGGGCGACCCGGACGTGGACTCCGTGCACGCCGTCCTGGTGGAGGGCGAGGGCACGGAGGCCCGGGGCGGCGGCTCCGCGAAGCTCACCCTGACCCTTCGGCTGACGGAGGGCGACGAGGGCACGTCGATCGCCTTCGAGGGCGGCGCGAGCGGTGACGGCCGTCTGCGGGACCTGGAGCCGGCGGCGGCGCTGTCGACGGTCCACCGCCTGCTGGACCGGTTCGCCCAGCAGCTCGTGACGGAGTCGCTGGCCGCCCAGGGCGAGGGCGCGGCCGACGAGGCGTGGGGCGGCGGGGCGGAGGGTGCCGGGGCGGGGAGTGCCGGGGCTTCCGCCGGTGTGCCGGGGACGCCGGGCGCCGCCGAGGCCACCGCCGATGAGCTGGGGACGCCCGGCGCCGCCGAGGTCACCGCCGATGAGCTGGCCGTCGGGGAGGCCGTGGAGAAGGCGCTCGAAGAGGCCGCCGAGGAGGCGGACCAGACCGGCCCCGAGCCCTCGGCCGGCTCCCCGCTCAGCGGCTCCGGCCCCGTGAGCGGTGCCGAGGAGTCGCTGCCGACGCACGAGGCGGCCCCCGACGAGGCGCCGGGCGTGGAGCCGGCGGGGGAGCGGGGCGCGGAGCGGGACGAGCCTCAGGACGGGGAGCGGGACGGCGCACAGAACGAGGCGCAGGACGGGGAGCCGCCGCAGGACGAGGAGTCCCTGTTCGACGCGCCCATCCCGCCGTCGTCGCTGGACCCGGTCGCCGGGATCGAGTTCACCGTGCCGGACGGGCCTCCGGCCGAGGCCGCGCACGCCCGGCGCACCATGATCGGGCGCAGCGCGGAGGAGGTCGACCACGCCCCGCCGCGCGGCCGGTACGCCCCCGTGCCCTCGCCGGATTCGAGCGGTGCGGGTGCGACGCTGCGCTGGGTCGCCCCGGCCGCCGCGCTGGCCCTCGCCTCGGCGGTGGTCGTGAGCCGGGCGTTGCGGCGCCGGAGGTAGCGGCGCCAGTAGGGTCGTCCCGTGAGCAGTAGCGAGAAGGACGTCCGGCTCTCCGTCGGCGACACAGAGTTGACCGTGAACCCCGCCAACGGCTGCCGGATCAGCAGCCTGCGGATCGGCGGTACCGAACTGCTGCGGCAGGGGGAGCGGTACGGCTGCTTCCCGATGGTGCCGTGGTGCGGGCGGACCGAGAACGGGCAGTTCCGCGACGGCGGCGTGCTCCACCAGCTGCCGCTGACCGCTCCGCCGCACGCCATCCACGGCACGGGCCGCGACACGGCGTGGCACACCGCCCTGGAGAGCGGGACCCAGGCGTCGTTCTATTACGACCTGGCCGACCCCTGGCCGTATCCGGGCCGCGTGACGCAGACCTTCGAACTGGCCGAGGACTCGCTCACGTTGGCCTTCGGCATCGAGACGTACGGGGACTCGTTCCCGGCCCAGGCGGGCTGGCACCCGTGGTTCCGCCGCCGCCTCGACACCGGCGAGGAGGTCCGTATCGACTTCGACGCCGCCTGGCAGGAGGAGCGCGGCGAGAACCACCTGCCGACCGGGCGCCGGATCGCGCCCCTGCCCGGCCCGTGGGACGACTGCTTCGGGATGCCGGACGGTGTCGATGTCACCCTCACCTGGCCGGAGCGGCTGGAGCTGACGGTGAAGAGCCGGTCCGAGTGGGTCGTGATCTACGACGAGCAGGCCGAGGCGGTCTGCGTCGAGCCGCAGTCGGGCCCGCCGAACGGGCTGAACACCGACCCCCGCTATGTCACCCCGATCGAGCCGCTGGAGATCGCCACCACCTGGAGCTGGCGCCGGCTCTGAGCGCGGGGCGCCCGCCGGCCAGGGGACGGGCTCCTGCCCTGGGCGGGCCGCCGCGGAAAACGCGCGCCTTATCCTCGTAGCCATGACTGACGTACGTGCTGAGCTGCTCCAGCAGATCAAGGACAAGGCCGTGGTTCACGGCAAGGTGACGCTCTCCTCCGGCCTGGAGGCCGACTGGTACATCGATCTGCGCCGCATCACGCTGGACGGCAAGGCCGCCCCGATGGTCGGTCAGGTCATGCTCGACGCGACGGCCGACCTGGACTACGACTGCGTGGGCGGGCTGACGCTCGGCGCCGACCCGGTCGCCACGTCGATGCTGCACGCCTCCGCGGCCCGTGGCCAGGAGCTGGACGCCTTCGTCGTCCGCAAGGCGCAGAAGGCCCACGGGATGCAGCGCCGGATCGAGGGCACGGAGGTGAAGGGCCGTCGCTGCCTCGTCGTCGAGGACACCTCGACCACCGGCGGCTCGCCGCTGACCGCCGTCGAGGCCGTGCGCGAGGCCGGCGGCGAGGTCGTCGCCGTGGCCGTGATCGTGGAGCGCGGTGCGGCTCCGGCCATCGCCGAGGCGGGCCTTCCGTACGTCCACGTCTACACGGTTCCGGACCTCGACCTGGCGTGACCTGCGGGTTTCTCCGGAGGCGGTCGGTTTCACGTGAAACCGACCGTCTTTGTCGTATCCCTGCGAACGGGAACCGCCGTTCCTGGGGGACACCGCCGGGTGGAGCCGGAACCAGAGTCTGGGAAGATGGGGGCGACGATGACGTCGCCCCCAGGTCAGGGACCCAGCACGCACACCCGCACATCCCAAGGAGCGGACAGATGCCCATCGCAACCCCCGAGGCATACGCCGAGATGCTCGACCGGGCGAAGGCAGGCAAGTTCGCCTACCCGGCCATCAACGTGACGTCGACCCAGACCCTGCACGCCGCCCTGCGCGGCTTCGCGGAGGCCGAGAGCGACGGCATCGTGCAGATCTCGACCGGCGGCGCGGAGTTCCTGGGCGGCCAGTACAACAAGGACATGGTCACGGGTGCCGTCGCCCTCGCCGAGTTCGCGCACATCGTCGCCGCCAAGTACGACATCACCGTCGCGCTGCACACCGACCACTGCCCCAAGGACAAGCTGGACACGTACGTCCGTCCGCTGATCGACGTCTCCGCGGAGCGCGTCGCCAAGGGTCTGAACCCGCTGTTCCAGTCGCACATGTGGGACGGCTCGGCCGAGACGCTGGCCGACAACCTGGCCATCGGCCAGGAGCTGCTGGCCAAGGCGGCCGCCGCCAAGATCATCCTTGAGGTCGAGATCACCCCGACCGGTGGCGAGGAGGACGGCGTCACCCACGAGATCAACGACGAGCTCTACACGACCGTGGACGACGCGCTGCGCACCGCCGAGGCGCTGGGTCTGGGCGAGAAGGGCCGCTACCTGCTGGCCGCCTCGTTCGGCAACGTGCACGGCGTCTACAAGCCGGGCAACGTCGTCCTGCGTCCGGAGCTCCTCAAGGACCTCCAGGAGGGCGTCGGCGCCAAGTACGGCAAGACGTCGCCGTTCGACTTCGTCTTCCACGGCGGCTCCGGCTCCACCGCCGAGGAGATCGCCACCGCGCTGGAGAACGGCGTCGTGAAGATGAACCTCGACACCGACACCCAGTACGCCTTCACCCGCCCGATCGTGGACCACATGTTCCGCAACTACGACGGCGTGCTGAAGGTCGACGGCGAGGTCGGCAACAAGAAGGTCTACGACCCGCGCAGCTGGGGCAAGTCCGCCGAGGGCGGCATGGCCAAGCGCGTCACGGAGGCGTGCGCCAACCTGCGCTCCACCGGCACCAAGCTGAAGTAATCCGGTTACGGATGCGGCGTGGGCCCGTCACCCCTCGGGGTGCCGGGCCCACGGCATGTCCGAATCCGCCACGCACGACCCGAGGGAACAGCTGTGAGCACGTCCTACGACTTCGACACCGTGATCGACCGCCGCGGAACCTGGTGCGTCCAGTGGGACGGGGTCGCGGACCGCTTCGGGGTGGACGGGCTGCTGCCGTTCACCATCTCCGACATGGACTTCGAGACCGCCCCCGAGGTGCTGGCCGCCCTGCGGACCCGGCTCGAACACGGCGTGCTCGGCTACACGGACTGGCGGCTGGGCGACTTCCGGTCGGCCATCGCCCACTGGTACGCGACGCGGTACGGCACCGAGATCGATACCGGGAGCCTGGTGTACGGGCCGTCCGTGCTCAGCCAGCTCTCGCAGCTGCTCCAGATGTGGACGGCCGAGGGTGACGGCGTGGTCCTGCACACGCCCACGTACGACGGTTTCCGCAAGGCGATCCACGGGCTCGGGCGGGAGCTGCGGGGCGTGCCGCTGGGGGACACGGACGCGCTGGAGCGGGAGCTCGCGCGGCCGGACAGCAAGGTCCTCGTGGTCTGCTCCCCGCACAACCCGTCCGGCCGGGTGTGGACGGAGGCGGAGCTCGCCGGGATGGCCGAGCTCGCCGCGCGCCACGGCGTGGCCGTGATCAGCGACGAGATCCACGCGGACTTCGTGCACGACGGGCGCCCGCACGTGCCGTGGACCCGGGTGGGCGGGGACGCGCGCTGGGCGGTCATCAGCTCGGCCTCGAAGTCGTTCAACTTCCCCGCGCTGACCGGTTCGTACGGCCTCATCGGGCGGCCGGAGGACCGGACCGAATATCTGCGCCGGATGGAGACGGCGGAGGGCCTCGCCTCACCGGCGGTGCTCTCGCTGACCGCGCACATCGCCGCGTACCGGGAGGGCGGGCCGTGGCTGGACGCGGTGCGTGCGTACGTTGCGGAGAACCTGGCCCTGGTCGCCGAGCGGCTGAACACCGCGTTCCCGTCACTGGAGTGGGAGCCGCCGCAGGCCGGGTACCTGGCCTGGATCGATCTGCGGCGCGCGGGCGTCCGGGACGACGAGGCGTTGCAGCGCGTCCTGATCGAGCGGGAGCGCGTCGCGGTGATGCCGGGCAGCACGTACGGGGCCGAGGGCTACGTGAGGCTCAACGTGGGGTGCGCGCGAAGCAAGGTCGAGGCGGGGCTCGACGCGCTGATCCGGGGCATCGAGGCGGTACGGGTCGCCATCTGAGAGCTCCCGGTTGCCCTTCGACCGGGTGCCGACGGGTGGCCCTTCGGCCGGGTGCCGACGATGCTGAGGCCATGGAGAAGAGCGAGGCGGACGGGCCCGCGATCCGGGTGGCCTCCGCCGCCGGGCGCTGGGTCGTCCTGACGACGGTGCTCGGGTCGAGCATGGCCATGCTCGACTCCACCGTCATCAACGTGGCCCTGCCCCGCATCGGCGACGACCTGGGCACCGACCTGGCCGCGCTCCAGTGGACCGTCAACGCCTACATGCTGACCCTTGCCGGGCTGATCCTGCTCGGCGGGGCGCTCGGCGACCGCTACGGGCGCAGGCGGGTCTTCGTGGTCGGCGTGATCTGGTTCGCCGCCGCCTCGCTGGTCTGCGGCCTCGCGCCGAATGCCCCCGTGCTCATCGCCGCCCGTGCCCTCCAAGGGGTCGGCGGGGCATTGCTGACACCCGGCTCGCTGGCCCTGATCCAGGCGAGCTTCCACCCCGACGACCGGGCCCGCGCGGTCGGGCTGTGGTCCGGATTCGGCGGGGTCGGCGCCGCCGTGGGGCCGTTCCTGGGCGGCTGGCTCGTCGACGGGCCGGGCTGGCGCTGGGTGTTCCTGCTCAACCTGCCGCTCGCCGCCGTCTGCGTGCCCGTCGCGCTGCGCCACGTACCGGAGTCCCGGGATCCGAACGCCCAGGGGCGCTTCGACGTCGCCGGGGCGGCCCTCGGCGCCCTCGCGCTCGCACTGGTGACGTACGCGCTGATCGGAGCGCCGGGGCAGGGCGCCTCCCCGGCCGTGATCGGGTCGGCGGTGGGCGGAGTGCTCCTCGGTGCCGCCTTCGTACAGCTCGAAAGGCGGCGGGCACATCCGATGCTGCCGCCTTCGGTGTTCGCGTCCCGGCAGTTCACCGTCGTCAACGTCGTCACCCTGTGCGTGTACGCGGCGCTCGGCGGCTACTTCTTCCTCTCCGCGATCCAGCTCCAGGTCGTCGCCGGGTACTCGGCGCTGGGCGCCGGCACCGCACTGCTGCCGACCACCCTCCTGATGCTGCTGTTCTCGGCCGCTTCGGGCGAGCTGGGCCAGCGCATCGGCCCGCGCATCCCGCTCACCGCCGGGCCGCTGATCGCCGCCGCCGGCATGCTGCTGATGCTGCGCGTGGGGGAGGGCTCGAACTCCGTCACCGGCTACCTGACCGACGTACTGCCCGCCGTGGCCGTCCTGGGCGTCGGGCTCGTCACCGTCGTGGCGCCCCTCACCGCGACCGTCCTGGCCTCCGTGGACACCGGCAGGGCCGGGCTCGCCAGCGGCATCAACAACGCCGCCGCCCGCGCCGCGGGCCTGATCGCGGTGGCCGCGCTGCCGCTGCTCGCCGGCATGGGGCCGGAGGCCTATCGGGACGCCGGGGAGTTCGCCGCGACGTTCCGGCGGGCGATGCCGATGTGCGCCGGGGTGCTGGTGCTCGGCGCGCTGATCGCCTGGGCGACCGTACGCACACCCGCCCCCGCGGACGACACCGCGCGGCCCGAGTGCGCGGTGCACTGCGGCGTCACGAGCCCGCCGCTGGAACCCGCACCGGAGACCGCCCGGCCGGACACCACCGGCTGAGGGACGCGGCGGGTCCGCCGGCCGCACGGGCCGGGGCCGGATTCGGGCCCACCGGGTCCTCGGCGGGCCGCGTGCCAGGCACACTGGGACCATGTCGATCCACGAGAACCTGCTCGGGGGCCCGCCCCCGACCCACCTGCCCGACGACCCGGAGCCGCGCGAACTGCTCGCCGCCGGCACCGCGCCCGCCGATGTCGCGGCGAAGTACCCGACCTCCTCGCTGGCCTGGGCGCAGCTCGCCGACGAGGCGTTCGAGGGCGGCCGGGTCGTCGAGTCGTACGCCTACGCCCGCACCGGCTACCACCGCGGCCTCGACGCGCTGCGCCGGGCCGGCTGGAAGGGCCACGGCCCCGTGCCGTTCGAGCACGAGCCGAACCGCGGCTTCCTCCGCGCCCTGCACGCCCTCGCCCGGGCCGCGCAGTCGATCGGCGAGCAGGAGGAGTACGAGCGCTGCTCGACGTTCCTGCGCGACTCCTCGCCGACCGCCGCCGAGACCCTCGGCTAGCAGACCCCCTACCGCAGGCCCCGCAGTTCCGCATCCGCGACTGCGGGGCCTGCGCGTGTCCGGAGCAGGCGTTTAGTATGCGAACAGGGGACCGGGGCTCCACTTCCGAAGGGAAGGGGCGGACCGCTACCCGGAAGCTCGTGTCGAGGAGACAGCGATGTCGACGATTCACCCCGACCCCGAAGCCACCGGTGCGGCCACCCCGCACCTCGACTTCGCGGGGACGACTCCGTACGAGGACTATGTCCAGGCGGATGTCCTGACCCATCTCCAGCACCTCCGCTCGGACGATCCCGGCGAGATGGTCTTTCTGGTCACCACCCAGGTCATGGAGCTGTGGTTCACCGTCATCGTCCATGAGTGGGAGACCGCCGCGCACGCGATGCGCGAGGACCGCCTGGACGTCGCGCAGGACGCGCTGAAGCGGTCGCTGCGCGAACTGGAGGCCCTGAACGCCTCCTGGACACCGCTCGCCCAGCTCACCCCCGCCCAGTTCAACTCCTACCGGTCCTCGCTCGGCGAGGGTTCCGGTTTCCAGTCGGCGATGTACCGGCGGATGGAGTTCCTGCTCGGCGACAAGTCCGCGTCCATGCTGGTGCCGCACCGGGGCGCGCCCCGCGTCCACGCGGAGCTGGAGAAGGCGCTCGCGGAGCCCGGCCTGTACGACGAGGCGCTCGCCCTGCTCGCCCGGCGCGGGCACGCGATCCCGGAGTCCGTGCTCGGCCGGGACCTGACCCGGAAGTACGAGCCGTCGCCCGAGGTCGAGGCCGTCTGGGCGGAGATCTACGCCAACGCGGACCAGAACGACGAGCTGGTCCGCCTCGGCGAGGTGCTCACCGATGTGGGCGAGCTGGTGTGGCGATGGCGCAACGACCATCTCCTCGCGACCCGGCGGGCCATGGGCTCCAAGACCGGCACCGGCGGCTCGGCCGGCGTGGCCTGGCTGGAGAAGCGCGCCACGAAGAACGTGTTCCCCGAGCTCTGGACGGCTCGCAGCCATGTCTGACCTGCAGGAGCGCGCACAGGCGCTCGACACCGAGGACACCCTCGCACCGCTGCGCGAGCTGTTCACCCTGGACGACACCGTCTACCTGGACGGCAACTCGCTCGGCGCGCTGCCGCGCCATGTGCCCGCCCGGGTGCAGGAGGTCCTCACCCGCGAGTGGGGCGAGCTGCGCATCCGGTCCTGGGGCGAGAGCGGCTGGTGGACGGCGCCGGAACGGATCGGTGACCGCATCGCCCCGATCGTCGGGGCGGCGGCCGGCCAGATCGTCGTCGGGGATTCGACCAGCGTGAACGTCTTCAAGGCCCTCGTCGCCGCGACCCGGCTGGCGCCGGAGGGCCGCGACGAGATCCTGGTCGACGCGCGGACGTTCCCCACCGACGGCTACATCGCCGCTTCGGCGGCCCGGATGACCGGCCACCGGATCGTGCCGGTCGCCCCCGCCGACGTGCCGGACGCGCTCGGTCCGCGGACCGCCGCCGTCCTGCTCAACCACGTCGACTACCGCTCGGGCCGGCTGCACGACCTGCCGGGGCTGACCGCCGCGGTGCGGGCCGCGGGCGCGATCGCCGTCTGGGACCTGTGCCACAGCGCGGGTGCCCTCCCCGTCGGCCTGGACGAGCACGGCGTGGACCTGGCGGTCGGCTGCACGTACAAGTACCTCAACGGCGGCCCCGGTTCGCCCGCGTACCTGTACGTCGCCGAGCGCCACCAGGCGTCCTTCGACTCGCCCCTCCCGGGGTGGACGTCCCATGCGGACCCGTTCGCCATGACGCCCGGGTACGCCCCGGCGGACGGTGCGGTCCGGGGCCGGGTCGGCACGCCCGACATCCTGTCCATGCTGGCCCTGGAGGCGTCCCTCGACGTCTGGGACGGTGTCGGGATCGAGGCGGTCCGGGCCAAGTCCCTGGCCCTGACGGACTTCTTCCTGGAGTGCGTCGAGGCGTACGCCCCCGAGGGGCGGGTCACCTCGGTCACCCCGGCCGCCCACGCGGAACGGGGCAGCCAGGTCGCGCTGCGGTGCGACGACGCCGAGCCCGTGATGGCCGAGCTGATCGCGCGCAGTGTCGTCGGGGACCTGCGCCGGCCCGATGTGCTGCGGTTCGGTTTCACACCGCTGTACGTGGGGTTCGCGGACGCGGAACGCGCGGCGCGGGTGCTCGCGGAGGTTCTGGGCGCTCCGGCGGCGTAGGCTGCCGCATCCGTCCGGTGACCGGCTCGCCCCGGTCACCGGACGGCGCCGTGCGCGGGCTCGCGCGGGGCGGGGCCGGCGCGGTGTGCGAGGTGCCGATTCCCGGTGGGCGGGGCCGTCCGCCGTACTGGTACCGTCCCCGCAGGTCAGGCCAGTTGGGCCGGACGACAGGGAGGGTGGGGGCAGGATGTCGGATTCCGCCGCGCGCGAGCGGGACGCCGCCGAGACCGAGTCGGCCTTCTCGCATCCGGCCGTCGCCCCCGACGCGTCCGCCGCCTACGGCGGCCACCCCGACCAGGTCATCGACTTCTACGCCCCGCGCGGGGGCCGCACCGGCGCGCCGGTCGTGGTCGTGCTGCACGGCGGCGCGTGGCGGGCTCCGTACGACCGGGCGCATGTGTCGCCGTTCGCGGACTTCCTGGCCCGGCGCGGGTTCGCCGTGGCCAATGTGGAGTACCGGCGCGGCAGCGAGCTGCCGCAGCAGCGCGGGACCGGCCCGGTCGCGGGACGCTGGCCGGAGACCTTCGACGATGTCGCCGCCGCGATGGACGCGCTGCCGCAGCTGCTGGCGCGGGAGCTGCCGGCGGCGGACGTCCGCCGGATCGTCGTCACCGGGCACTCGGCGGGCGGGCAGCTGGCCCTGTGGGCCGCCGCACGGCACGTACTGCCGGAGGGGTCGCCGTGGCGGCTCCCGAGGGCGCCCGCACTGCGGGGCGTGGTGGCGCTGGCGCCGATCGCGGACTTCGGCTCGGCCGTCGCGCTCGACGTGTGCTCGGGGGCGATCGGGCAGCTCTTGGGGGCGGAGGAGGACTTCGCCGGGCGGAGCGCGCACGCCGACCCGTCCCGGCTGCTGCCCACGGGCATCGCGACCGTGGTCGTCCAGGGCACCACGGACCTCACGGTCCCGGTGCCCGTCTCCGAGGCGTTCGTGGACGCGGCGGCGAAGGAGGGCGAGACGGTGGGGCTGACCCTGCTGCCGGACGTCGGCCACTTCCCGCTGATCGATCCGGCCGCCGACGCGTGCGCGGTGGTCGCGGAGGAGATCGCCCAGCTCGCCTGGTAGCCGCGTGGCGGCGGGCGTGTAGTACTTGCGACGGAGGGACGGGAATCCGCATCACTGCTGACGACCCGGCCCGCCGCCCCGCCTACCGTTGAGGCGTGACCGAGACCAAGACCAGAAGCCCGGAGCTACGGCTCGCCGCGCGTGCGATGGACGACCTCTGGGAAGACCTCTTCGAGGACGCCTTCGCCTACCGGCCGATGTCACCGATGCGCACGGACGGGCCGCTGACCGGGCGGCTGCCGCGGCGGCTCGCGGCACGGGCCGCGTGGGCCCCGCACGCGGTGGTGCTGGGCACCGCGCTGATCACCTTCATGGCGGGGTTCGTCGTCACCAGCAACGCCGGCGTCCTGCTGTCCGGCCTGCTGCCCGCCGCCTGTGTGGCGATGACGCTGATCAGGCCGGTCGGGGCGTTCTGGATGTCGATGGTTCTGATGCCGGTGAGCGTGGTGGTGGGCGGCTACGAACCATGGTCGCCGAGCCTCCTCATCTCCCACCTGGTGGTGCTGTTCGTCGTCGCGGCCAGGACCCGGCCGCGCACTGCCGCCTGGATGTGGGTGCTCACGCTGCTGCTGGGCCTGGTCGTGGAGGGCGTCGTCACCGGCGGGGCCGGCGGGCCGAACACCGCGGGCATGGCGGTGGCGTCGGCGTTCGCGCTGCTCGTGGTGAGCCTGGTCCAGGTCCGGCGGGAGGCGCAGCGCGAGGTCACCGTGCAGCGCACCGTCACCGCCGTCGAGCGCGACCGGCGCACGCTGCTGGAGGAGCGCACCACGATCGCCCGCGAACTCCACGACGTGGTCGCCCACCACATGTCCGTCGTCGCCATCCAGGCCGAGGCCGCCCCGTACCGGGTGGAGAACCCGCCACCGGAGCTGGAGCAGGCGTTCGCCACGATCCGGGAGAACGCCGTGGCCGCGCTCACCGAACTGCGCCGGGTGCTCGGCGTCGTCCGGGCCGACGACTACGAGGCACCGGACGCGCCGCAGCCCACCCTCGCCGATCTCGACCGGCTGCTCGCCAACGTCGGGGAGGCGGGCCTGGTGACGGAGAAGGCGGTGACCGGCGCGGTCCGCGAACTGCCCCAGGGCGTCGAGCTGTCGGCGTACCGGATCATCCAGGAGGCGCTCAGCAACAGCCTGCGGCACGCCCCGGGCGCCACGGCCCGGGTCGAGATCGGCTACGTCCTCAGCGGGCTCGGCCTGCGCGTGGTCAACGGACCGCCGACCGCCCCGGTGAAGCCGTCGCCGGGGGCCGGGCACGGAATCACCGGCATGCGGGAGCGGGTCGCGATGCTGAACGGCGAGATGACCGCCGAGGCCACCGAGGAGGGCGGTTACGAGGTCACGGCCTTCATCCCGGCCCAGCAGACGGCGCCCGGTGCGCCCGGCGCCTTCAAGGAGCAGGTATGACCACGCAGCCCGCCGCCCCGCCGATCCGGGTCCTGATCGTGGACGACCAGATGATGGTCCGCGAGGGCTTCTCGGTCCTGCTCAACGCCATGCCAGGCATCGAGGTCGTCGGCGAGGCGGTGAACGGCCGCGAGGCCGTCTCCCAGGTCGCCGCGCTCCGCCCCGACGTGGTGCTGATGGACATCCGCATGCCGGAGCTCAACGGCATCGAGGCGACGCGGGAGATCGTCGCCGCGGACGAGGACGCGAAGGTCCTGGTCCTCACCACCTTCGACTTGGACGAATACGTCTACCAGGCCCTGCGCGCGGGGGCCTCCGGCTTCCTGCTCAAGGACGCCTCGGCCCGCCAGCTCGCCGACGGCGTACGTGTGGTCGCCGCCGGCGAGGCGCTGCTGGCCCCCACCGTGACCCGGCGCCTGATCACCGAGTTCTCCAGGCTCGCCTCCGCTCCCCGCCCTCCGGCCCTGGCCCGCGTCGGCGACCTCACCGAGCGCGAGACGGAGGTGCTCGTCCTCATCGCCCAGGGCCTGTCGAACGCGGAGATCGCCGGACACCTCGTCGTCGCCGAGTCGACCATCAAGACCCACGTGAGCCGCATCCTGGTCAAGCTCGGTCTCCGCGACCGCACCCAGGCCGCCGTCTTCGCCTATGAGGCCCGCTTGGTCACCCCTTCCTGAGCACCGTGGTCTAGCGTCGGCCCATGGACCAGCCCAGCACCTCCCCCGCCCCGTTCGACCCCTGGTCGGCGGCGTTCGTCGCCGACCCGTACCCCGCCTACGCCGAGCTGCGGGCCACCGGCCGGGCGCACTACTTCGAGCCCACCGACCAGTGGCTCGTCCCGCACTACGCCGACGTGTCGGCCCTGCTGCGAGACCGGCGGCTGGGCCGCACCTACCTCCACCGGTTCACGCACGAGGAGTTCGGCCGGACACCACCGCCCCCGGAGCACGAGCCGTTCGAGACGCTCAACGGGCAAGGGCTGCTGGACCTCGAACCGCCGGACCACACCCGCATCCGGCGCCTGGTGTCCAAGGCGTTCACCCCGCGCACCGTCGAACAGCTCGTCCCCACCGTCCAGCGGCTGGCAGCCGGACTCGTGGACGACTTCGTCGAGCAGGGCGGGGGCGACCTGCTGTCGGCCGTCGCCGAGCCGCTGCCCGTGGCCGTGATCGCCGAGATGCTCGGTATCCCGGAGTCCGACCGGGCCCCGCTGCGGCCCTGGTCCGCGGCGATCTGCGGGATGTTCGAACTCAACCCGTCCGAGGACACCGCCCGCGCCGCCGTCCGTGCCTCCCTCGAATTCTCCGCGTATCTGCGCGAGCTGATCGCCGAGCGGCGCGCGCACCCGGGCACCGACCTCATCTCCGCCCTCGTCGCCGCCCACGACGAGGGCGAGCGGCTGACCGAGCAGGAGATGGTCTCCACCTGCGTCCTCCTCCTGAATGCCGGGCACGAGGCGACCGTCAACACCACGGTCAACGGCTGGTGGACGCTGCTGCGCCACCCCGAGCAGCTGGCCGCCCTCCACGCCGACCACGGGCTTCTGCCCACGGCGCTGGAAGAACTGATGCGGTACGACACCCCCCTCCAGATGTTCGAGCGCTGGGTCCTGGACGACATCGAGATCGACGGCACGGTCATTCCACGGGGCTCCGAGGTGGCCCTGCTCTTCGGATCGGCCAACCGCGATCCCGCCCGCTTCGCGGCCCCGGACACCCTGGACCTCGCCCGGCGGGAGAACCCGCACATCACCTTCGGCGCCGGCATCCACTTCTGCCTGGGCGCCCCGCTCGCCCGGGTCGAACTGGCCGCCTCCTTCGGTGAGCTGCTGCGCAAGGCCCCCGGCCTGCGACTGGCCGCCGAGCCCGAGTGGAACCCGGGCTATGTCATCAGGGGCCTGAAGGAGCTGCGGGTCGAGGTCTGAGGCCGCGGGCGGGCGGGACTCCCGCGCGCCCCACCTCAGGTGACCAGGTCCCGGCGGCGCAACGCCGCCAAGGCCGCGGCCACCAGCGCCGCCGACAGCACGGTGAGGAGCAGCACCGGTCCCCACTCCATCCCCGCTCCCGGCAGCTTCGGCAGGTGCGTGAACGGCGAGGCGTCCATCACCGGCTGCGGCAGGTCCAGGGCGGGCCCGATCCAGCCGAGCGCCAGGCAGAGCCCCACCACGCCCCAGCTCGCCGGGGCCGCCCTCGGTATCGCCCCGTGGAGCAGGGCCGTGATCGCGCCGAGCAGCCAGACGGCGGGCAGTTGCACCAGACAGGCGCCGAGCACGGCCGGAAGCGCGTGGCCGTATCCCGCAGCCAGGCCGAGACCGCCGACCGCCATGATCAGGGCCGCCCCACCGAAGGCGATGAGCAGATGGCCCCCCGCCCAGTGGAGCCGGCCGACCCCGCCCGCGAGCACCGGCTCCGCGCGGCCGGCGGTCTCCTCACCGTGCAGCCGGAGCACCGACGCGGCGATGTACAGAGCGGCGACCGTGCCGAGCACGGAGACCATCGAGGCGAGAAACGCGTCGGTGAGGCCGGACTGCCCGCCCATCCGCTCGAAGATCTCCCGGGCCTTCTCGTTGTCCCCGACCAGGTCCGCCGCCCCGCCGGCCAGTCCACCGAAGACGAACCCGACCACGGCGAAGGACACCGTCCACCCCAGGAGCGCACCGCGTTGCAGCCGTATCGCCAGATGCCAGGCGGTGGACATCCGGCCCCGTGCCGGCCCCGGACGCGCCGCCAGGAAGCTCATACCGACGTCCCGGCGCCCCGTCAGCGCGTACGCCACGAGGCACTGCACCGCCACCGCGCCGGCGATCAGGAGGAGCACCCACCAGCGCTCGTCCGCGTACGGCCGGACGTTCTCCGCCCAGCCGAGCGGGGAGAGCCAGGTGAGGAGGGAGGAGCCGTCGTCCGTGGCCGAGTCGCCCGCCGCCTTCAGGACGAACGCGGCACCCACCACCGCCGCCGTGACCCCCTTTGCGAGGCGCCCGCTCTCGGTGAACTGGGCGGCGATCGCAGCGGTGCAGGCGAACAGCATCCCGACCCCGGCGACGGCCGACGCGAGCGCCACCGCCCCCGCGCCCCCCGCACCCGAGCCGGCCATCCCGGCTGTGATCACCAGCGCCAGGCCGGCATGGGCGATGAGCGCCGCGAGCAGTGCGGCGGTGAGCGGAGCACGGCGCCCCACCATCGCCGAGGAGAGCATCTCCTGACGACCCGTCTCCTCTTCCTCCCGGGTGTGGCGCACGACGACGACCAGGCTCATCACCGCCGCCAGCGCGGCGCCGAAGGCGAGCATGCGCCAGCTGACAAGCCCTCCGACGGAGTCGCCGAACACGGGCCCGTACATCGCCCGCACGGAGCTGTTGCCGTTCATCGACGCGGCGAGCTCGGCTCGTTGGGCGGGCGTTTCGTAGAGCGAGGAGATGGACGTACCGACGGAGGAGAAGGAGCCGCCGAGAACGAGCACCCAGACGGGGATGACGATGCGGTCGCGCCGCAGGGCGAGTCTCAGCAGGGCCCAGGTCCCGGTGAGCTGACCGGTGGAGGCGCGGCGCCGCACGCCCGCCTTCGTCGCGAGGGGTACGGCGGTCATCGCGCCACCACCCCTGACGACTGCCCGGCGTCCGCCGTGTAGTGGCGGAGGAAGAGCTCCTCCAGCGTGGGCGGGGTGCACGTCAGCGAGCGGACGCCGGACGCGGAGAGGGACTTGAGCACGGCGTCCAGCTGGTCCGTGTCCACCTGGAGCGAGACCCGCCGCCCTTCGACGTCGAGGTCATGGATTCCGGGGAGCCGTGTCAGGCCGTCCGGATCGCGTATCAGCTCGGCGCTGATGTGCGTCCGCGTCAGATGGCGCATGTCCGCCAGCGATCCGGTCTCCACCGTCCGGCCCTGGCGGATGATGCTGACCCGGTCGCAGAGCGATTCCACCTCGCTCAGGATGTGGCTGGAGAGCAGGACCGTCCGGCCGCGCTCGCGCTCCTCGGCCACGCAGCCCTGGAAGACCTCCTCCATCAGCGGATCGAGCCCGCTCGTCGGCTCGTCCAGGATCAGCAGGTCGACGTCCGACGCGAAGGCGGCGACCAGGGCCACCTTCTGCCGGTTCCCCTTGGAGTACGTCCGCCCCTTCTTCGTCGGGTCGAGCTCGAAGCGGTCCACGAGGTCCGCCCGCCGGGCCCCGTCGAGACCACCGCGCAGCCGCCCGTACAGGTCGATCACCTCGCCGCCGGAGAGGTTGCGCCACAGCGTGACGTCCCCGGGCACATACGCCACGCGCCGGTGCAGCTCGACCGCTTCGCGCCAGGGGTCGCCGCCGAGCAGCTGGGCCGCACCGGAGTCGGCTCTGAGCAGCCCCAGCAGGACCCGGATGGTGGTGGACTTCCCCGACCCGTTCGGACCGAGGAAGCCATGGACCTCACCGGTCTCGACGGCCAGGTCGAGCCCGTCCAGCGCCTGCGTCCGGCCGAACGATTTGCACAGTCCGGCCACGGTGATTGCCTTCGTCATGATTTTGAACGTACGCTACTTTCACAAAATTGTGAAGTTAAGGAACCGTATAAACTCGAAGGAGTGACATGCAGTGGCGCACCGAGGAAGAGGAGCGGGATGAGCGGCGAATCCGCGGAGGAGAAGGCGGCCGAGGGCGCGGTCCGGGGCCCCGGGGACCGGGACGCCGAGGCCGTCGCGCGGTTTGTCGAGCGGTTCGCGTCCGAGATGACCGAGGCGGGGATGCAGCGCATGGCCTCGCGCGTCTTCGCGGCCCTGCTCGCGGACGACGACGCCTCGATGACCTCGGCGGAGCTCGCCCTGGCCCTGCAGATCAGCCCCGCCGCCGTATCCGGCGCGATCAACTACCTCACGCAGGTCAGCATGGTCGGCCGCGAGCGCGAACCGGGCTCCCGCCGCGACCGGTACCGCTTGCACAACGAGATCTGGTACACCACCTTCGCCAGCCGCGACCAGGTCCTCACCCGCTGGGAGCGCACCCTCAAGGATGGTGCGCGCACGCTCGGCGAGCACACCCCGGCCGGCGCCCGGATCGCCGAGACGGCGGCGTTCTTCGAGTTCCTGCAGTCGGAGCTGGAGGGGCTGATGGGCCGCTGGGAGGAGCACCGCAAGACCCTCGACCTGCCGGCGGGCGGCTCCGGCGCGGGCACCTGAGCACCCGCGCCCGTTATCCCGCCGGGAGCATCAGCCCCCAGGCCCCCGCCCGTACCGTCCACGTCCGGGTCCGCACCGGCCCCGCGACCTGTATGTCCGCCCGGTAGCGGAAGTCCGCCCCCGAGACCGTGACCGCCTTCGCCTCCGTGGTGACCGGGGCGGTGTCCGGCGCGTCGATCGTCACGGCGGCCAGGCCGTCGTCGCCGCAGCCCGACCTCACCGTCACGGAGGCGACCGGGCGGTCGAGGTCGTTCAGCACGACGCCGTCGGCCTCCACGCGCAGCCGGTGCGTCGGCGGCACGGCGGGCGGCTCCGGAGGCGCGGGGCGCACCAGGGTGCGGACCAGGGAGCGGCAGGCGTCCCAGACGGAGGACACGCCCGGGCGGTCGGCCCCCGTGCCGGGGGCGCCGTTCAGCGCGGGGATGCGCAGCGCGCCCAGGACCACGCCGTCGCTGTCGTCCACGAGCAGGTCGAGGCGGCGCACCGCCCCGTCCAGCGCCGTGCGCGCCGCCGCCACGGCACCGTTCGGCACGCCGAGCGAGTGGGCGAGTTCCAGCGCCCCCGACGCGCCGACGGGGACGAGCGACAACGCGCTCATGGCGGGCTCCCGCTCCCGGTGCAGCAGCGACACGGCGCGCCGCAGCGCCCGGTCGTCGCCGATCACCACCGGCCGCCGGCCGCCCCGGCGGGACAGGGCCCGGGTGAATTCCCCGGGGCTGTCCGGGAGGCAGATCTTGGCGTGCGAGCCGGCGCTCAGCACGTCCTTCGCGATGCGGACGGACTCGCCGTCCGTCCGGCGGGCGACCGGATCGATCACCACCAGCAGGTGGGGCGCACCGTTACCGGGGGGCTGGGCAGCCGACACCTCGGTCCTTCCTCGGGTAGCATCTTGGTGCAAGAGCCCCTTGCGCTATTGCGCCAGGGGTTTCGTCTATTCCGGGGCACCCGGTTCGACGGTTCGGACGGTGCCGTACAACGACGTACGGCATGTACGGCGTTTTCGTACGCCCCCTGACCTTGGACATGCCCCGCCCGGAAGGGGTGTACGCCTGTGCCCGCACTTGTGCTGCTCGGTGCTCAGTGGGGTGACGAGGGCAAGGGAAAGGCCACCGACCTCCTCGGTGGATCCGTGGACTATGTGGTGCGCTACCAGGGCGGCAACAACGCCGGCCACACGGTGGTCGTCGGTGACCAGAAGTACGCACTGCATCTCCTCCCCTCCGGCATCCTGTCACCGGGGTGTACCCCGGTCATCGGTAATGGTGTCGTCGTCGACCCGGCGGTCCTGCTCTCCGAGCTGAGTGGGCTGAACGACCGCGGCGTGGACACGTCGAAGCTGCTGATCAGCGGCAACGCTCATTTGATCACCCCGTACAACGTCACCGTCGACAAGGTGACGGAACGGTTCCTCGGGAAGCGCAAGATCGGTACCACCGGTCGCGGCATCGGCCCGACGTACGCCGACAAGATCAACCGGGTCGGCATCCGCGTCCAGGACCTCTACGACGAGTCGATCCTGGAGCAGAAGGTCGAAGCGGCCCTGGAGCAGAAGAACCAGCTTCTGGCCAAGGTCTTCAACCGGCGCGCCATCGAGGCCGGCAAGGTCGTCGAGGACATGCTCCAGTACGCGGAGCAGCTCAAGCCCTACGTGGCCGACACGACGCTCCTGCTGAACAACGCCATCGACGCGGGCAAGGTCGTCCTGTTCGAGGGCGGCCAGGGCACGCTGCTCGACGTCGACCACGGCACGTACCCCTTCGTGACCTCCTCGAACCCGACCGCGGGTGGCGCCTGCACCGGTGCGGGCGTGGGTCCGACCAAGATCAGCCGGGTCATCGGCATCCTCAAGGCGTACACGACCCGTGTCGGCGCCGGGCCGTTCCCGACGGAGCTGCTCGACGAGGACGGCGAGGCGCTGCGCCGGATCGGCGGTGAGCGCGGTGTCACCACCGGCCGTGACCGCCGGTGCGGCTGGTTCGACGCGGTCATCGCGCGGTACGCGACCCGGGTCAACGGCCTCACCGACTTCTTCCTCACCAAGCTGGACGTGCTGACCGGCTGGGAGCAGATCCCGGTGTGCGTCGCGTACGAGATCGACGGCAAGCGCGTCGAGGAGCTCCCGTACAGCCAGACCGACTTCCACCACGCGAAGCCGGTGTACGAGATGCTCCCGGGCTGGTCCGAGGACATCACCAAGGCGAAGACGTTCGCCGACCTGCCGAAGAACGCGCAGGCGTACGTGAAGGCGCTGGAGGAGATGTCCGGCGCCCCGATCTCCGCGATCGGCGTCGGCCCCGGCCGTACCGAGACCATCGAGATCAACTCGTTCCTGTAGTCGTACAGGAGCACAGGAGGGCCGGGGCGGCGGTTGAGCCTCGGCCCTCCGGCATGTGGGCGCTCAGCGAGGCCGCCTGGTCTAGACCTTGACAGGTTCAGACCAGCGACGGTTGGGTGCAGGGATGCCCGCACGGCCCGCCCGCCGAGGTGTGCGGCGCACCATGCCCGTCCTGTCGAAGGAGTGAGCAGCGCTGAACCGCATCAAGAGCATCCTGACCGTACTGAGCGCGGTCGTCGCCACGGCGGCCTTCCTGCCCGGCGTCGCCACCGCCGCACCGGCCGCCTCGGACACCACAGGCTCCACGTCGTGCGCACCCCTGTGGAACTCCTCGACCGCCTACACGGCCGGCGGCACGGTCTCGCACCACGGCCGCAACTGGACGGCGAAGTGGTGGACGCAGAACGAGAATCCGGGCGCCGCCACCGTCTGGGCGGACGCGGGCGCCTGTACGGGCGGGGTTTCCGACTTCGTCATCAGCGAGGCGGAGTTCGACGAGATCTTCCCCGGGCGCGATCCCTTCTACACCTACCAGGGCCTGATCGACGCGCTGCACGCGTATCCCCGCTTCGCCAACACCGGGACCGAGGAGACCAGGAGCCGTGAGGCGGCGGCGTTCCTGACGCACGCCGACTTCGAGTCGGTCGGCCTGCAGTACGTGAAGGAGATCAACGAGGCCAACTACTGGATCAAGTGCGACTACAGCCAGCCGTTCGGCTGTCCGGCCGGGCAGTCCGCCTACTACGGGCGCGGCCCGATCATGTTCAGCTGGAACTTCAACTACAAGGCCGCCGGAGACGCGCTCGGCCTCGATCTGCTCAACGACCCGTGGCTGGTGGAGCGTGATCCGTCCGTCGCCTGGCAGACCGCGCTCTGGTACTGGAACACCCAGAACGGTCCCGGCACCATGACCTCCCACGACGCCATGGTCGGCGGGGCCGGCTTCGGGGAGACCATCCGCTCGCTGAACGGCTCGCTGGAGTGCAACGGCGGGAACCCCGGCTCGGTGGAGGCCCGGGCGGCCAAGTACGAGCACATCACGGATCTCATCGACGTCGACCCGGGCTCCCATCTCACTTGCTGACGCCGTGTCGAACCCCGGGGCCAGTGCGATCTTCGCGTCGCGCGAGGGCCCCGGGCGCCTCGCGGCGGAAGAGGTTCCGTTTTTTGGTCTAGACCTTGACAGGTCCAGACCAACCGCGCTTGAGTGGCGGCAACCCCCCACAGCGGTGCGCCGCGACGATCGGTGCGCCGCGACGAAGGAGTGTGCAGATGTTCCGTCGCATCATGGGCCTGCTCGCCGCGCTGGGCGCGGTCGTCGCAGGGCTTGTCGTACTCCCCGCCACCACCGCGTCGGCCGCCGACTGCGCGGCCGCCTGGAACGCCTCGTCCGTGTACACCGGCGGCGGCGCCGCCTCGTACAACGGGCACAACTGGACCGCCAAGTGGTGGACCCAGAACGAGAAGCCGGGCAGCTCGGACGTCTGGGCCGACCAGGGCGCCTGCGGAAGCGGAGGCGGCACGGACCCGGGCGACCCGGGCTCCTCCTCCGGATTCGTGGTCAGCGAGGCCCAGTTCAACCAGATGTTCCCCGGCCGCAATTCCTTCTACACGTACAGCGGGCTGGTCGCCGCGCTGGACGCCTACCCGGGCTTCGCGAACACGGGCAGCGACACCGTCAAGAAGCAGGAGGCCGCGGCCTTCCTCGCCAACGTCAGCCACGAGACCGGCGGGCTGGTGTACATCGTCGAGCAGAACACCGCCAACTACCCGCACTACTGCGACAGCAGCCAGCCCTACGGCTGCCCGGCGGGCCAGGCCGCGTACTACGGACGCGGTCCGATCCAGCTCAGCTGGAACTTCAACTACAAGGCCGCGGGCGACGCGCTCGGCATCGACCTGCTGGGCAACCCCTACCTGGTCGAGCAGGACGCCGCCGTGGCCTGGAAGACCGGCCTCTGGTACTGGAACACCCAGAGCGGCCCCGGCACCATGACCCCCCACAACGCCATGGTGAACGGCGCCGGCTTCGGTGAGACGATCCGCTCCATCAACGGCTCGATCGAGTGCAACGGCGGCAACCCCGCCCAGGTCCAGAGCCGCATCGACAAGTACCAGGCGTTCGTCCAGATCCTCGGCACCACGCCCGGTTCCAACTTGAGCTGCTGACCAGCGCTTTCACCCGGCAACTTCACTCGTGTGGGGGACGCCTCCGGCCTTGCGGGCGGGGGCGTCCCCCGCCTCGTTGTCAGTGGTCGCCTCTAACGTCGCAAGCGTCGGGACCGCAAACGGTCGGCGCACGAGGAGAGGTCATCACGATGGAGTTCCGGATCGAACGGGGCGAGCTGACGGACGCCGTCTCCTGGGCCGCCCGCGTCCTGCCCACCAGGTCGCCCGTGCCCGTCCTGGGCGGGCTGCTGCTGGAGGCGGCGGACGACCGGCTGAGCATCTCCGGTCTGGACTACGAGGCGTCCGCCCGCATCGAGGTCGCGGCGCGGACCGAACGGCCCGGAAAGGTCCTGGTCATGGGCCGCCGCCTCCTGGACGTGTGCAAGGTGCTCCCCGAGGGACCGGTGGAATGCGCCGTCGAGGGTTCGCGGTTCACGGTGACGGGCGGCGGCGCCGGATTCGGTCTGTCCGTCCTGCCGTTGGACGACTACCCCGCGCTGCCCCCGCTGCCGGAGATACTCGGTGAGGTGGACGGGCCGCAGTTCGCGGCAGCCGTCGCCGATGTGTCGGTGGCCGCCGGCCGGGACGACACCCTTCCCACGCTCACCGGAATCCGCCTGGCTCTCGACGGCGAGCGGATGACCCTCGCGGCCACCGACCGCTACCGCTTCGCCGTTCGTACGCTCGACTGGCGGCCCACGGGCCACGGCGTCGCGGCCGACGTCGTCGTCTCGGCCCGTCGGCTCAGCGAGATCGCCCGCTCGGTCGGCACCCACCCCGGTACGGTCCGCCTCGCCCTGGACAGCGGTTCGGCGGGCTTCGACCGGGAAGGCATGCGCACCACGGTCCGGCTGCTCGACGGCCGGCTCCCGCGCCACGACAAGCTGTTCGTGCTCAGCGGCCCGGTCAAGGCGGTCACCGAACGCGAACCGCTGGTCGAGGCGGTGAAGCGGGTCGCGGTCGTGGCGGACGGCGACAGCCCGCTCCAGTTCGCGTTCACCGGGGACTCCGTCCTGCTCCAGGCCGGGTACGAGGACGACGTGGCCTCCCAGCGCCTGCCCGCCGGACTCCTGGGCGCCGACGAGATCACCGTGGGGTTCAACCCCTCCTACCTGATGGACGCGCTGGCCACATTCGACACCCCGGTGGTCCGGTTCCAGCTCATGGGCCAGGGCCAGCGCGCCATGATCACCGGGCACCGGGACCACGAGGAGGCGGCGGCAGCGGCGGACGGGGCGGGGGACACGGTCCACCAGCACCTGCTCATGTCGCTCCGGCCGCTGGTCCAGTGAAACCGGCGGCGGGGCGGGGCAGGGGACAGCCGTACGTACGCACCGGCGGCACCGCCCGGCCCGGCGGGTCAGCCGGTCTTCGTGTACGTGAGCTTCTCGCCGCTCGACGTGTTCTCACGGCTCAGCCCGCCGTCCGGGAGCAGGGTGAGCGTGGTCGGAGCCCCTGGAGTGCAGGAAGCCGCCGGTTCGCCCTCCGTCACGGTGGAGGGGCCGATGCTGACGGACTCGCCGTCGGCGGCCTCGGCGGTCAGGGTCGCCTCGAAGACGCAGCGGTAGGTGCCGCCGGAGGCGAGGGGGCCTTCGGCGGTCAGGGTGAGGACCGTGTCGCCCACCGAGCCCTGGCGGATGACGAGTTCACGGGTGGAGTGGCCGGTGGCGTTGTCGATGCTGCCGGACCAGGAGCCCAGGTACCCGTCGGGGACGCCGCCCTCCTCGCCGTTGTCCCCGTCGTCGGGCGAGGGATCCGGGGAGACGTCGGGCGAGGGGGAGTCGTCGATGGCCTGCGACGGGGAGGGGCCGGCCGAGCGGGTGGGCTTGGCCGTGGGCGTCCCGCCCTTGTCGTTCATGAGGGCGTAGACGGACCCGCCCGCGCCTATGGCGACCAGGACGGCGACGAGGATCAGCGCGATGGTCGAGCCGCTGCTCCGGCGGGGCGGTTCGGGCGCGGGGGCCGGATGCTGGGTGCCGGTGGGGTACCCGGGGCCGTACGGGGGAGTGGCGCCCTGGCCGGGCTGCTGCGGGTAGCCGTACGGGTAGCCGTGATCCGGGCTCGGCTGCTGGGGGTAGCCGTATGCCTGGCCCTGGCCGGGCTGCTGGGGATAGCCGTACGTCTGGCCGGGGTTGGGCTGCTGCGGGTGGCCGAAGCCTTGGACCTGTTGCGGCTGGGCGGCCTGGTGCGGGTAGCCGTAGCCCGGGGGCGGCCCGCTCGGCGGCGTGGCGCCGGCCCCGGTCGCGCCGACGGCCGCGGTGGGGAGCGCGTGGACGGACCCGGGCCCGGGCTGCCCGGGGGACGGGAGCGGGGCGGTCGGACCGGTGGGGGCGTCGATGACCTCGGTCGCCGGCTCGGCGGGAGCCCCGGCGCCCGGGTCGGACGGGGCGTCGGGGGCAGCGTCGGACGGGGCATCGGACGGGGCATCGGAGACAGCGTCGGACGGGGCGTCGCTCACCGCGTCGGCGGGGGCGCCCGGCTTGGTGAGGGCGACCGCGCCCTGCGACTTCCCGGCGCCCGGGGCGGGGGCGGTGCTCGGAGTCCGGGCCGGATCCGGGTCCGGCACCGCGTCCGCCGGTGCGGCGTCACCGGGCCCCGCATCGGCGGGCGCCGCGCCATCCGGCACCACGGCGCCGGACGGCACCGCGTCCTCGGGGTCCTCGGAGTCGAGCAGTTCCACGGCGTGGCGCCCGAGTTGGGCGAGGAGCGCGCCCGGGAGCCAGGGCTCCGCGCTGTTGTCGCCGTCGGCCAGGAGCGCCAGGATGTCGTCGCTGGACGGCCGGGCCTGCGGGTCCTTGTGGAGGCAGCCGCGGATCAGGTCGTCGAGCCCCGGAGTGACCCCGGTCAGGTCCGGGTCCTCCTGGGCGATGCGGAACAGCAGCGCGTGCATCTCGTTGGCCGCGGCGCCGAAGGGAAGCCGGCCGGTCAGGGCGTACGTCAGCACCGACCCCAGGCAGAACACATCGCTCGCCGCGCTCACCCGCTCGCCCCGCACCTGCTCCGGAGACATGAAACCGGGCGTCCCGACCAGGGCGCCGGTGCGGGTGAGACCGCCGTCGGTGATGGTGTCCAGAGCCCTGGCTATCCCGAAGTCGATGACGCGCGGTCCGTCGATCGTGAGCAGGATGTTGGAGGGCTTCAGGTCCCGGTGGATCAGGCCGGCCGTGTGGATGGCCTTCAGGGCGTGCGCCAGGCCGGAGCCGAGAATGCGGACGGACCGCTCCGGCAGGGGGCCGTAGGCGCCGAGGGCCGGGCCGGACAGGGTGCCCGGTCTGCCCGAGACGGTGGCGTGGAGGGAGGGACCGGCCACATATCCGGTGGCGACCCACGGGACATCGGCCTCGGTATCGGCGTCCAGGACCGGCGCGGTCCACGTGGAGCCCACCCGGCGGGCGGCCCGCACCTCCTGGCGGAACCGGTCGCGGAATTCCTGCTGTGCGGCCAGCTCCTCGCGTACCAGCTTGAGCGCGACCGTACGGCCGCGATCGGACCGGGCCAGATAGACCTGGCCCATCCCGCCCACGCCGAGGCGCCCCAGCAGCCGGTAGGCGCCGATGCGCTGTGGATCGGTGGACCCGAGCTTCTCCATGGTGTGCGGCCTCCCCCGTACGACAACACGCCGGACGGGGACGAGAATAGCGGCGTGGATCGTCCGACCGGGCCCCTCCGGGGCTCAGGGCCGGTGCGACCCCGGTCTAAGGTGACCCGGAACCGAATGGGGGAGGGGCGCCATGTGCCCGAGCGGAGCCGTCACCCGCAGCACCCTGCGACAGCAGATCGCGGACGCGCTGCGTGACGAGGTGCTCGCCGGGCGTTTGCTGCCGGGGCGGGAGTTCACCGTCAAGCAGATCGCCGAGCAGTACGGGGTATCAGCGACGCCCGTCCGCGAGGCGCTGTTCGACCTGTCCGCGCAGGGCCTGCTCGAATCCGATCAGCACCGGGGATTCCGGGTGCACCAGTTCACGGTCGCGGACTACCGGGCGATGGTGGAGGCCCGCGCCCTGGTCATGGACGGGGTCATCCGGGACGTCTTCCACGAGCCGGTCCCGGACCGGCGTGCCGACTACCGGGACGCGCTCGTCTCCGTACGCCGCCGGGCCGAGGAGGCCGCCCGCGCAGCGCGCAGCGGTGACCTGGACATCCTCATCGGTTACGACCTGCGCTTCTGGCGCGAGCTCGGCGGGCTCATCGGCAACGGATACATCAGCGACTTCCTGCACCGGCTGCGCGTCCAGGCATGGGTGTTCGCCGTGCCGTACCTGCGGGGCGACGCCGATCTGCGGGACTGGCTGTGGAACGGCCACGCCGAACTGGTCGCCGCCATCACGCACCGGGACCGCGAGGCCCTGCGGGCGGCCATAGACGGGTACAACGGCCATGCGCTGAGCTGGGCCGACCGCCTGGCCGGTCTGGAGCCGTCCGCGGAGGAGCCCGAGGGACGCGCCTGAATTCCCCGGGCACCGTCATCGACCCTCCGCGCCCCGGGCCGGTCGTGAGCGACCACTGTGCGCGCGGTGCCGGTCGCATTACGCTGTCCCGACCACCGCACGCCCCCGTTGGAGAGCGAGACTTCGTGGCCTGTGACCTGTGGCTTGTCCCCCTCGTCGATGTGCTGTGCCACAGCCCCGACAACCCCTTCGCCGAAGAGATCGCCCTCTACGACAAAGCCCTGGGCGAGGCCGGACTGCCGCCCGTCCCCGTCTACGCCTACATGCCGGGACTGACCGGGGACGTCGCCCCGGTCGCGGGCTTCGACTACGACGCCCTGCACTTCCTCCGCCGCGCCTATCTGCTCCAGCTCAGCGGCCTCGCCGTCACGCCGGTCGGTGAGCTGGGCGGGGACTACGAGCAGTTGCTGGAGATGTTCGAGTCCACGGCCCGGCAGTCGCACCTGGTGTGGCACTTCGACCACGCGGGGGCCTACGTCCCCCTCGACTTCGAGGCGCCCGTCTCCACCGACGACCTGCTGGCGGCGGGCGGCCCGCTCGGTTCCGCGCACGGGCTGCTGCGCGAGCTGGAGTTCGTCGCCCCGGCCATCGGGATCGACCCGGCGAACCCGCCGGCCGCCCCCCTGCCGCCCGCCGCCCCCACCGAGCTGGAGGAACCGGCGACCTCCGTCCCGTACGACGACAACCCCTTCGCCCGGGAGCGCCACGTCTGGCTCGGCCTGCACGCCGCGGCCACCCGCAGCCTCGCCCAGGGATCGATGATCGTCTTCAGCTGACACGGTCCCGGCGTCCCGCGCCGGAGCCCCGCACCGGCCGGTGAACGGTCAGCGCGGGGACTCCGGCGGGCGCTGCCGGGGCATGTTCGGCCGGCCCATCGACTGGAGCGGGAAGCGCCCGGGCGCCGCACCCGGCTCCGGGCGCCCGTTCCCGGAGCCGCCGGAGACCAGGGCCTGCATCCCCAGCGGCGCGGGCCCGGCCCGGAACTCCACCATCCAGTCGGCGGTCTCCGACCGTACGAGCTCCGTGATGTCCTCGGAGAAGCGCCGCAGCACGCCCAGGCACCGCTCGGTCGCCTCGCTCGCCGTGCCCTCGGCGGGGCCGAGCACCTCCCGTACGCACTCCGACGCCCAGTCGAACCGGAGCACCTGAAGCCGGCGCTGCACGGCCTGCGCGGTCGCGAGGTTCCTTATCCAGCCCGAGGTCAGGCCGAAGTAGCGGTCGCACGCCATGCACGCGGCACTGAGCAGCAGCGACAGATAGCCCCAGCCGGCCGCGCCGTGCAGCGCGCCCGTCAGATCGAGCAGCGGCAGGGCGGCGCCCGCGACCGCCCCGGCGGCGGTGCCCATCCGCAGCGCCCTGGCGCCGCGCCGCTTCCACAGCCGGTCGTTCAGATACCAGTCGGCGGTGCGCAGCGCGTCCGCCTCCAGCCACCGGTAGAGCTCGTCCAGCCGCTGGGACGGTTCTCCCCAGTCGCCCAGCGGGAACGGCTCCCCGGTCAGGTCACGGGCCCGCCCCGCACGGTCCTCGGAGTCCGTACCGGAGGGAGCGGCCGCACCCGCCGGGCCGGGCGTGCCGGACTTGCGGGGCGGCACTTCGGGCTGCATCTCCGGCTGACTCACCGGGGTACTCCTCTGCATGCTGCATAGCGACGCGTGCTCTCGACCGCGTACTCGACGACGGGGCGGATCTCTGCTCTGCTCCCGGTCCCTGGACGCGACGGGCAGTCCCCCATGCGTAACCATGCGTGACGAGGGGTAGGCGCGTGCGTGCCGGGACGCATGCCCTTCCTACCGCCGAATGGTGGGCCGTGGGGTCGAAATCGCGGTATTCCCGGGTGTGCACGGCCTCTGGTCAGGTATAGGAGTCCCGGCACTGCTCCCTGGATCTCACTCGAAAGAGTTGCTCCTCGGCGGGTGGGGCGCGCCGCCCGACGACAACGTAGGCTCGGCGTACCGAAACATTTGTCGTCGAAATGCCTGGAGTGACCGTGATTCCCGGTGGTGGTCAGCCCAATATGCAGCAGCTGCTGCAGCAGGCCCAGAAGATGCAGCAGGAGCTCGCTCAGGCCCAGGAAGAGCTTGCCAGGACCGAGGTCGACGGTCAGGCGGGCGGCGGCCTGGTCAAGGCGACGGTCAACGGCTCGGGCGAGCTGCGCTCCCTGGTGATCGACCCGAAGGCGGTGGACCCGGAGGACACCGAGACCCTCGCGGACCTCGTCGTCGCGGCGGTCCAGGCGGCCAATGAGAACGCCCAGCAGCTCCAGCAGCAGAAGCTGGGTCCGCTGACCGAGGGCCTGGGCGGCGGCATGCCCGGCCTGCCGTTCTGACCGGCCGCATACCCAAGACCGTACGTACCCCCTACGGTACGTACCACGACTCAGCCGACTCAGTCAGGAAGGCGTTCCGTTGTACGAAGGCGTGGTTCAGGACCTCATCGACGAACTGGGCAGGCTGCCCGGCGTCGGTCCCAAGAGCGCGCAGCGGATCGCCTTCCACGTGCTGCAGGCGGAGCCCACGGACGTGCGGCGCCTGGCCCACGCCCTCCTGGAGGTCAAGGACAAGGTCCGCTTCTGCGCGGTCTGCGGCAACGTGGCCCAGGAGGAGCAGTGCGGGATCTGCCGCGACCAGCGGCGCGACCGGTCGGTCATCTGCGTGGTCGAGGAGCCCAAGGACGTCGTCGCGATCGAGCGGACCCGTGAGTTCCGGGGGCGCTACCACGTGCTGGGCGGGGCCATCAGCCCCATCGAGGGCGTCGGCCCGGACGACCTGCGCATCCGCGAGCTCCTCGCCCGCCTCGCCGACGGCTCCATCACCGAGCTGATCCTGGCGACCGACCCCAACCTGGAGGGCGAGGCCACCGCGACGTATCTGGCGCGGATGGTCAAGCCGATGGGCCTGCGCGTCACCCGGCTCGCCAGCGGTCTGCCGGTGGGCGGCGACCTGGAGTACGCGGACGAGGTCACGCTCGGCCGCGCCTTCGAGGGGAGGCGGCTGCTCGATGTCTGACGGTCGCGTTTCCGCATCTCACGGCGGCTTTACGTGCAGCGCGGTTATCTTCTACCCAACGTCTCCGACCGTGCACACGGGAGGTCTCCTCGATGTCTGACGCCACGTTGAACACCGTCACGCAGGACCCCGGCGATTTCGCGGTCCAGATCGCGGACCAGATCAAGACGTTCATCGTCGCGGTCACCGAGGTGTCCAAGGTCGAGGAGCCGGAAGAGGCCGTTCCGGTCCTGCTTCTCCAGGTCTCCCAGCTCCTGCTGGCCGGCGGCCGGCTCGGCGCGTACGAGGACATCGTCCCCGACGAGCGCTACGAGCCCGACCTGGGCGCCGAACCGGACGCGGACGGCCTGCGCGAGCGCTTCGCGGCCCTTCTGGAGCCGATCGACGTCTACTCCGAGGTCTTCGACCCGTACGAGCCCCGAAAGGCCCCGGTCGCGTCCCGCATCTCCGACGACCTGGCCGACCTCGTCACCGACTTGCGCCACGGCCTGGCCCACTACGAGGAGGAGCGCACCACCGAGGCCCTGTGGTGGTGGCAGTTCTCCTACTTCTCCAACTGGGGCTCCACCGCTTCCGCCACCCTGCGCGCCCTTCAGTCCCTGATCGCCCACATCCGCCTCAACCAGCCCCTCCAGGAGCTGGACGGCCTGGACACCGACCAGGACGCCGGTGACGACGACCTCGCCGAGGAGGCGGGCCGCGTCATGTTCGAGGAGATCGCGGGCCCCCTGGGCCTGCGCCCGGCGAAGTAGGCGGGCCCCGGTCGGCGCGGCCGCGTGTGGGCTGGGCCACAAAGGGGAATGCGTACGTGTTCGGTGGGCAGCAGCGCGGTACGAGCGGTTCGGAGCGACACGCCGATGATCACGTGGTGAGCGGGACATCTCACCATGTGGTATCAGCGGGGCGTTTCCGGGCTGCTCGTTAAACTGAGCCGACCGCAGTAATGGACTGAGCGAGGAGCGCACGTGGGCCTTGTCGTGCAGAAGTACGGAGGCTCCTCCGTAGCCGATGCCGAGGGCATCAAGCGCGTCGCCAAGCGAATCGTCGATGCCAAGAAGAACGGCAACCAGGTGGTTGTCGTGGTGTCCGCGATGGGCGACACGACGGACGAGTTGATCGATCTCGCCGAGCAGGTATCCCCGATACCGGCCGGGCGTGAGTTCGACATGCTGCTGACCGCGGGAGAGCGGATCTCCATGGCGCTGCTGGCCATGGCGATCAAAAACCTGGGCCACGAGGCCCAGTCGTTCACCGGCAGCCAGGCGGGCGTCATCACCGACTCGGTCCACAACAAGGCGCGCATCATCGATGTGACGCCGGGCCGTATCCGTACGGCGCTGGACGAGGGGAACATCGCGATCGTCGCGGGGTTCCAGGGTGTGTCCCAGGACAAGAAGGACATCACCACCCTCGGCCGCGGCGGATCCGACACCACTGCCGTCGCGCTCGCGGCCGCGCTGGACGCCGAGGTCTGCGAGATCTACACCGATGTGGACGGCGTGTTCACCGCCGACCCGCGGGTCGTCAAGAAGGCCCGTAAGATCGACTGGATCTCCTTCGAGGACATGCTGGAGCTGGCCGCGTCCGGCTCCAAGGTGCTGCTGCACCGCTGCGTCGAATACGCACGCCGATACAACATCCCGATCCACGTCCGCTCGTCCTTCTCCGGACTGCGCGGCACCTGGGTCAGCAACGAGCCGCAAGGGGACCAGAAGGTGGAGCACGCGATCATCTCCGGAGTCGCCCATGACGTCTCCGAGGCCAAGATCACCGTCGTCGGCGTGCCCGACAAGCCGGGCGAGGCCGCCGCGATCTTCCGTACGATCGCGAACGCCGAGGTCAACATCGACATGGTGGTGCAGAACGTCTCCGCCGCGTCGACCGGTCTGACGGACATCTCGTTCACGCTCCCGAAGGCCGAGGGCCGCAAGGCCATCGACGCCCTGGAGCGCAACCGCGGTGTGATCGGCTTCGACTCGCTGCGCTACGACGACCAGATCGCCAAGATCTCCCTGGTCGGCGCGGGTATGAAGACGAACCCCGGGGTCACCGCGGGCTTCTTCGAGGCGCTGTCCGACGCCGGCGTCAACATCGAGCTGATCTCGACATCCGAGATCCGCATCTCGGTGGTCACCCGTGCCGACGACGTCAACGAGGCCGTGCGCGCCGTGCACACCGCCTTCGGTCTCGACAGCGACTCCGACGAGGCCGTCGTGTACGGGGGCACCGGCCGATGACCGCACGCCGCCCTTCGCTCGCGGTCGTCGGTGCGACCGGGGCGATCGGTGGCGTCATGCTCCAGATCCTCTCGCAGCACGCGGACGTCTGGGGCGAGGTCAGACTCGTCGCCTCACCGCGCTCGGCCGGCCGCAAGCTGGTCGTACGCGGTGAGGAGAGCGAGGTCCTCGAACTCACCGAGGACGTCTTCGAGGGCATCGACGTGGCACTGTTCCTGGTGCCCGCCGAGGTCTCCGCGCGCTGGGCCCCGCTCGCCGCGTCCAAGGGTGCCGTCGTCATCGACGACTCCGCCGCCTTCCGGACGGACGACGACGTTCCGCTCGTCGTGCCCGAGATCAACCCCCATGCCGTACGGATGAGACCGCGCGGCATCGTCGCGAACCCGAACTGCACCACGCTGGCGCTGATCGTCGCCGTCGGCGCGCTGCACGCCGAGTTCGGACTGCGGGAGCTCGTCGTCTCCTCGTACCAGGCCGTCAGCGGCGCCGGGCGCGACGGGGTCGCCGCCCTGCGCGAACAGCTGTCGATGGTGGCCGGCACCGAACTCGGTACGAAACCGGGCGACGTGCGCCGCGTCGTGGGCGACACGCACGGCGGCCCGTTCGCCGCGCCGGTCGCGCTCAACGTCGTCCCGTGGGCCGGGACGGACGCCGGGGACGGCTGGTCGTCCGAGGAGCTGGCCATCCGCGAGGAGTGCCGCAAGATCCTCGGCCTGCCGGGCCTGCGGGTGTCGGCGACCTGCGTGTACGTACCCGTCGTCGCCACCCACTCGATGTCCGTGCACGCCCGCTTCGAGAACGAGGTCGCGGTCGACCGGGCCCACGAGATCCTGGCGACCGCTCCCGGGGTCGTGCTGTACGACAGCCCGGGCGCCGGCGACTTCCCCACCCCGTCCGACGTGGTCGGCACCGACCCCACCTGGGTCGGCCGGGTCCGGCGTTCGCTGGACGACCCGCAGGCGCTGGAGCTCTTCGTCTGCGGCGACAACCTCCGCAAGGGGGCCGCGCTCAACGTGGCTCAGATCGCCGAATCCGTGGCCGCCGAGTTCCCCCGGTCGTGACCGGCCGCGATCATGAGGTCCGGATCGAACCTGTTTTGTACTTTCTGTGAACGGTCTGTGAGCAACTCGCTGGTCTGAACCTCTTGAGCTGGGCAGTCGCCGTGACAGACGATGACCTTTCGGTTCGTTGCAACCGCGGGTCGGGCGCCAGGCGTCTAAGCGGTCACTTCTTGCGCGGCGGGGCGCATGTGCGAGGCATCTGGGGAAGAGCGGGTACGTATGAAGGCATATCGCAGGGCTTCAAACGCGGTGCCGTATGCGTACAACCCTGACGGGGGGAAGCGTGTCCAACTGGCGTGGCAGAGGTTCTCGATATCACAGTGGTGGGCCCCTTGCGCGGCGCTTCGGTGCGACCGCTCCGACGGGCCCGTACAGCCGGTGGCATGCCGGTGATCGCGCCCATGCCCGCCGCGCGTCAGACGGGGCTGCCGGCGCAGCGCGAGGGTGCTGAAGAGAGCGTGGCAGCCGGAACCACCGTCGACCATCTCACCGAAACCTACCGCGCCCACTACCGTTCACTGCTGGGCCTCGCGGCCCTGCTGCTGGACGACACGGCGTCCTGCGAGGACGTCGTGCAGGAGGCGTTCATCCGCGTGCACTCCGCGCGCAACCGGGTCCGCGAGCCCGAGAAGACCCTCGCGTATCTGCGTCAGACCGTCGTCAACCTCTCCCGCTCGGCGCTGCGCCGCCGCATCCTCGGGCTGAAGCTGCTCTCCAAGCCGATGCCGGACATGGCGAGCGCCGAGGAGGGGGCGTACGACCAGCTGGAGCGGGACGCGCTGATCAAGGCGATGCGCGGCCTGCAGAGGCGCCAGCGCGAGGTGCTTGTCCTGCGCTACTTCGCGGACATGACCGAGGCTCAGGTCGCCGAGACGCTGGGGATATCCCTGGGCTCGGTGAAGGCGTACGGGTCACGCGGCATCGCGGCCCTGCGCGTGGTGATGGAGGCGCAGGTATGAGCCGGCGCGGTGACCACCACGATCACGACCATGAACAGGACCCGCGGCCGGGGGGCCGCAACGGATACCGGCGCGGCCCCTCGCGCGGGTTCCCGCTGGACCGGACTGGGAACGGAACTGTGAACCACGGGCCGGAGAACGCTCCGCACGCGGACCGCGACGACGACACCCAGGGCCTCGTGGCCCCGGCCGGCCTGTTCGGCGGAGGCGGCCCGACCGGCGGGGGCGTGCCCTTCGGCGACGACGGCGACGACGGTGCCGAGGACGCGCTGCGCCGCATGATGCACGGTGTCGTGCAGGGCCTGGAGCCGAGCGAGGGCAGCCTCGACCGGCTGCAACGCGCGGTGCCCGCCCGGCGGGCCCGTCGGCGGCAGGCCCTGGTCGGCGCCGCCGCGGCGGCGCTGCTCATCGGCACCGCGATCCCGGCGTTCGTGCACGTCGCCAACTCGGACGGCTCCAGCACGGCCAGCCCCGCGATCGCCGGCCACGGCGAGCAGGCGCAGGGCGGCAACGGCGACGACTCCGGCGCGGACACCGGCAACGGCGGTGGCGGCGAGAGCGGCGGCGGCCACCCGAACGGCGGCCAGGGGCTTCCGCAGAGCACCACGAGCCCGTCCGACAGCAGCGCCCAGGGCCAGGACGGCGACCCGGCCGGCCCGTCCGCCGATCCCGCCAAGAGCGCGGTGGACGTCATGCGCCCGTGCGAGCCGGCACAGCTCGGCGTGAAGTCGGCCAGTACGGGCGCGGTGGGTGCCGACGGCACGGTGTACGGGGCCTTCCGCATCGCCAACGTGTCCGGTGAGAACTGCCAGGTGAGCAGCAGCGGCACCGTGGGCTTCGAGGCGATGGGCGCGGCCGATCCGACCCGGATCGAGGTCGTCCGGCACACCGAGGGCGACCCCGCGTCCGGTCTGCCCGACCCCGCCACCGAGGAGGCCACCGTCCTGCTGAAGCCGGACGCGGTCTACGAGGTGCAGTTCGCCTGGGTCCCCAAGGACACCTGCCCGTCCACCGGTGGCTCGCCGTCCCCGACGCCTACGGACGCCGCGGCGGGCGCCGGCAGCGGCGGTTCGGCCGGGTCCGCGGCGGGCGGCGGCACCGGAGAGAGCGAGACGGGTACGGAGACGCAGTTCGGCTCCGACGGCGGCACCCCCGCCCAGGGCAGCATCTCCGTGCAGCACACCCCGGAGCCGGGGGCGCCGGTCGCCGCTACGAAGATCGACAACGCCTGCGCGGGAACGATCTACCGGACGGGCGTCCTGGAACCGTCGTCGTAGAAGCCGCTACGGGGCACCCGGCGGCCCGCACCGCCGGGCCACCGGCTCATGCCCCCGAGCGGACCTCCGCTTCGGGGACGGCCTCCGCCTCCGGGACCGGAGGGGAGGCGGCCGCCGCGTCCGGGACCAGACCGAGCCGTACGTCCCGGGCGGCCTCGGCCTCGCGCCGGAGCAGCCGGAACCACATGAAGACCACGAACCCGGCGAAGACGAACCACTCACCGGTGTAGCCGAGGTTCTGGAAGGCCTTGAGGTCGAGCCCGCCGCCCTCGGGCGCGGCGGCCGGCACCGGGCGCAGCGCGGTCGCCCCGGAGCCGTTCGCACCGCTCGCCGGGAGCGTCACCCATGCGTCGTACACGTCGTACGGCACCAGGTTGACGAGCGACGCCGCGCTGATCATGCCGACCTGGCCGTCCGGCAGGCCGCCCGTCGCGCCGACCCCGGCGGTGCCCGCGTTCTCCGACGCCTGGAGGTCGCCGGTCACCGTGACCCGGCCGGACGGCGTGGGCGGCACCCGCGTCTGTCCGGGCTTCCCGGGCAGCCAGCCGCGTACCACCGGCAGGGCCTTGCCGCTGTCGGTCCGCAGCATGTCCAGGACGTAGAAGCCCTTCCGGTCGTCCAGCTCACGGCCGGGCACCAGGAAGCGGTCCGCGTACCGCCCGGTCGCGGTAGCGGGCCGGCCGGAGGTCTCCGTGTCGACGGGCAGCAGCTCGTCGAGCGGTTCGGCGGCCCGGGTGCCGGGCGCCGGCTGCTTCTCGGCGGCCTCGTGCGTGTGCACGCGGTCCTCGAAGCGGCCGAGCTGCCAGGTGCCCATGAACACGCAGAACGGGATCGCCAGCACGACGAAGAGGTTGATCCCCCACCATCGCGGGGTCAGCAGGAACCGGTACACCCCTCCACGGTACGGTCCCCGCTCCGGCCGGCCGGAGCGGGGGCACCCGGAAAGCGGCCCTTTATCCGTCCCCTACGCGCCGGGCGACGCCTTCTCTAAGCGCCGCCGGCCGCCACCTCCTCGCCCGGACCGACCGGGTCCCCGGGCCCCGCCGGCGATACCCCGGACAGGTGCCGGCGGGCGAAGTCGAGCTCCAGCCGGACCTGCTTGATCCGCTCCTCCACGACGAGCGAGCCGTGCCCCGCGTCGTACCGGTAGACCTCGTGCATGGCACCCCGGTCCTTCAGCCGGTCCACGTAGTTCTCCACCTGGCGGATCGGGCAGCGCGGGTCGTTGACCCCGGCGGAGATGTAGACCGGCGCGCGCACGGCGTCCACGTACGTCAGGGGCGACGACGCCTCGAACCGTTCGGGCACCTCCTCCGGCGTCCCGCCCAGCAGCGTGCGGTCCATCGCCTTCAGGGCCTCCATCTCGTCGTGATACGCCGTGACATAGTCCGCCACGGGCACCGCGGCCAGTCCGATGGCCCAGTCGCCGGGCTGCGTACCGAGGCCGAGCAGCGTGAGATAGCCGCCCCAGGAGCCGCCGGCCAGGACGAGCTTCGCCGGGTCCGCGAGGCCGGACTTCACCGCCCACTCCCGTACCGCCGCGATGTCCTCCAGCTCGATCAGCCCGACCCGGTGCTTGAGCGCGTCCGTCCACGCCCGTCCGTAGCCGGTCGAGCCGCGGTAGTTGACCCGGACGACCGCGTAGCCGTGGTCGACCCAGGCCGCGGGGCCGGCCGCGAAGGCGTCGCTGTCGTGCCAGGTGGGACCGCCGTGGATCTCGAAGACCGTCGGGAACGGCCCCTCGGCGGGCGCCGCCGGACGCTGGACGAGCGCGTGGATCCGGCCGCCGGGCCCGTCCACCCACACATCTTCGACGGGCACCGAGGCGGGGGCCTTGGCGCCCGGCGGGTCGAGCACCACCGCGCCGGTCGTGGAGCGGACGACGGGCGGCTCGGCCGCCGACGACCACAGGTATTCGACCGTCCCGTCCGGGCGTGCCGTGGCGCCGGAGACCGTGCCGGTCGGCGTCTCCACCCGGACCGGCTTGCCGTCGGCCGAGGCGGGCGCGTACCGCCAGAGCTCGCTGCGGGCCTCGAAGCCGTGCTCGATGAGCAGCGCGGAGCCGTCCGGAAACCACTCGGCGCCCACATCGCCCGGCAGGTCGATGGCCAGGTCCGTCTCCGTGCCCGCCACCGGGTCCCAGATCATCGGCTCCCAGCGTCCGCGCCTCTGGTGCCCGACCAGCAGCCGGGTGTCCCCGTCGACCGGCGCGAAACCGAGGACCGCGAGGCCCAGCTCCTTCGTACCGCCCTCGGTGTCGTCCAGCTCCGCGACCGTCGTCCCGTCCGGCCGGACCACGCGCAGCGCGGAGTGCATCGCGTCCCCGTGCTCGGTGTGCTCCAGCGCGATCAGCGTCCCGTCATGGCTCAGGTCGCCGACCCCGGCCGACTCGCGGTGCCGGTAGATCTCCACGGGGGCCGCGCCGGGCCGTACGACATGGACCGTCGTGCCGTCCTCGTCCGTCGAACGGCCGATCACCGCCGTGTTGTCCCGGCCGATCGCGAGCCCGGCCGGATAGGACGGCGCGAGGCCGGGCGCGGCAGGCGCGGATTCGGTGTCCGTCCCGCCGTGGAACGGCCGGCGCATCCACACTCCGAACTCGTCCCCGTCGGTGTCGTCGAACCACCACACGGACTCGCCGTCCGGCGTGAGCACGCCGTCCGTCGTCCCGTTCGGCCGGTCGGTCACCCGGCGCTGCTCACCGGTCGCCCGGTCCCACGCGTACAGCTCATAGGTCCCCGTCGCGTTGGAGACGAACAACGCGCGGTCCGGCGCGTCCTCGGCCCAGTCGGGCAGCGACACCCGGGGAGCGCGGAAGCGCTGCTCCCACAGCGGGACGGATGCGGTCGTCGGCGATCCAGTGGCCTCAGTCATGACCCCATTCTGCGCCGGACGCCCGACAATCCGTTCGCTTCGTCCGCAGCCTGTGGATAACCTCGCGCACATGTCCACCGCTCCGATACCGACCGACTGGCGCGAGGCCAACCGCAGGATGTGGGATGAGCGTGTGCCCATCCACGCAGGCAGTGACTTCTACGACCTGGGCTCCTTCCGAGCGGGGAAGGACGCCCTGCGCCCCTTCGAGCTGGCCGAGGTCGGTGATGTGACCGGCCGGTCACTGCTGCACCTGCAGTGCCACATCGGACTCGACACGCTCTCCTGGGCGCGGCACGGCGCCGCGCAGGTCGTCGGCCTCGACTTCTCCGAACCGGCCGTCGAGACCGCCCGCGCCCTCGCCCAGGACCTGGGGCTCGGCCCCGACCGCGCGGCCTTCGTCGCCGCCGACGTGTACGACGCGGCCCAGGCTGTACCGGACTCCTCGTACGACATCGTCTACACGGGCGTCGGCGCGCTGAACTGGCTGCCCGACATCGACCGCTGGGCCGAGACGGCCGCGTCGCTGGTGGCGCCCGGTGGCTTCCTCTACCTCGCGGAGTTCCATCCGCTCACGGACTGCCTGGACGACGAGACGGGTTCGCGGATCACGCACGACTACTTCAGCCGTGAGGCATGGGTGGACGAGACGCCGGGTACGTACGCGGACTTCGATGCCCCGACCGTCCACAACCGGAGCGTCGAGTGGCAGCGTGGTGTCCGCGCTGGCCGCCGCCGGCCTGCGGATCGAATTCCTCCACGAGCACGACGTCTCGCTCTTCGCGCGTTTCCCGGTCCTGGAACGTGGGCGGGACGACTTCTTCCGTTTTCCGTCGGACCGTCCGCGCATCCCGCTGATGTACTCCCTCAAGGCGAGCCGCCCGGCGGCCTGACGGTGAAGCGACGCCCCGGTTCTCCACCGGGCGCCGCTTCCGTGTCACGCCGCCGAGCGGAACGCCGGCAGGTAACCGCCGGACTGGCCCTCGGGCTTGGGGTGGTACGAGTTCTCGACGGGGATCGAGACGCTGTGCAGCCACGGATCGCCGGAGCACAGCTCGTGCCCGGTGAACTCGTCGGCGACTCCGGAGAAGGTGAACCCGGCGTTCGCCGCCTGCTTGGCGATGACGCCGTTCAGCACGTCGGAGGCGTTGTTGATGGCCGTACGCGACTTGTCGGACAGGCCGACGACGCAGCTTCCGCCGATCTTGTAGAAGCGGGGGTAGCCCAGCACCACGACATGGGCCTGCGGGGCCCTGGAGTGGATGGAGGCGTACAGCGAACTCAGCCCTGACGGCAGGGTGTTGTTGATCTTCCCGACGGCCGCGTCCACGGCCGAGATGCAGGCGGACTCGCCGGACAGCACGCAGTCCTGCATCACATCGGCGAACCCGACGTCATTGCCGCCCGCGGTGACGCTCACCAGCGAGGTGGACGAGCTGAGCGCCCCCAGCTGACCGCTGGAAACGGTGCTCGTGGTGGCGCCCGAACAGGCGACGAAGGTGAACGACGACGGCGAATTCGCCGCCGCCCAGAGGTACGGGTAGGCCTTGGTGCTGCGCTTGCAGTCACCGCTGTCGGACAGATAGCTTCCCGCGCCGACACCGGACGAGTACGAATCGCCCAGGGCGACGTACCCGCCGGCGGCGGCCGAGGAGGACGCCGAAGCCGGCTGGGCGATCCCCAGAGCGGCAGCGGCGGCGAGGAGCAGAGTGGATGCGGACGCCCAGAATCTCCGTACTGACATAGCTGTCAGCCCTCCGAAGTGTGGGGGGTGGGTGGGGGGTTGAGTGAGCGGTCCCTGTTGTAGCAGCTCCCGGTACCAGTCGGTAATAGCTCTGCGAGAACCCGCCGGAATTGCCCGAATGATCGGTCGGTAGTCATAGCTCCGCGCGTAGATAAACCCCCAACTCCCCCTGAAATAAAGGTTCTAGTGCGATTGGCCCGATGCTTCACAGGGCCGCCCTCTTCGGAGTCCCGCGCCCCGGGAGGTGCCCGCGACGGCCTGGACGCCATCCTTCGCGCCACGGGCCTGGAGCTGTGCTACGGGTCGCAACGCGCCGTGCGCGGAGTGGACTTCACGCTGGAAGCCGGTGAGGTCTGTGCGATCACGGGCAGCTGCGGATCGGGGAAGTCCTCGCTCCTCCACAGCAGCCCTGGCCTCCCTGCCGCTCACCCGGCGCCACGTCGAGATCCAGCACATCCGCCGCGACTGACGGAGGCACACGTGAAGCGGCCCTCCCGCCTCGGTGAGGTGGGAGGGCCGCTCCGGTGGGCCGGTCGGGACCGGTTACTTCTTCTTGTTGGGGGGCTGCGGGCGGTTCTTCAGGGTGTACGTGACCTTGTCGTGGTCCGAGTCCACCTCGATGGGGCCGGTGACCGGGTTCCTCGGGAGGACGTATCCCTCGGGTGCGTCGGTCTCGACCAGGTAGTAGGAGCCGGACTCCAGCCCGGTCCAGGTGCACCGGCCGCGGCCGTTCGTGGCGCAGCCGCTGTCGATGAGGGTGTCCGGGTCGTCACCGGTGCGCTGCAGGCCGTCGGTGCCGTTGGTCTCCTCCCACAGCTGGAACACCGCGCCCTGGAGGGCGTCACCGTTGTCGGCGTCCTTCTTGTTGACGGTGATGCTGTGGCCCGGGGTCTTCCAGTTCCACGGGTCGCTGTCGTCGACGGGGTCGCCGCTGGTCGCGCCGTTCCCGTTCACCGTGGCGTTGTCCGTGTGGAGTCGGCCCGCCGACACGCCGGTCACGACGGCGGTGCACTTGAAGGAGGCGCCGACCTCGAACACGGTCGGGTTCTCCTCGGCGAAGGTGGCCTCCCACCGGACCGACCGGCCCGCCGGGTCGTCGGCGCTGGTGCCGTCCGGGAAGTCGCAGTGCAGGTCCTTGACCTGGCCGTCACCTGCGGTGACCTCGTCGGTGACCGTGATGTGCACCAGGTCCTCGGTGCCGTTGTTGACGATGGTCATGTAGACCGGCTCGTCCTGCACCTTCGGGCCGATCACGGCGTCGGCCGGGGTGTCGGCGTCGGAGTCGGTGCGCTCGTCCTTCTTCTCGATGTCGATCGAGGGGACCCGGCGCTCGTTCTTCTGCTTCACCGAGAACGACGGGTTGGCGTCGTCGATGGTGAGGGGGCCGACGACGGGCTCGTCCGGCAGGAGGTATCCGTCCGGTGCGGCCGTCTCGACGGCGTAGTAGGTACCGGGGTCGAGGTTGCGCCAGCGGCAGACACCACGGGCGTTGGTGGTGCAGGCGTCACCGACCTGTGTGTCGGGGTTGGCGCCGTCGGTCTGCAGGCCGTCGGTGCCGTTCGTCTCCTCCCACAGCTGGTAGGTGGCACCGGGCAGCGGATCGCCGGTCTTCGCGTCGACCTTGTGCACCGCGATCCGGTGGCGCGGGGCGTTGGTGAGCTGCACGGTCTTCGACGTGGTTCCGGCGTCCAGGGTGAACGGTCCGGTCACGCGCTGGGCGGGGAGCATGTATCCGGCGGGCGAGGACACCTCGTAGAAGTAGTACTCACCCGGCTCCAGGCCGGTCCAGTCGCACACCCCGTCGGCTCCGGTCGTGCAATTCCCGTCCACCTGCGTGTCGGGGTCCGCCCCGTTCCGCTGGAGTCCGTCGGTGCCGTTGGTCTCGCGCCACAGCTGGAAGACCGCACCGCGCAGCGGTTCGCCGGTGTCGACGTCCGTCTTCTCGACCTTGGCCTCGAAGTCGGCGTTGAAGCCGAAGTCGTACGAGTGGTTGTTCTCGCCCGGCCCGCCGGTCGTGAACGTGTGCTCGGGGTACGTACCACCGGCCGGGACGACGCCGTCGCTGTCGATGAAGTCGTTGGTGCCGGCGTCGGGAGTGGTCGGGACCCACTTGTAGAGCGGGCCGCCCTCCGCGTAGTCGTCGGGGTTGTCGACGGCGACCTTGTACTCGGTGTCCGGGTTCCAGGCGTCGGCCGGGACGTTCCCGGTGAGCGTGGAGTCGAAGTAGTACTCACCGCGGTCGCTGGTCGTCGTCGAGGCGATCTTCGTACCGCTCTCGTCGTAGAGGCTGACGGTGGCGCCGGGGACCGGAGCCTCGCCCGGGTCCTGGATGCCGTCCTTGTCGACGTCGTACCAGACCCGGTTGCCGATCTGCAGCGGCGCGAGGTCGCACAGGACCTCCATGTCGCCGATGGAGCCGCCCTTGCCGAACGAGGTCGCCAGCTGGTTTCCGTCGTCCGCGCCGCTGGTGCCGTCGGTGCGGTCGAGGAAGGCCACGCCGCCGGTGCGGATGTTGGAGATCGGGTCCATGCCGGCGACGGCGATGTCCGTCTCGGGCTTGCTCAGGGCAAGGCCGCCGTCCGTCATCTCGTCATGGGTGAGGCGGTTGTCGCCGGGGTAGAACTCGAGGACGTCGTCGGGCTCGCCGCCGTTGTTGTCCGGCGTGCCGTTGTTCCGGCAGCCGCCGTTGCCGTCCAGGACGAACGTTCCGCCGGTGAGGCAGGCGCGGTTGATGTCACCGCCGAGCATGTGCGACTGGAAGTCGCCGCCCGGTGCCATCTCGACGTTCTGGCCGCCCTGGTCGGGGAAGCGGTCGCGGAACCCGAGGATCAGCGCGCCGTCGGTGTCGACCTCGATGTCCATCATCAGCGGCTGCGGGAACCCGTACTCGTACGTGCAGGTGTTGCCGTTCTGCTGACGCGTGGTGTCGTCGGACCAGGTGAACCAGCCCGCTCCCGGGCACTCCGCGCTGCCCTCGTATGCGGCCCCGCGCGGGAAGTCCAGTGCGTCGTTCATGATCACGTCACCGAACGTGCCCGCCGCGGGGTCGTACTTCATCACCACGGCACGCATGTCGTCGCGACTGCCCGTGCTCTCGCCCGAGCACACCCCGCCGACGTAGACGACACCGTCCTGCACGTCGAGGGCGCCGGGACGCCAGTCGGCGGCGCCGCCCGCGCAGCCGGGGTCGGGGATGACCACCGAGCGCTTGGGCGCGGAGCCGTCCGCGGTGTCGTAGGTGTACAGCGTCTTGTCGCTGAGCCCGACGACGTAGAGCTCGGACCCGTCCGGGTTGACGTCCAGGTCGCCCAGCGAGGTCTTCCCGGCCTTGGGCGCGAACGCCAGGTCGTGGTACGTGTCGTTGTCGTGCGTGGTGTTGCCGTCGTCACCGGGCACCGTGGCGAACTGGGAGGTCTCGTTGGTGGCCGGGTCGGTCACGTAGACCGCGTTCGGGCCGCCGGGTCCGAACTCCGACTGCCGCTTGCTGAACGCGGCGCTGTAGAGCTTCTTGTGGATCTTGTCGTACCCGAGGCCGTTGATGGCTCCGGTCTGCGGCGACTGGGCCTTCGTCTCGGCGCCCACGTTGTCGCCACGCCCGTTGAACGGAACGGTGACGAGGGTGCGGTCCTCCGGGTCGTACGGCCCGCCCTGATCCGTCGCCGACCCGGTGTTCCCGGTGTTGTCAGGAAGCAAACAGGTCGCCAGCGTGGGATTGGACTGGCAGTAGTCGTCCGGGTTCCAGAACCCGGTCGTCAGCTCGACGTTCTTCCCGCCGGACAGGTCCACGAACTCCTCGGCGGAGGAAAGTTTCGTCGGAGCGCCCGCGAGCCCTTCGGGGGACGCGAACGCGGGGGAGAAGATCGTCGCATCCGGGTTGAGGGCCTGCACCCGGTACTTTCCGCCGGTCAGGGTGGTTCCCGGCGCCAGCTCCACCGTGCCGTCGGCGCCCGTCGTGCCCGTGACCGAGACGCCGGCGTCATCCGTGAGCGTGACCTGCACGCCGCTCCAGCCGGGCTCCAGGGCGGCATCCCACGCCCCGTTCGCATTCACCTCTCGCACGACGCGAACAGTGACGGTCCCGTCGCCCGCGTCGCGCGGCTTCGCCTGGGCCACGGACCCCGGCAGGGCGCCCCCCCACGCGGTGCCGGTGGCGGTGAGCACCGCCATGGCGCCCATGGCGGCCCTGCCCCAAGGGTGCCGCCCCTTGTGTTTGCTGCGTCTCGCTGTCACTCGCGGACTCCTCACCCGGACGAACAGCCGCGCGCCGTACACGCGGCAGGTCCGGACAGCGTCCACGTAAATTGTTGGCGATTTATTACATTACGGGCGTTTCTTCGAGGATTCCGCCCGTCCGGGCCAGGCGGCTCGTACGTGGGTTCGGGTGCTCGCGGTGAAGGCTCAGTCGTCGAGGGCGGCGAAGCCCTGGGCGATGAGCAGATCGTCGGAAGGCAGGCCGCGCTGATTGGTGCCCGGCTTCTTGCCCCAGATGTACACCTGGTCATCGACGTGCAGCAGGTCCCAGAGCGCCTTGGCGTCCTTGATCCGCATGTTCACACAACCACCGGAACCGGAGGTGAACAGGTCGTGGTCGGTGCCGTGGATGGCCTGACCGCCGTCGAAGAACTGGGCGTACGGCATCGGCGCATTGTCGTAGAGGTCGGAGACATGGTCGATGTGACGCCAGTAGATGCTGTGCCACCCGGTCCGGGTCTCCGTGGTCCGCAGACCGCTGCGGATCGGCGCCGGGGCGAAGCGCAGCTCACCCGTGTCGGCGCCCTGCACCCACAGCACCTGCCGGTTCAGGTCGACGCAAGTGACGCGGTAGCTGCGGACCGGGCACTCCTTGCGGGCGTTGGGGTCGCGGCGGACCTCGTCCACCAGGAACATGCGGTACGTCTCGACGTCGGCCTTGCCCGTCTCCTTGAGGCCCAGACGCTTCTGCAGGGCGCGTACCGCCTCGCAGTCCTGCACCGAGGCGCGGCCGTCCTGGGGAAGCCCGAGCTTCTCCTCCAGCTCCCACTGATAGGCGCCTGTCTGAGGGATGCACTCCGCTTCCCGGGCCCCGCCCGCGCCCTCTGCCACGGAGACGTTGGTGGTGAGGAGGCCGAGGGCGACGAGAGCGGCCGAGCCGAGGCGGAGCACACGCATGCCACATTCCCTTCGGGGTGAACGTTCCGGAGCGAACGTCTGGTGTCATTCAGGCGCGTGAAGAGAGCGTCGGCATGTGCGGCTGGTCCAGGTGGCGCAACAGCGCGACCGCCGAGGGGCAGTCAGTTCCCGGACATCTTACGGCTGGAGGGCGCCGGGACGCCGGGCACCTGGCTCCACGGCGCGGACGGAACCGCGTGCCGGAGCCTGGAAGCGGTGAAGTCGATCACGCCCGGGCGCGCCTGCCCCGGCAGCTGTGTGGTGACCCGGCGCAGTTCGCCGTCGGCCGAGACGAAGAACCGGAGCGGTGAATCGCCGGTGCGGCGCGGTGCGGCGGACGGTTGACCGTCGCCGCTGTGCGCTGTCGGACGAGGGGCGGCGAAGACGTCGTACGCGCGTCCGTCGATCTCGGCCGTCCCCGTCCAGCGGGCTCCGGACTGGGCGAGGAGCTGCGCGTTCTCCGGACGGTCCCGGCCGAGGAGCATCGACAGCTTGAGCATGGAGTCGAGCGGGTCGGAGGTGTACCGGCGCGGGACCCAGTCGGATGTGCGCATGTGCGCGGCGTCGGACAGGTCGAGCCGTGCCGGACGGGACGCTTCCCTCTGCGGGCCCGGCTGCCCCGACGGCTGGTCGAGGGCCACGCCGACCCCGGAGCCGTCCCATGCCAGCAGCCCGCCGCCGGCCCCGTCGAAGCGGCCCACGGCGTGGTGGCTGCGGTAGTCGATGACTCCCTCGACGCCGATGGTGCGGTCGCGCAGCGGCACGGTGATCTCGATGCCGGCCGGACTGGCCTCGAAGCGGCTCAGCCGGGCGAGGGCGAACCGTTGCGCCTCGGCGGTGGTCACGCGGTGGGGCGGTGTCGAGGCGTCGTCGGTCAGGTGGACCACCGTGGTGACGGCCGCCACCGCGAGGAGCGAGCCGGCTGCGGTCAGCACCACCGGCACCGCCGGGATCCGGCGCATCAGGGAACGCATGGAGCACCTCGTCGGTCGTGGGGTTCGGAGGGAGCGGAACGGGGAACGCCGGTCACCAGAGCGAAGCGCCCAGGGGCAGCCCGGGACGCGCCCCGGGCAGGACGAACGCCACGGCGGAGGCCGTGTGGAGTGTGAACCGGGAGAGGGCGTCGGCCGTGGCCAGACGTTCCTGCACCCGTACGAAGAGGCCGGGGTCCTTCATGAAGGCCAGGAAGAGCAGCCCCTGGTCGTCGGCGTCCTCGGCGTAGCTGTAGCCGCGGCGCAGCATCTGCGCCCCGCCGTCCAGACGCGGGTGGGCCAGTCGCACGTGCGCGTCGGCCGGGACGACGTACTGCCCGTCCGGCGTCTTGGCGAACAGATTGATGGCGTCGCTCGCCCGGGCCCCGCCGAGCGGCACCCCGTCGAGGCGTCGCCGGCCGATGGCCCGGTCCTGTTGCGCGGCTGTCAGCTTCCCGAAAGCATCCACATCCATGCGGATCCGGCGATAAATGAGATAACTACCGTGGGCATCAGCGCCTTTGGAGACGTACACCTGCTGATTCGCCTCGTCACCCACGGGGTTGCCAGTGCCGTCGAGAAAGCCGAACAGGTTTCGCGGCACCTCGCCCGGGGAAGTCGGCGGCAGGAATCCATGCTGTCGCCAGCGTGGTGTCAGGGCGGAAGCGGCGGCACGGTCCAGGGCGGAGGCGGCCCCGACGCACGTCCACTGGTCGTTCGCGCACAGTTGGACGAGCACATCGCCGTCGGAGATGCCGGGACGCAACTGCTCACCGGCGAAGGCGGGCAGAGGTCGCAGGAGACTCGGAGGCCGAAGGCCGAGACGGTCGGGGAGCCGAGGCCCGACGGCGACGGTGGCGGTCAGGTGTGAGGCGCCGGCGGTCGCCAATCCGACGCCGGGCGCGGCGTGTTCCGATTCCTTGCCGTCCAACAGGCGGGTCCACCGGGCGAACACCTCGCGCACAGCCTGCCGGGCGGCGGATCGCGTGGTTCCGGGGGCGACGTCGTACGACAGCAGCAGGACGCACGACTGCGCCGGCGAGGTGACCCCGGCTTGTCTGACCCCGTAGAAGGAGGAGCGCGGCCGCCCCTCGTTGTCGGAACGTACGTCGCCGGAGCAGGCGCTCACGGACAAGGCGGCGGAGGCGGTGGTGGCGATCATCCGGCGTCGGCTGAATGTGCGCATCCCCATCCCTGGATGTCTTATTTGCTTAGTAATTGCAAGATGCGGCGTTTTGTCGCCGGGGCAGTGCAGTGGACGGTACACCTGATGCCATGCCCTTGCCTTCACGTGTGAGCCGGACGGCCCGAGTTGTTCTCGCCCTGCTGGCCGTCTCGGTGGCGGCGGCCGGCTGCGGCGCCGAAGAGAGCGACGACCGGCCGGGTCCGCGCGACCGGCCCGCGGTGATCCGGGTGCCTTCCGATGCCCCGACCATCCAGCGAGCCGTGGACGCCGCCGAGCCGGGAGACCTGGTGCTCGTCGCGCCGGGTGTCTACAAGGAGGACGTGTCCGTACGGACTCGGGACGTGGTTCTGCGCGGAGCCGACCGCAACAAGGTCGTGATCGACGGGGAGTTCAAGCGGAGCAATGGCGTCACCGTCACCGGCGCGGGCTCGGTCGTGGAGAACCTGACCGTACGGAACCATCTGGCCAACGGCGTGCTGTTCACCGGAGTGACCGACGCGGCCCTCCAGGGCAGCGGGGCGGGCGGCGAACTCTACGACCCCCTGGACACGGCGAAGTTCCCGCCGCTGAAGGGATTCCGGGGCTCGTACATCACCGCGTACAACAACGCCCTGTACGGCATCTACGCCTTCGACGCCCGCGACGGCGTCATCGAGCACTCCTACGCCTCCGGGCAGGCCGACTCCGGGATCTATGTCGGCCAGTGCCGCCCCTGCAATACGACGGTGCGCCGCAACACCGTGGCTCACAACGCGGTGGGCATCGAGCTGACCAACGCCTCGGAGAAGCTGACGGTCGAGGACAACGAGGTGCGCCGGAACCGCGTGGGCCTCACCCTCAACTCCAACGACCTCGAAGCGCTGGGCCCGCAACGCCATGCGCTGATCCGCCGGAACGTCATCGCCGACAACAACGAGCCCTCCTCGCCGGCCCAGGCGGACGGCGGCTTCGGCCTCGGCATCGGGATCGGTGGCGGCGTCGGCAACCGGATCGAGGACAACACCATCACCGGGAACCGTTCCACCGGGCTCCTGCTCCGCGACGAACAGGGGTACCCGGCCCGCGACAACGCGGTACGCGGCAATCGCGTCCACACGAACGGAACCGACCTGGTGCTGGCGGTCGCCGCCCTCCGAGGCAACTGCTTCACCGACAACGGCAAGCCCGCGACAAGCCCCCGGACCTGGCCGCCCACCTGCGGCAAGGAAGACCAGGACGCACCCGTCACCCAGGGCCAGGGGACCCCGGTGACCCCGCCCCCGGGCATGTCCTTCCGCTCCGTACCGCCCCCGCAGCCCCAGCCCCAGCGCCCCGGCCGCGCCGCGGACCGGCCCAGGGCCGCTATCGGACTGCCGTAAACGCGCGGCCTTCGGCAGGCTCACCGAAAGCCGACCCCGGAAACCACTCAGGGGCCAGGTACTTCTCGTCTACCAACAGGTCAAGCGTCGCCTCCTCATGGACCGCCACCCCGAGCGCTGCCATGGCAGGGGGCAAGACCTGCGTCCCGCACCGCGCTGACGGGCCCACCCACCAGCGGCAGGGCGGCTCCGTCGATGACACGCACCACGGCGTCCGCTTGAGCAGCACGTCCTCGTCGTACGGGCGCAGCCGCCTGCGCATGGTTTCGGCCTGTGCCGTGAAGGGTGTGACGGCACAGGCGGTGGCCCCAGGAGGGAGCTGGTCCAGCAGATAGTGGAGGCTGTCGTGCATTTCGCGGATCTCGCCAGTGGATTGTTGTGCGACTGGCGGAAGCCGTCACGTACCTTCGGGGCATGGGGGAGCAGCGAGGTTCTGGCAATGAGGTGAGCGGTGGCCACTTCACTGGGCCCGTGATTCAGGCGGGAACCGTGCGTGGCGACGTGTCGGTGTCGGCGCCTGTGTACGAAACGGCGAATACAGTGATCCGGGAAGTAAGGACGATGCGATTCGTTCCGATGCTGTATCGGGTTCTGGCATCCCTTGCCGGGTGTTCGACTGTGTATGGAACCAGCCGTGGTGACACACCGCTCCGGGGAGCTATTGCTGCATGCAACGCCCTCGACATACCTTCGGACTGGATGGCGCCCGCCGCGAGCTGGATCGCTGAACGGTCCGGCCTCGTGGGGGGCATGGCCACCTTGTTGGTCCTGGTCGGACTCCTGACCGTGCCGAAAGCGCACCATCTCGGTGGTGACTTGGGCGAAACGCTGGAGTGGCGCGGGCCGTCGTCCACCGTGCTGGGGCTTGCGCTGCTGATGCAGTGCGGATCAATGTGGCAGGGTTTGCTGGCCATCGCACCAATTGTTGCATTTGGGATCTGGGTGGTCGGCCGGGAGAGAATGCCCGGAGAACGGTCGCAGCGTGTGGAAATCGCAGTAGGCGGGGTCATCCTTGCCCTGGCGTTCGCGCCCCTCTATGCGTTTCTGTGGCTTTTCGGCCGGGAGGCACCCAGGGGGGACGCGAGTCGGCGCCCGCGTCGGCCCTAGAAGAGAGCGGCCATGATGGCTTCGGGAGAAATCGGTGCCCCACAAGCGTGTATATGTCTGCCAACTGCCGGGGTCGCGGAACCATTCGCCGACGAACGGCGCCCACTCAGCTGCCGGAATCGGCGCGTGAGCCCGAGGCCGCGGCCGGTGGCGGCCTCGGGCAAGGCTTGCCAAGAGGCGGGATGGCTCAGGTACGGCGATGGCCTTTTACCGCGTCGTCAGCGGTTGTTGTCCCGAGTCATGTTGAAGGTGAGGCTGGAGAATTCTCCTCCCTGGAGTACAGGGCCGTTTTGAGTTCCTCCGCTGATGGTGTTGTGTACCTCACTGCCCGAGCTGGTCTGGGCATGCCGCCACCACTCTTCGAGTAGAGCACGGAACTCCCCGTCCAGAGCGGCCCGTACGCCCAGTGCCGTCGCCAGTGCCTGGGCGCGCAGCGGGTCTGCAGGGTTGTTCTCCAGGTCCGCGATCTCCAGTTCGCCCGAGCTGACCCCAGATGATCCGTCCGGCTCAACGTCCCGTGCTGCGCCGCGCTGGAAGGGGCGCCTCACCAATGCGGTGAGGCCTTGCCACGCCTGGCGGCCGGCTTCCCCGCCGACGTTTCCGGCCAGTGCCGTCAGTGCTGCTGCGGTGATCGGGTCCATGCCAGCCTCCCTCGGTCGGTGTCCGATCGTCACACCCTAGGTCGGTGGCGCGGAGTGGCGCAGAATTTGCTGTGCATCCAAGGCCCTTGCGGTCCACCTCCAGCGCTCCTGGTTGAGACATCACACCCTCATCTCATGGATGAGGCAATACTGTTGAGGCATGGCCGACGAGACGTGCAACAGCCTGGACGGCCGTGCGGAGGTCGTCGTTCAGGCCGGACGCATCGGAGAGTTGCATCAGCATCTGCACGGCATGGGTGCTTCGACGCCGCCGGTTCCGTTCCAACTCCCACCGGCACGCGTGCGGTTTGAGAACCGGCGTGTCGAGCAGGAGCGCATCACTCATGCGGTCGAGACGCACGCGGCCCATGCAGGGCCGCTCGTCATCGCGCTGACGGGGATGGGCGGGATCGGTAAGACCGCCCTGGGCTTTCATGTGGCCCGCCGTTCCACCGATCGATACCCCGACGGGGTCCTCTACCTCGACCTGGACGACCTGCGCCGGGACGGTGCTGTGGAGATCACGGACGCCGTCGGGGAGCTCCTGACCGGCTTGGGCGTACAGCCGGAGTTGCTGGAGAGGTCTCTCGCCGGCCGTACGAAGCAGCTCTGGACCAGGACCCGGGGCAAGCGGCTGATCGTAGTGATCGACAATGCGCGGTTCGGAAGTGAGGTGACACCGCTTCTCCCTGCGTCGGACCACAGTCTGACGATCATCACCAGCCAGGGTGCCCTGTACGACCTCGACGGCACTGCTGTGGCCGAAGTTCCTGTGGGTCCGCTGGCGGTGGAGGACGCGGTCCGGCTGCTCAGGCATCTCGTGGACGATCCACGGCTGTCGGCGGAGCCAGGTGCACTGGTCGAGTTGGCGAGTGGGTGTGGTGGCCTGCCGGCCGCGCTTCAGGTGGCCGGTCAGTGGGTACGCAAGTACCGCAGGCGGAGCCTGCCCCGGCTCGTCGCCGAGCTGACGGCGGAACTGCACGCGAAGGGCATTCCCATGGTCGAAGCCGTGTGGGACGCCGCGTACTCAGGACTGGGGCCTGAAGCCGCGCGACTGTACCGGCTGCTCCCACAACTTCCGGGGCCCGTGGTCGAGGAGTCGACCGCTGCCGTGCTCCTCCATTGTGATCCATGTCGGGCGGCAGACGCCCTAGAGGAACTCGAGTCGGCGGGGCTACTGGACGGCAGGACCGACGACTGGCGTATGCACTCCCTCCTGCGGGGCCACGCTGAGCGCCGTGTGCAGCAGGAAGACCCGGACGGGCGGGATCGCGTACGAGCTCGCCGCGATCTGAGTTCCTGGTACAGGCGTCAAGCCGCTCGGGCGGATCTCCTGGCCGCCGGCCCGCGGATGACCTTTGCGAGGTTGCCCGAACCAGTGGGTCCCGACTCGCGCGATATCGATTTCCCGGGCAGGACGGAAGCGCTGCGGTGGCTGGAGTCACACCGGCTCGCCCTGTACGGATGCGTCAGGCTCGCCTTCGAGGCGGGGCTCTATGAGGACGCCTGGGCGCTCTGCGAGCCGTTGTGGACCCACTTCCTCGACCACCCGCACTACGCCGACATCACGGACACTTTTCGCATGGGCGTGGCTGCCGCAGACCGGACGGAGTTCCTCCCGGCCATGGTCCGGATGAGGTGCCAGCTGGCCCGGCCGCTATGGGAGCAGGGGCTGTATGACGAAGCCGCGGAGCAACTGGTGCATGCGCTCAACGGCTCGGAAGCGCTGGGGGCATCGCCCCTGGAACGCAGGCTGAGTGCCTCGACAGTGGAATTCCGGGGCCTACTCAAGTCCGAGCTCGGAGACTGGTCCGGTGCAGCCGCAGATTTCGAAGCGGCGAAGGCGGTCCACGCGGAGGCAGGGAACGCGTACGGCGTGCTGCTCCAGACCTACCTGCTGGGCAAGACCGCCTTGCGGCGGGGGGAGTGCCGGGAGGCGGTCAAGCTACTGGAAGTGGCCCACGCGATGGCGCGGCAGCAGCAGCGGGAGCGCATGACAGCTCGAGCTGGGTTCGAACTGGGCCGCGCACTGAGGCTGGTGGATAGGGAACAAGAGGCGCACGTGTTGGTGCGCGCGGCTCTCGTCGACGCTCGCGCTCGGGGCTCGGTTACGGACGAGGCACGGGTTCTGGAGGAACTCGCGACTCTGGCTGAAGACCGTGGTGACGCCGACACCGCCGAGCTGCACCGCCGGGCTGCTAGGCACGTCACGCTGCAGGCCGGAGGCATCCCCTCCGACGGTCAGAGCTCGTAGTCGAGGTCGTCCGCGTCGGCAGGATTCAGGTGCACGCGCACGGTCATCGGCCCGGTGTCGCACAGGAGCGGTACAGGAAGTGACCAGTTCGTGTTGGCGCTGAGCCATGCGTGTACCGCCGACACCACGGCCGTTGGATCGGTATGAGACACATGGCCCCGGTCACGGTGAGGTTCTACGCGGAGGCTGAGCAGACCGGCCGTACGGTTCCTGAGCAGGCAGCGCTGGGGTGACAGGATTGCGGCTGCTGTTCTGCAGCCCGGCGCCTCCTCCAGGACATGGGCCGTCCAGCCCTCAGCGGTCCAGGCCGTGTGTTGCACGGTGGGGCCGACGGCCCGGGCACGGCGCCAGAGAAGGGCGGCACTCTGAACCTGGCGTGGTCCGGCCGTGGGATATTCGGCGGCCAGGTGGTGTACGGCCTCCTGCGTGTGCGCGGGGAAGCGTTCGAGAGCGATCCGGTGACCCGATACATGGGCCTGTACCGCGAAGGCCCGAGGCTGACGCGGTGTCGTAAGTGGCTGGGAGAACGCTGGTGCATCCAGTGGGCTCGACGGGGGTTGCAGCCCGAGCATCTGGTAGAGCTGCTGCCGCAGTAGTCGGAGTGCCTGACCCTGCCGGGCGAAGGCGACGGCGGCCTGGTCGCGGGTGTCCATGGTTCGGGATTCCCGGAGAGCGTCCGCCAGGCCGGAGGCTGCCGACAGCCTGGGCGCGGAATCCAGCAACCGTGCCATCGGGCTGCCGGGGATCAGCTCGCGGCTGCCGTCGTAGGCGCTGATGATCGGGCGGCCGAGGGCCGCCGCGTAGAGAGCCGTGGAGCCGTGGTCGGAGACGACCGCATCGGAAGCCACCAGGACTGCCGCCCATTCCTCGTAAGGGTGGGTGAGGACCAGCCCCGCCTTGAGAGCAGGGGCGAGCCAGCGGGAAAGATCGAAGAGTCCGGTCTTGCTGTACTCGTTGGGGTGCACGATCAGGGCGACCTGAAAGGCATCGCGGGGCAGGATCCTGGTGAGTTCGGCGGGCAGGTCTGGTCGGCGGGCGAGGAGCGAGTCCGGTCCCCACGTGGAGGTGAGGACGATGAGCTGTCGCGGTCCCGTTCCCAGCGCAGCGCGGTAGTCCTGACGGTGGGGGACCGATGCGAGGAGACGGTCCAGGGTGGGATCTCCCACTACGGCGGCCCTGTCGGCAGCCGGCGGACAGTGAAGCGCCAGGCGAGCGACTTGCTCTTCGTGGGCCAAGGCATGGAGATCGGCCCAGGGTTCGCCGTCGACCAATAGATAGTGGGGGTCCAGGCCGGAGGGTACTTCGGGCGAACCGTCGTTGCTGATGGATTTGTTGAAGCCGGCCCCGTGTGGAAGCAGTGCCCGGGGCCCTGACAGTTCGTGGAGTTCACCCTTCGGGCTCGAAGTCAGGACCAGGTCGTGACTGACGCGGCGAGCTTCGTCCCAGGGCAATATGCGGGCACCCGAGCCGTCCAGAGCCACGAGAGCATCAACGTCGAAGTGTGATCCGGGGAGCAGCGTGAACCGGATGGTGACGCGAGTGTCGCCATCGAAAACGGGCAACACGTCGAGGAGCCGATGCAATGCGCCCGCAGAACGTACAGCGACGAGCACT